>JACCTC010000040.1 GCA_013812655.1 Deltaproteobacteria bacterium | reverse complement strand
TCCGCAGGCAGCGCGCGTTGCTGCTGGCGGCGCGCCGGCGAGGCGGCGGTGCCGGTCAGCGCGGTACCGAGCGCGTCGCGCGCATGCAGCGGCTCGCCGGCGAGGATCTCGAACAGCAGCGCGCCGAGCGCATACACGTCGGTCGCGGCGGTCACCTCGTCGCCTCGCAGCTGCTCGGGTGACATGTAGCCGGGCGTCCCGAGGACCGCACCGAGCTGGGTGTTGGAATCCGTCTCACCGCTGGTCACGGCGCTGACCGTCGAGCCCGAGTTGCGCGTCGCCGTCGGCCCGTCCGCGAGGACCCGCGCGATGCCCCAGTCGAGCACGTAGACCTCGTCGTAGTCGCCGAGCGTGATGTTCGCCGGCTTGAGGTCGCGATGGATCACGCCGCGCTCGTGCGCGAAGTGGATCGCGAAGCTGACGCCGACGAACGCACGCAGCAGCTTCTGTACCGTCGCCGAGCGCGCCGCGAGGACCTCCTGCAGCGTCGTGCCGGCGAGCCGCTTCATCGTGAAGAACGGGCGGCCCTCGGCGTCATAGCCGAGATCGTGGACCGGCACGATCGCGGGGTGATCGAGGCGCGCCTGGATCTTGGCTTCGCGCAGGAACCGCGTGATCGCGTCGGTCGTCGGCGCGTTGCGCATACGCTTGACCGCGACGTCGCGGCCGAACCGCAGATCTTCCGCGAGGAGCACCTCGCCCATGCCACCACGCCCGAGCACCGGCCCGAGCCGGTAGCCACCGACGACGGTAGACGGCGACCCGGCCAGCGGAGCGTCGCTCGCCGTGGCACCCGAGGTGGGCGCGTGCGCGTCGTCCAAGGGGCCAGCCTGGTCGGGTGTGAGGGTGGGGTCCAGCTCGCCAGTCATGCACCGAGCTTGTGCCATAGTAGGCCGCGGTGTCTCGTAGTCCCGACCAGCTGGCCCGCCGCTATGTCGCGTGGGTCAAGCGGCGCGCCCTGACCATCATGGCGGTCCACGTCCTGCTGGTGGCCGGCGCGCTGTATTTGATAGCCAACCACCTCCCGCTCAAGGCCGACTTCTCGTACCTGCTGCCGCAGGATCAGCCGTCGGTGAAGGACCTCCGGCGGCTCGAGGCGCGGGTCAAGGCCGGCGACATCGCGCTCGTGATCGTCAAGGCGACGTCCCCGGCCGAGCGCGACGCCGCGGTCCGCGAGCTGGTCGCCGGGATCTCGAAGATCACGCCCGACCTCGTCGAGTACGTCGAGGTCGACGATAGCGAGCTCCGCACGTTCCTCAAGCCGCGCCGGCACCTCTACGTCCCGCTCGACGAGCTCGAGCGCGCACGCGACGCGCTGGCGGCGCGGATCAAGGCGGCGAAGCTCGAGGCCAACCCGCTCTACATCGACGTCGATGATCCCGATCCCGACGCCGTCGCGCGCGACAAGCAGCAGCTCGAGGAGCTCCGCGCCAAGCGCCGCGAGGCCGAGGCGCGCCTCGACAAGCCGAACAACATCAGCGCGGACGGCCTGATCGCCTCGATCCAGGTCCGGACGCCGTTTCGCGCGACTGACGCCGGCCGCGGCGCCAGGTTGCTCGCCGCGCTCGACCGCGTCCGCGATTCGGTGATCGCCGCGCACCCCGGCGTCCAGATCGGCTTCACCGGTGGCGTCGTGACCTCGGTCGCCGAGCACGACGCGATCTCGCAGGGCATGCTGATCTCGAGCCTCGTCACCGGCCTGCTCGTGGCGCTCGTGCTCGCGCTGTACTTCCGCAGCGCGACGCTGCTCGTGCTCCTGCTGTCGACGCTCGGCGTCGCGACCGTGATCTCGTTCGGCATGGCCGCGATCACGGTCGGCCACCTCAACGCGGCGACCGCGTTCCTCGGCGCGATCATCGCGGGCAACGGCGTCAACTACGGCATCTTCTTGATCGCGCGCTATCTCGAGGAGCGCCGCCATCACGATCCGGAGACCGCGCTGGCGATCGCGATCGTCGGTACGCTGCGGCCGACCGCCATCGCATCGCTCGGCGCGTCGATCGCGTATGGCTCGCTGGCCGCGACGAGCTTTCGCGGGTTCGCCGACTTCGCGGTGATCGGCGCGATCGGGATGATGGTGTGCTGGATGGTGTCGTACATCCTGCTGCCCGCGGTGCTGGTGCGGTTCGGCCGCGACACCCGGAGCTACCAGGGCGATCCGATCGTCGGGTCGACGCTGGTGCGGCTGTTCGGGTTCCGGAAGTCGCGCGTCGTGGTCGTCGTCGGAGCGCTGTTGCTCGTGCTCTCGGTCGCGATCGTGACGCGCTACATCGCCAACGATCCGTTCGAGTACGACATCACGCAGCTGCGCTCGGAAGGTGACGACGCGCTCGAGGCCCGGCGGTGGATGGAGCTGTCCGACGAGCACTTCGGCCGCGGCATCACCGGACGCACGTACATCGCCGCCGACCATCCCGAACAGGTGCCGCTGATCGTCGGCGCGCTGCGTGCCCGTGATGCCGGCCTGCCGCCTGCGCAGCAGACGATCGGCTCGATCAGCTCGATCGGCGACCTGGTGCCGGTGGATCAGCCGGCGAAGATCGCGGTGCTCGACGAGATCCGCGCGATGCTCGATGACGACGCGCTCGAGGCGCTCGACGACAAGGAGCGTGCGGAGCTCCGCGAGCTGCGGCCACCTGACGGCCTCGTGCCGGTCACCATCGAGCAGCTGCCGGGCGTGCTCGTGAATCGGCTCACCGAGCGCAACGGCAAGGTCGGCTACTTCGTGTCGATTCGGCCGTCACCGCTGCTCGACGAGTGGAACGGCAAGGATCTGATCCGGTTTGCCGCGGCGGTCCGCAAGCTCGAGCTCGCCGACGGCGGCACCGTCACGACGTCGGGCAGCAGCGTGATCTTCGCGGACATCATCGAGTCGATCGAACGCGATGGTCCGCGGGTCACCATGGTCGCGCTGCTCGGCCTCGTGATCATGGTCGTCCTGCTCGTCGGCTGGAACCGCCGCGCGCTCGCCGTCTTGATCGGCACGTGCACGGGCACGCTGCTGATGGTCGCGTTCTGCGCGCTCCTCGGCCTCAAGGTGAACTTCCTGGACTTCGTCGCGCTGCCGATCACGCTCGGGCTTGGCATCGACTACGCGATCAACGTCGCGCACCGCCAGGCGCACGACGAGATTCCCGATCCGATCGCCACGCTGCGGACGAGCGGAAGCGCCGTGTTCATGGCCGCGCTGACCACGATCATCGGCTACGGCTCGCTCCTGTTCAGCGACAACCTCGCGATCAAGGGGTTCGGCACCGCCTCGCTGATCGGCGAGATCACGTGCGTGCTCACCGCCCTCGTCCTCGTGCCGGCAATCCTCACCCTCGGGCATGGCAAACTTCCGCGGGTGACGGGTCGAGTCGCGGCCTAAGATGTGACCGATGTGCTACGTCGGGCCTGAGATGGAGGGGCCGGGATTCACTCCCGGCCCCAGGAGCGACCGATGAGCCTGTCCGCTGTTTCGACGACCCGCGAGTCATGGGGCACGTGGGCGAACATCGTCACCGCGATCCGGCTCGTCGCGGGCATGGCGATCTTCGCGTACGCCGCGGTCACCCGGAACGAGACCTGGAACTTCATCGGCCTCGGCGTCTACTGGGTGCTCGACGTCGTCGACGGCGCGCTCGCGCGTCTGTTCGATCAGGAGACCCGGCTCGGCGCGCAGTTCGACATCCTCGCGGACCGCGTGCTCGTCGCGTTCTTCTACCTCAACTACGCCACGCTCTATCCCGAGCTGATGCTCCCCGTCGCGATGTTCCTGTTCCAGTTCATGGGCATCGATCACTACCTGTCGAACCAGTTCATGCGCTGGCCGATCAAGAGCCCGAACTACTTCCACCTCGTCGATCGCACGATCTGGCTGTGGAACTGGTCGTCGATCGGCAAGCTCGTCAACAGCGCCGTGGTGACCGGCGTGCTCGTGCTCAGCAAGAACGTCATCGCGGGGACGATCGTGTGCGGCGCGATCCTCGTCGTGAAGTTCTGGACGGCGTACCGGATGCACCAGCTCGCGCCACCCGAGGTCGGCTGGGTGCCGGTGACGCCCGACGCCGGGACCGACGCGGAGCTCACACCAGGACAGCGAGCAGCGCGATCGTGACGAACCGGATCGTGCGGCCGACGAAGCCGAGCACGCAGAACGTCACGAACCGCACCTCGAGCAGCCCGGCGACCAGGCTGACCAGGAAGAACGGCGGTAGCCCGGTCACTGCCGAGACGAACGTGATCGTCAGCGGCTTGGACTTCCAGCGCTCGAGGCGTGCACGCGCCTTCTCGATCTTGTCACCGAGCTTGCTGCGCTTGCCGGCGTTGCCCGCGCCGCGCGCGGCCTGGTAGAGCCCGGCCTTCGCGATCATCTGGCCGAGCGCGACCAGCGTGCCGAGCACGATCGCGCCGGGGACGCTGTTGCCGAGCAGCACCACGCCGATCAGGTAGAGCTCGGCGTTGACCACCGGGATGACTCCCGACACGACGCCGATCACGAGGGAGGCCAGGTAGATACCGACCGCAGCCTCGATACTGTCGAACATGGCGCGCGGCGCACCCTAGACGGCCGGGGCCGCGCTCGTCAATTGTGACCTTCGCGGTCGCTCGGCCAGCCGGCCTCTACAGTCAACACCGGGTCCGTCGGGCAGGCCGCGGCGCGTATGATGGGGATGTGAACCACACGGTGTTCGGAGATCTCCGGCAGCGCGCCACCGCCGTGTACCGCGTCCACACGCTGTCGAGCGTGTACCTCCTGGGCTTTCACGAGATGCGCGGACGCAAGTACGTCATCGTCCGCGGCGCGCCCGGCACCGACCGCGAGCACGTGGTCGTCCGCGACAGCGATCCGCGGGTCGGCGAGCACTCGATGTTCGAGCTGCCGTTGGCGCAGTGGGTCGGCCAGACGCTCGAGGTCGCGACGATGGTGTCGAGCGCGATCACCCGGGTCGAGGTCGAGCACGATCCGTCGGCGATCGCCGCGGTCGGCGTCGATGGCAAGCTCGACAAGGGACCGTGGGCGCGCCCCGAGCCGATCGCGGAACCGGCGGCGAGCATGCCGTTCAGGTCGCCGCGTCCGGCCGGGATCCCCGATTCGCCGGCGATCGTGCCCGGCCGCGCGCGTGGCACGAACCCCGCGGCCGACGCGGTCGTGGCGTCCTCGAGCGTCGCGCGCCAGGTCGTCGTCGGCGCGGCGCCCCAGGCCGTCGTGGCCGCCGAGCCCGAGCTCCCGTACCCGCAACGTCACGTCAAGTACGCCGAGAGCTGCGCCGCGCTGCTGCGCTCGCTGTCGCGCCGCGACCGCATCTTCGAGGACATCGCGCACGACAAGGCGCTGCGCGACACGCTGCGCCGCTCGCTCGATGACTGCGTCGATCTGCTCGAGCAGATCCGCCGCCGCGATCGCCGATAGCTACATCCAGTCAGGTGCGGCGATGCCGATCAAGCGCAGGCCGGTCGCCATCGCGGCTCGCACGCCGGCGGTGAGGGCAAGCCGCGCGCGCGAGAGCGCTGGATCGTCGACGATCGACCGCAGCGCGGGATCGTCGTTGCCGAGCGTGTACCAGCGCGAGTAGTCACCGGCGAGCTGCAGCAGGTAGTGGCAGACGGCGTGGGGCTCGGCGTTGTCACCGGCGCGCACGACGATCTCGGGCATCTCGAGCAGGCGCCGCGCGACCGCCCACTCGGCCTCGTGGGTCAGCAGCGCGAAGTCGACGTCGGCGAGCGCCTCGGCGCCGTCGATCTTGTGCGGTGCCTTGCGCAGGATCGACGAGCAGCGCGCGTGGACGTACTGCAGATACGGGCCCGAGTCGCCCTGCGTCGACGTCACCTTCTCCAGATCGAAGTCGACGTCCTTCTCGCGCTGTGACGCGAGGTTGCCGAACACGACGGCGCCGATGCCGACCTGGCGCGCGACCTCGTCGACCTCGGCGGCCGACCGCTCGGGGTTCTTCTCGACGATCCGCGGGCGCACCTCGTCCTGCGCGATCTCGAAGACCTGCTTCATCAGCACGACGTTCCCGAGCCGGGTCGCGGTCTTCTTGCCGCCGATCCGGACGTGGCCGTACGGGATGTGCTGGCAGCGCGCGGCCCACTCGTGGCCCATCTTGGCGAGCAGCTTGAAGAGCTGGCGGAAGTGCAGCGCCTGCTCGCGACCGACCACGTAGAGCGAGCGCGTGAAGTGGAACGTGCTCCACCGGTACTCGGCGGCGGCGATGTCCCGCGTCGCGTAGAGCGTCGAGCCGTCCTGCTTGACGATCAGGATCGGCGTCTTCTCGCCCTCGAGCACGACGACCCGGGCGCCCTCGCTCTCGACGAGCAGGCTCTTGTCCTCGAGCTGCTTGATGACGCCGGGGAGGGCAGGCTCGTAGGCGCTCTCGCCGCGGACCTCCTCGAAGTCGATGCCGAGGATGTCGTAGACCGCCGCGAACTCGGCCCACGAGATGTCGCGGAACCGCTGCCACAGCGCGCGCGCCTCGGGGTCGCCGTCCTCGAGCCGCTTGAACCATGCCCGGCCCTCGGCCTCGAGCGTCGGATCCTCGGCCATCGCGGCGCGGAACCGGACGTAGAGCCCGTTGAGGCCGGCGACGTCGAGCGGCTCGATCGGGCCCCACTTCTTCCACGCGGCGATCAACATGCCGTGCGTGGTGCCCCAGTCGCCGAGGAAGTTGATGCCGACGACGCGGTAGCCGAGCGCGCGATAGATCTGCGCGAGCGCGTGGCCGAGCGTCGTGCCGCGGAGGTGGTGGTAGGCGAGGTGCTTCGAGATGTTCGGCGACGAGTAGTCGATGCAGATCGTCTGGTTCGTGCCGTAGTCCGGTGGCACGAGGCGCTCGCGGAGCGCGGCGTCGACGATCCATGCGAACGCCCGCGCGCGGTCGACCTTGAAGTTGATGAACGGGCCAGCCGCGGTCGCGCTCGCGAGCAAGCCTCCGGGGATGCGGAGGACGTCGAGCTTGCCGGCAAGCTCCTGGGCGACCTGCGCCGGGTTCTTGCCTGCTGCCTTGGCGATCGCGAAGCAACCGACGGCGAGATCGCCGAGCTCGGGCTTGGGGGGCGCTTCGACCTTGAGATCGGTCGCGGCCACGCCAGCGTTCGCTGCGACCGCTTCGGCAGCCGCCCGGTGAAGTGGCGTGTGGTGCGTCGGCATCGGCGGCGAAAACTAGCACCGATCACCACGCACCCAAAAGGCCTCCAATTCTCGGCAGTTGGTTTGACCCTCCGTCGAAGACCGTGTTACCAAGGTGATGCGTCGAGCTTGCGATTCGGGAGGACCCAAGTGAGCAAGATTGTTTTGTGCGTGGATGACAGCGCCACGATGCAGCAGGTCGCGGATATCACCTTCCGCGGCACCGAGTTCACTTATGTGGGCGCCCGCAACTTCGACGAAGGCCTTCAGAAGGCCAAGAGTCAGAAGCCAGCGGTCATCCTCGCGGACTCGCAGATGCCTGGCAAATCTGGTTACGACCTCTGCCTCGCGGTGAAGTCCGAGGCTGCCCTCGCGGGTGTCCCGGTCGTGATCCTCGTCGGCAACGGCGCACCCTACGATGCCGCCAAGGGCGCCCAGGTCGGTGCCGACACGAACCTCCCAAAGCCGTGGGACACCACGACGATGCTCGAGAAGGTCGTCGAGGTCGTCGCGAATGCCGCGAGCGGCGTCGCGAAGCCAGGCACGACAGGAGCCGCCGCCGCTGCGCCCGCCGCCGCCCCGGCGCCGGCACCCGCTGCAGCCCCACCGGC
>JACCTC010000033.1 GCA_013812655.1 Deltaproteobacteria bacterium | reverse complement strand
TAGTCAACAGCATGGGCCTGTTTTAGTCAACAATCTAGTCAACAGGCGCCCCGGCACTGCCTGAGACTCGATCCGATGTTACCGACGACGATTCCGGAATAGATGCGAATCGATGAGAACGCCAAGTAACCGAAAAGACGGATGCGTCTGGTTTTGCAAGCCGAGGGTCAAGGGTTCAATCCCCTTAACCTCCACGTAGTTAGCAGGTCAATAGAGAGATTAACGTCAGCCCCGGTGGCGCCGAGCACGCTGCCGGCAGCCAAGCCAGCGCCAGGGTTTTGGTGATCGGATGCTGCTCAAGATTTCGCACGTCGACGACGCCCACGAGCCGCGCTACATCGCGCTCGCCGACGAGGGCAGCTACACGATCAGCGGTGCGGCCGGCGAGATCCGACTGGCCGACTCCACGGTGTCGAGTCCGCACGCGCGGTTGACGCTCGGGCCTGGCGGCATCCTGATCGAGGACCTCGGCAGCATGATGGGGACCTACGTCGATGACGAGCAGGTCACCGGACCGGTGCCCGTCGAGCTCGGCCAGTGGATCCGCGTTGGCGAGACGATCCTCCAGCTCACGCTCGGTGAGCGGGTACCGGTCGCGAACCTCGACGAGTCGCGGCCCATCACACCGGAGGAGCGCACATTCCTGACCACGCTGCGCGCCAATCCCGCCGACGACGACACTCGCGCGGTCTACGCCGACTGGCTCGAGGCCAGCGGGTTTCCGGTGGCTTCGCGGTACCTCCGGCTCGAGCTCGAGGATGACGTGGACGTCGAGACCTCGGAGCTTGTCGGCAAGGCGAGCTACATCACCAAGCCCGACTGGCGGGCCGTGGTCGGTCGGGGGGTGATTGGAGGTTGTGACTGGCGTGTGGGATGTCCACGACGCTGGCATGCGCTGGCCGTCGACGCGCGCGAGCTCGTCCGGTCGTGCAGAGCGTGCCGGCGCGACGTGTTCTATTGCGCCAGCTACAAGGAGGTCGCCGAGCGCGGCTCCGCGAAGGAGCTCGTCGTGGTCGATTCGGGACTGTCGCGAGCGAACTGTGCGCATGTCTACGCGCATGGGCTCTACGAGCGCCCGGACGAGCGTTGCCACTGGAACTACCTCCAGGGTGTCATCGATCTGTTCGGCTCCAAGGAGTGAGCCTCGAGTCCGGCGACCGCGAATCGATCAACCGCGCCGGCGCGTACGCTTGCGAGCCGGCGCAGGCGGAAACACCACGCCCTCGAGCCTGACCACCCGCGCGTGCAGGTCCGAGTGCTCGGTCTCGAGCGAGGTGATCTGCTGGGGAAGGTCGGTGTACTTGTCATCGACGGTCGCGATCTGTCCCGCGAGCACGCTCTCGATGCTCCGCGTATGGTGGGCGAGCTCGTGTAGCAAGCGTTGCTCCGTGCCGGCGATCATGGTCGTGAACTTGAGATCGAACGCCGTGAACCTGGCGTCGATTCGCGCGAGGAGCGCCCCCGTCCACAGCTCGAGCTTCTGATCGAGCTTCTGATCGAGCTTCTGTTCGAGCTTCTGTTCGAGCTTCTGTTCGAGCTTCTGCTCGAGCTTCTGTTCGAGCTTCTGCTCGAGCCGGAGCTCGAGGTCTGCAAGCTCGGCGCGGAGCTCACCACGGGTCACAGGCGTCATGTCGGCTGGCTCGGTCACGAGGATAGCTCCTTGGAGGCCAGACCCACAGCAGTTCTCGTGCCGTCGCAAGCGCCATCAAGCCGCGGCCGCGCGTCCGGAGCGGCCGGTGCACGGCCGTGGTGTCCGGGCGCGCTGCGGCTACTTGGCCTCGATCCACGCGGCGGGTACCACGACGGTCACGCTCTGCTTTGCGGCGGCGCCGAGCTTGGCGGGCGTGCACTTGAACTTCAAGCTCGCCGGATCGGCGCGCGGATCGCCGAGCATCGCGCAGATCGTGTGCGGGCCGGCGCGGACGCCTTGGATCTCGGTCGCGCCGCCCATCGCGCCGCGGATGTAGATCGGGATGACTGCCTCGCCGAACGGCATGTGCGAGCCATCGCGCAGCTCCTCGAGAGAGTGCGGATCGAGCGTGGCCTGGATCGCGAGGACCTGGGCCATCGGGACGGAGGTGCCGCGATCGGTCTTGATGTTGATCGCGAGCGTGATCGGGCCGAGCGTGGTGTCGATATCGACGTGCGCGCGCTTGCCGAGCATCACCTCGACCTTGCGCATGTACATGTCCTTCGGGCGGCCACCGCCGCCGCCGAGCATCGGGAAGACGACGTAGGCGCCAGGGGCGAGCGCGTCGAGCGCGAACGTGCCGTCGGGGCCGGTCGCGACGAAGAAGTTCGAGGCGGTGGCGCCGATTGGGTTTGCGATGACGATGGTGTCGGCGAGCGGCGCGCCGCCCCGCGTGATCTTGCCCGCGAGGCCAGTGGTCGGCGCGAGTACGAGATCGAGCGTGGCGCTGTCGGTGGTGCCAGGAATCCGGATGCTCGCGCTGCGGCCGATGCCGTCCTTGCCGGCGACGACGGTGACGGCTGCGGGTGGGAAGCCATCGAGGGTGAAGTGTCCGCCGGCGTCGGTCTCGGTGTCCTTCGCGCCGATGCTCTCGTCCTTGATGTAGAGCTCCTCGCCGCCGCCGGTCAGCAGCATGCCGGCGGCGACCTTCGCCTTCGCGACCGGGGCGCCGGTGTCGTCGAGGACGCGGCCCGAGATCGAGCGACCGGCGGCGACGGTGATCGTGCCGACGTCGGTGTCCTTGCCGTCGCTGATCGCGACCTCCCGGCGCTGCTCGACGAAGCCAAGACCGCTGATCGTCAACATGTGCGTGCCCCCGGGCGCGGGCAGCGCGAATGCGCCGTCCTTCGCGGCGAACGGCGTCGGGTGCGTCCAGCCGAGCGTCAGGTGAAACGCGGCGGGGGCCTTGCCGTCGGCGAACGCGACCTTGCCGATCACGCGGCCATCGGCGGGGACGACGAGCTTCACCGGCGCGCCGTTCGGCTGCGCGACGATACCGGCCGCGAGCGACAGCGCTGCCTCGGAGGCGCCGGGGCGCGCGGCGCGGATGCGATACGAGCCCGCGGGCAGCCCCGCGAACCGGAACGCACCACCCTGATCGGTCACGGTCTCTTGCACGCCGCGCACGCTCCACGCCGCGCGGTCGGCGACGCCGCCGCTCCACTCCGGCTCGGCGATCACCTGGGCATCGCCGATCGGCGCTCCTTTCGGATCGACGACGGTGCCTGCGATCGCGCCATCGACGTCGAGCACCAGCACCACGTCGTGCTCGCGCTTCGCCGCGAGATCCGCTGGTGCGATCGCCGAGGCGCCACTGTCATGACGCGCGACGACCTCCGCCGCGCGACGGGCGAGCCCGGCGATCACGAACTTGCCGTCGGCGTCGGTGAACGCCTGGCGGCGCGCGCGCCACTCGACGTGGCCCTTCGCGACCACCCGCACGTCCGCGGACGCGACCGGCTTGCCGGCCTTGTCGTGCACGACACCACGCACGATCCCACCGGCCGCCAGCACGAGCTCGACGCCGCTGCGCGCGTGCTTGCCGTCGAGGGTGATCGGCGCACTCGTCACCGGACCGAAATCGCCGTGCGTCGCGGTGAGCCGCCAGGTGCCGGCAGCAACGGCCGGG
>JACCTC010000022.1 GCA_013812655.1 Deltaproteobacteria bacterium | reverse complement strand
GTCGACGGCGCCGAGTGGTGCGTCGAGCTCGAGTGCCCGTCGTGCGAGCCACGCATGCGTGCCGCCGTCAGCGAGTGCCGCATCCCAGGCCCGTACCGTCAGCGCGAGCGCCGATGCACTCGGCGGCTGGCTCGCGAACGTCAGGTACGCGGCGACCGCGCGCGGCAGCGGCTCGGGCTCGGGTGCCTCCTCGGGCTCGACGACGTCGATCGTCTCGGGCTCGGGCGCCGTGCTGCGCGCTGGCGGTCCGCCATCTGCCGTCGTCAGCAGCTCGCGCGTCGCGCGGCGAAACGGTGCGAGCAGCCAGCGCGCGTGGAGCTCGATCGGTTTCGGTGAGCCAGCGGCACCCGTGCGATGCGCGGCGACACCCTCGAGGAAGTACGTCAGCGGCGACGCCGGCCAGCGCGCAGCGAGCGCGTCGTCGGCGAGCTCGGCCCATGCGCCGCGCTCGGCGGCATCCACCGCGAGCCACTCGCCGGCGAGCTCGCGCACGGGCGGGTGCGCCTCGACGAGCATGTCGAGCGAGCGCAGCAGCAGCCGCGCGGTGTCGGCATCGCCACGGCCTGCCGCGATCAGCGCGGTGACCACGACCTCGCCATCGCCGAGCGGGCGTCGCAGCTCGCGGTGCGCCGCGAGCCAGCTCTCGCCCTTGCCGGTCGGCTTGTGGCTGAAGGCCCACGCCGCGCAGCACAGGCCGAACGCCTCGCCATCGGCGCCGGGCCGCGATGCGAGCCCGCCATAGAACGCGAAGCGAAGCCAGCCGAGCGGCACGAACACGTGGCGGGTCAGCATCCCCGCCACTACCGGCGCGATCATGATCGCGAACACCACGAGCGCGAGCGGCCACAGCTCGACGCGCCACAGCAGCAGCATGAAGGTCAGCCCGACCGCGAGCATCGCCGCGGCCAGCACGCCCGCAAGCGCCGACCACGCGAGGTAGTGCCAGGTCCGCGACCGACGACGCGCGGCGATCGCGGCCTGGTGCAGCCGCGCGAACAGTAGATATGGGATCGCGTACACCTACGGCCTCCAGCCGAGCCGGCGCCGGAAGCCTGGAATGCCGGCAGGCGCCTCCGCAGGCGGTGGCGCGGCGGTACGCGTGGGTGGGGCGTGACGCGCCCACAGCTCGGCGACGAGCCGGCGAAACGGATCGCGGAGCGCAGCGACCGCCGCACGCACGGCCTCCGCGGTGCGGGGCTGTGGCCCACGGGGCGTCACGTACGTGCGCGCGTCGGGGAAGTCGAGCTCGAGCATGCCGAGCAGCTTCTGGGCCTCGCGCTCGATCTCGATCCGGCTCGCATCGGGTGCGATGCCGAGGACGAAGAACGGATTGTCGACGATCATCGAACGCCCGAGTCGAAACCCTTCTTGCGCGCCGCGCTGTCCTCGGGCAGCAGCGACCACAGCGCCTTGACCACGCGGCGGAGCTCGTCGGTGTCGGTCTTCTCGATCGCAGCCTTGCCCTCGTTGACGAGGCGCTGGGCGCGCGGCAAGTCGCGCATCGTCGACATGTCCGAGGCGACGTCCTCGAAGTAGAGCTCCCACGCCTCGGGGGTGCGGTTGAACGCGGCGTTCGAGAGCCGCGATGCGAGCTTCATCTGGCGCTCGAGCTCGGGCGCATCCTTCTCGCGACGCGCCTTGTCCATCGCCGCGAGCACCTCCTGGAGCAGCGTGCGCTCGGCCTCGGTGCCGTGCATGCCGACCGAGGAGGACGCCGCGATCGCGACGTGACGAGCGGCGTCGTCGAGCTCGGGCCACTTCCGCGCGAGGTCGGCCTCCGACATCGTCGCGTCGACGTCGAGCAGCGCCCGGCGTGCGCGCTGCGCGGCATCGGCATCGCCGCCGTGTGCCGCATCGATATCGCGCTCGGCCTCGGACAGCCGCGACTCGATCCGGTCGAGCTTCTCGATCACCTGGCCGAGCCCGTGGCGGAACGCATCGGTGCGGAGCTCCATCAGCTGCCGCCGCAGATCGCGGATCGCGGCATCCAGCGCCTCGGGCGCCGCGTCGGGGACGAGCAGGTGCGCGACGTGCTCGAACACCTGGCCGATCGACGGCACGAGCGCGCGCGCCGACAGTCGCCCGCCGCGATCGAGCTCGATCGTGACCTCGACGGCCGATCCGGTCGGCACGGTGTCGGTGACGACGTCGCCACCGATATCGAGCGTGCCGACGAGCCGACACAGGTGCGCCTGGCTCATCTCGCCCTGGACGATCGGGATGCGCAGCACGCTCTCCGAGCTGCCCTTCGCGACCGTCTCGATCGTGTGATGGGTGAACGTGCGGCGCGCGGGTAGGGGCGCACCGCGGTCGAGATAGACCTGGACGTGACCGCTCGCGAGCGCGACGCCGAGCGTGCGCGATAGCGGCGGGTCGCCGATCGTCAGGCCCTGCACGATCGTCAACGCGGACGGCGTCACCGGCACGACCGTGCCTGTCGCAGTGCGTGCCTCGAGCGTGAACGTGCACGCGCGCCGCGGCAACAGCGTGACGCTCGTGACGAACGTGCCGTCGGGACCGACCGTCGCGTCGGGACTCGACCACGCGCCGTCGTTGCGCACGAGCTTGACCTTCGCCGGCGTATCCTCGCCACCGCCGACGAACTTGCCGACGACGTGCGGCGTCAGATCCGCCGACACTGCCGGGTACTGCAACCAGACCTGGCGTCCAGTTGGAGCTGCTGTCGACGGCGCGCGGCCATCGAGCGATGCGGTCGCCGCGTAGAGTGCCGCACCCTGCGCGACGAGCGTCATCGGATCGTGGCCCTCGGCGAGCGGCGCCTCGAGCCGCGCCGACACCCGCGCGCGTACCATCGGCATCACCGTCGGACCGCCGACCAGCACCAGCTTGCCGAGCCGGCCCGGTCCGAGCCCGTTCTGCGAGAGCAGGCGCATGCAGACGTCGAGCGCGCGATCGATCAACGGCGTGCACAGCCGCTCGACGGTGGCTCGATCGAGCTCGAGGTCGACCTCGACATCGTTGCCGTCGATCGACAGTGGCTGCGCGAGCGTGACCTGCGCGCGCTCGCCACGCGACAGCTCGATCTTCGCGTCCTCGGCTGCCAGCCGCAACGCACGCAGCGCCGAGGCGTGCGCGGGGTTGTTTCGCTGCGGGACCGTGGACAGCCGCGACGCGAGGTGCTCGGTGATCACCCAGTCGAAGTCCCGGCCGCCGAGGAAGTTGTCGCCGTCGTGACCGACCACGCGGAGCAGCCCGTCGCGAGTCTCGAGTAACGACGCGTCGAACGTGCCGCCGCCGAGGTCGAACACGAGCCACGTCCCGCCGCCGTCACCGTCGGCGCGCCAGCCCGCTGCGAGTGCCGACGCGATCGGCTCCTGCAGGAGCTCGACGCGCGAGAACCCGGCGAGCCGCGCCGCTTCCGAGGTCGCCGCGCTCTGCGGCAGCTCGAACAGCGCCGGCACCGAGATCACGGCGCGCTCGATCGTGACGCCGAGCTGATCGGTGATGTCCTGGCGCAGGGCCTTCAGGATCTCCGCCGATAGCTCCTCGGGCTTGCGCTTGACGCCAGCCGCCGGGAATTCGATCTCCTGACCGGTCCCCATCAGCCGCTTGAACTCGGCCGCGGTGTTCGCGGCGTCCTGCTCGACGAACCGCCGCGCGCGCGTGCCGACCGTGACCCGCGCCTGCTTGTCGAGGCGCACGACGGACGGAGTCACCGTCGCGCCCTGAGCGTTGCGGACGACGTTGACGCGTTCGCCGTCGAACACCGCAGCTGCGGAGTTGGTCGTGCCTAGATCGATCCCGACGTAGAGAGGAGCCTCGGCCATGCTGGCGAGAGCGTATCAGCTCGGCGCCGGTGCACACGCCGGAGGCATCCGGCCACGTAGGATCAGACCGAGCCGCGCGTCCCGAGCATGTAGAGCGCGGCGATGGCGAGGATGATGAGGATGAACCGGAAACGCACGACGGGACCCGTTGCGAGGTCCGTGCCGGCCGGGAGCTACCGGGAGTCGCGGACATGCAGCCCGTCCGAGGGCCCCAGGCCAGTGCGTTAGCCAGATCAGCCGGGGACGACAGTCCCGCCCCGCCGTTCGCACTTTGCACAGTCGGCGCGGTGACTTGCAGTCGGGGAACATCGCGCGTGCCGCGAGCGTAGGCCCGCAATGGCCTGGCGCGAATGGCTGCCGACGCTAGCGCTGACGCCTAACGCTGGCGATAGACGATGAAACCGCGGGTCGGATCGTACGGTGAGACCGCCACCGTCACACGATCACCGAGGACGACACGGATGCGATGCCGGCGAACCTTGCCGGCAAGCTTGGCCAGCACCTCGTGGCCGTTGTCGAGCTTGACCCGAAAGTTTCCGCCTTTCGCGATCAAGATGACCTCGCCGTCGAGATGGACTAGCTCTTCTTTACTCATAAATAGGGACCCGGACCTGCGCTCGTTAGCGCAGTGGGTATCACTTCCCGGCGCCCAAGAAAAGCGATCCGGAGCCAAGGGTGATCTACCCTATCCCCGTGGATCGCCAGCCGCCTCGCGCTACCAGCGACGAGATTGACCTCTATATCCGGACCTACTACTCGCTGCTCCGGTCGAGTGGCGATGTCCGCGTCCGCGCCTTCGAAGAGGCGCATCTCTACGCGCGGTCGAGCCTGCACCTCGGGGCCGAGGAACCGGCGCCCGATCTCGCGGCCTTCTCGTACAGCGCCGGCCGGTTGCCCGAGTGCATGCCGCGGATCCGCCGCGTCGTGCTCGGCCAGAGCCCGCGGCAGTTTCGCGCCGCGGGGTTTCCGATCGAGCAGTGGGAGGTGGTTCGCACCCGCGGCCGACGGCGCCCGCTGCGCTGGGATGGCGGCAGCACGCTCGCGGCGTTCATCGCGTCGGCCTCCGATATCGACGACCTCGTTCCGATCGTCACGGCGTACCAGCTCGAGTGGAACAAGCTGCGCGAGCGCCTGCTCGCCGCGCGGATCTCGGACGTCGCGGATGATGGCGAGCTCGCCGCCGCGATCGGCGACGACGACGCCGTGCTCCGGCTCCGCGGTGCGCTCGGTCTGCGCTCGAACGCGATCCTCACCGACATGCTCGCGCACGACTGCGATCTGTTCGTCCGGCTGCTCGACGGCTCGTTCCGCGAGTATCAACGGTCGGCGCAGCGGTGGTGGAAGGCGATCTCGCCGGCCGTGCCAACCGGGCGACCGGTGTACTTCGTGTCGTCGAACAGCCACTCGCTCGCAAATCTGCTGGGCGGCTACGCGCGCGCGCACAAGGACGAGATCCTCGAGTTCCTCCGCCGCCGCAACTTCGAGGACCTCGCGCCGCGCTACGACGAGGCGGTCGCTGCCGCCGACCATGGCCTCGCGACGAACATCCTCTACTACGCACTCCGCGCCTTCATCCACGAGCCCGGCACGGAGACGGCGGGCCGGATGACGCAGGTGCAGGAGTCCGACGCCGCGAGCGGCATCCGTGCGATCCCGTCGCCCGGCAAGATCGACGTCGACGCCCAGGTCATCGAGCTGTCGATGCTGCGTCCCGAGAAGCTCGATCCGCGCGTGCAGATTCCTGGCATCGAGCGGATCGTCGAGAGCCCGGCGGTGATCGTCAACATCGACTACCCGCTCGGGATGGCGGCGTACCACCACCTGTCATCGATCTCGCAGGGCGTCGACGAGCTGCGCGGCATCTACATCATGGGCAAGGCCGCGACGCTCAACGGCCGCGTCGGCGACGTCATGATCTCGAAGGTGATCCACGACGAGCACTCGTCGAACACCTACATGTTCCGCAACGCGCTGGTCGCCGGCGACGTCCAGCCGTTCATGCGCCACGGCACGGTGCTCGACAACCAGAAGGCGCTGACCGTGCGCTCCGCGTTCCTCCAGAACCGCGAGTACATGGACGTGTTCTATCGTGAGGGCTACACCGTGATGGAGATGGAGGCAGGCCCGTACCTCGCCGCGGCGTACGAGATCGCCGAGCCGCGACGGCACCCACAGAACCAGCTGGTCTCGCTCGTCGATCAGGGATCGTTCGAGCTCGGCATCATCCACTACGCGTCGGATACGCCGTACTCGCGGCGCCAGAGCCTGCTCTCGAAGAGCATGTCGTACTTCGGCATGGAGAGCACGTATGGTTGTGCGAGCGCGATCGCGCGGCGGATCTTCGCGAGCGAGCTGGCCCGGCTGAATGGCTGATCCGGCGCCCATCGAGGACCACGACTTCGTGGTGATCGGAGCCGGGGTCTCGGGCCTCGGCTTCGCGAACTGGATCCGCGAGCGTGATCCGGCCGCACGCGTGCTCGTGCTCGAGCGCGAGGCCGAGCCGGGCGGGTACTGCCGCACCGTCGAGCGCGCCGGCTTCGTGTGGGACTACTCGGGGCACTTCTTCCACTTCCGAGACCCGTCGATCGAGGCGTGGCTACGCGCGCGGATGCCCGGCCACGACGTCCGCACGATCGCGAAGCGCAGCTTCATCCGCTACGCCGGCCGCGACATCGACTTCCCGTTCCAGAAGAACATCCACCAGCTGCCGCAGGGCGAATTCGTCGAGTGCCTCGTCGATCTGTTCTTCCGGCCGACGAGCGAGACACCGCCTGCCTCGTTCGGCGAGATGCTGCACCGCAAGCTCGGGCGCGCGATCACCGAGAAGTTCCTGCGGCCGTACAACGAGAAGCTCTACGCGACCGATCTCGACACGCTCGATCCCGATGCGATGGGGCGGTTCTTTCCGCACGCCGAGCTCGCCGACATCATCGCGAACATGAGGCCGGGCGCGGCCGACGGCGGCTACAACGCGACGTTCACGTACCCGGCGGGCGGCGCGATCCAGTACATCCACGCGCTGCTCCGCGATCTGCCCGCTGGCACGGTCGCGCTCGACGAGGCCGTCGTCGCGATCGATCGCGGTGCCCGCGTCGTGACCACACCACGCCGCCGCGTGCGGTACCGCCACCTCGTGAGCTCGACGCCGCTGCCCGCACTGCTCGCGATCGCGGGTCTCACGCCGGCGACCCGGTTCACCGCGAACAAGGTGCTGGTGTTCAACCTCGGCTTCGATCGCAAGGGCTGTCGCGGCGTGCACTGGATGTACTTCCCGGATCGCACGCTCTCGTTCTACCGGGTCGGCTGGTACGACAACATCTTCGACACCGACCGGATGAGCCTCTACGTCGAGATCGGGCTGCCGCACGACGCGCAGCCGTCGCGCGCCGAGATCGATGCGTGGCGCACGCGTGTGCTCGCCGACCTCGCGCGCGAGCGGGTCATCGACGGCCATCAGCTCGTCGCGCACCACGACGTCGTGCTCGATCCGGCGTACGTCCACATCACCAAGGACTCGCTGCACTGGACCGCCCACTACCAGCGCGAGCTCGCCGCGCAGGGCATCCACAGCGTCGGTCGGTACGGCGGCTGGACGTACTGCTCGATCGAGGACAACCTCGTCGAGACCCGCGCGCTCGCCGCCCAGCTCGCGTAGCGCGATCGCCTAGGTCCGGGCGGGGAGCCGCGCGATCACGAGGCCATCGGCGCTCCACCCGAGGACGTCGACGGTCGCGCCGTCGGTGATCACGCTGAGCGGCACGAAGCCGTTCGGTACTGCGTGGAAGGTCGAGCCCGCACGCGTGCGCATCGCGAGCACGCCGCCGCGCGCCTCGACCGCGACCGCGCCCCCTGGCACGACCGCCATCGGCGGGTTGTCGCGCTGGGTCCCGGGCTCGACAGGCTTGCAGTCCTCGCTGCCGGCGCACGCGAGGAACGTGACCCCCGCAAGCCGTCGCCGCCCGAGCGCGCCGGTATCGGTGCAGCCGATCAGCGTGTGGTGCTCGGCGTCACCGTCACCGATCGAGTCGGTGGTCAGACCGGCGCTGAAGAGCGCGCCGCTGCCGCGATCCATGGTCTCGACGAACGCGGTGTCCTTCGCGAGGCAGAGCGCACGCACGTAGCCAGGTGCGCCGAGCTCGTCGGGCTGCGCGTCGAGCGTGCTCGGCGACAGCCGTAACCAGCTGGTCTTGTCGTCCATCCCGGTCCATGCGATCGCGGTGTCGCCGGTCGCCGCATCGGTCGCGAACGCCATGCTGCGCACGAGGATCGACTTGCCCGGAGTGAACACGCCCGCCTTGCCGCGCGCCACGAACAGCTGGGTGCCGCCGCCGTACACGACGACGCCATCGGCGAGCGTGCCGACCACCGCGATCACCTGCGTCGAGCCCGGAACCGCGAGCATCGTCGGCGCGGTCAGCGTGCCGGCCTCGTCGATCGCACCGACCTCGATCCCGTCGGGGATCGCGCGCGCGCCCCAGCTGGTGTCGGGGATCGCGCGCTGCATGCCGGCGCCGACCTTCGTCACCATGGCTGGTTTGCCAGCGACGAGCTGGAGCTGGATCTCGGCGCCGTCGATCGTGCCGAACGCGAGGAGACCGCTGCGCGATGTCATGTACGGCTCGACGAGCCCGAGCACGCGCTTGCCAGCAGCCTCGATCGCCACGAGCGGTACCGGTGCGAGGGGTGCGGTGCCAGTCGGCGCGGCGATCGGCGGGAGCTCGGCGGCGCGCCGCAGCGCCGCGTGTGCGGCCTCGAGCTCGTCGAGCGCGACCGGCAGCGGATCGGGTTTGGGACGCAGGCCATCGCCATCGGGATC
The DNA here is from genome assembly GCA_013812655.1 of Deltaproteobacteria bacterium. GTDB lineage: Bacteria > Myxococcota_A > Polyangia > Haliangiales > Haliangiaceae > JABFXX01. The sequence continues at coordinate 23,782 of JACCTC010000022.1, read as the reverse complement.
GACGTGCGACAGGAACGACATCGCGACCTTCGATGCAGCCTTGTCGAGCACCGGCCATGCTGCCTCGACTGCGGTAACCCGGGTATCGGTGGCGTCGCCACGCGACAGCTTGCTGATCATGCTCGTGCAGGTCTTGCGCTCCCACGGATCGGGCGCGAGCTCGCGGATCGCCAGGGCCTCGCTCACCTTCGAGGACATCGGCGTCTTGCCGAGCAGGCAATCGCGCGCCGCGATCCATCGCACCTCCCAGCTCGCGATCTCTTCGCGAGCATCGGCGAGTCGCGAGCTCGGCTGGTGAACCTTGAAGAAGTAGTAGCCGGCCCCCGCGCACACCGCGGCGACGGTCGTGAAGATGAGGATGATCCGGGTCCGATCAGTCATGGTGCCGTCATGCATACCGATCCGGACGCGCCACGTGGTTCCGGGTCGCACGAAATCGTCCATAGTTCGCGCATGAGCGAGCTCGCCCGCGACGCGTACATCGATGGCCGATGGGAGCCAGGCTCGCGGCGGTTCGTGGTGCGCGACCCCTACGACGACGCGCTGATCGCCGAGGTCACCGACTCCGACGATGCGGTCGTCGACGCGGCGATCGACGCGGCCGCCCGTGCGTTCCGGACGTGGCGGACCCGGCCGGGCGCCGAGCGCGGCAAGCTCCTCGGTCAGCTCGCGACTTGCATGCTCGCCGACGAGCGCCGGCTCGGTGAGCTCTGCGTGCGCGAGAACGGCAAGGCCCTCAAGGAGGCGATCGCCGAGGTCCGCTACGCCGCGAGCTTCTTCACGTGGTTCGCCGGTGAGGCCGAGCGCGCCTATGGCGAGGTCATCCCGGCCTCGAATCCCGGGCAGCGGCTCGTCGTCACCCGCGAGCCGGTCGGGCCGTGCGCGCTGATCACGCCGTGGAACTTTCCGTACGCGATGCTCACGCGCAAGATCGGCGCCGCGCTCGCTGCAGGTTGCACGGTCGTCGCGAAGCCTGCAGAGCTGACGCCGCTCGGCGCGTTGGCGATCGCCGAGCTCGCGCACGCCGTCGGGATTCCGCCCGGCGTCATCAACGTCGTGCCGTCCGCGCACGCGAAGCAGGTCGGGGCGCGGCTGCTGGCATCGCCGGCGATCAGGAAGCTGAGCTTCACCGGCTCGACCGCGGTCGGCCGCCAGCTGCTCGAGGCGGCGGCGCACGACATCAAGCGGGTCTCGCTCGAGCTTGGCGGCAACGCGCCGTTCGTCGTACTCGGCGATGCCGACGTCAGCGCCGCGGTCGCCGGCGCGGTCGTCGCGAAGTTCCGCAACGGCGGTCAGTCGTGCGTGGCGGCGAACCGGTTCATCGTCGAGGCAAGCGTGCAGGACGCGTTCATCGCCGGCCTGCTCCCCGCAGTTGCCAGGCTCGTGCTGGGCCGCGGCTCTGACCCCGGCGTCGATCTCGGGCCGCTCGTCGATGATGCGAGCGTCGCGAAGGTCAAGCGGCTCGTCGACGACGCCATCGCGAAGGGCGCGCGCGTGCTCCACGGCACGTCGCCCACGCGCGCGTCGGGTCCAGGTGCGCGGCTCGTCGCACCGGTCGTGCTCGCCGACATCACGCCGGCGATGGCGCTGTGGCGCGAGGAGATCTTCGGCCCGGTGATCGCGATCCGCACGGCCGCCGACGAAGCCGACGCACTCGCGCAGGCGAACGACACCGAGTACGGGCTCGTGGCCTACGTCTTCACGCGCGATGGCGCGCGCCAGACGCGCTTCATCGAGGGGCTCGAAACCGGCATGGTCGGCGTCAATGACGGGCTGGTATCGACGGCGCAAGCGCCGTTCGGCGGGATCAAGCACTCCGGCCTCGGCCGCGAGGGATCCCGCCACGGGCTCGACGACTACACGCAGCTGAAGTACGCCGCCATCCGCGTGAGCTGAGCTGCGCATCGGCTACAGTGGCGCGATGAACGAAGCCCCGCGACGCGATCGCGGCCCTCGAGATCCTGCCTCGCCGCTCGTCGGCGCCAACATCGTGGTCGCGGTCACCGGCGGCATCGCCGCGTACAAGGCCGCCGAGCTCGTCCGGCTGCTCGACAAGGCCGGGGCGCACGTCGAGGTCGCGATGACCGCGCGCGCGCAGAAGTTCATCGGTGCGATGACGTTCCAGGCGCTGACCCGCCGGCCGGTGTTCACCGATCTGTTCTCGCTGACCGAGGAAGCGGAGATCGGCCACATCCAGGTCGCCGATCGCGCGGATCTCGTCATCGTCGCGCCTGCGACCGCGAACGCGATCTCGCGCCTCGCCGCCGGGAGGGCCAACGATGCGGTGAGCGCGATCGTGCTCGCCACGCGCGCGCCCGTGCTGCTGGCGCCATCGATGAACGTCAACATGTGGAATCACCCACTGACCGCGAGCAACGTGCGCAAGCTCGTCGACGTCGCGCGCTACCGCGTGGTCGGTCCCGGTGACGGCTTCCTCGCGTGCCGGTGGACCGGTCCGGGACGGCTCGCCGAGCCGGCGGATATCGTCGAGGCGGCGGCCCACGTGCTGTCGCCGCAGGATCTGACCGGGACGCGCATCGTCGTCACCGCGGGCCCGACGTACGAGCCGATCGATCCGGTGCGGTTCGTCGGCAACCGGAGCTCCGGCAAGATGGGTGTCGCGATCGCTGCCGCCGCGCAGCGCCGTGGCGCGACCGTCACGTTGATCCTCGGCCCGAGCGCACTGACTCCGCCCGTCGGCGTCGCGACAATGAGCGTCGAGAACACCGCCCAGCTGCAGTGGGCGCTCGCCGATGCCACGAAGGATGCGGACGTGGTCGTGATGACCGCTGCGGTCGCCGATTACCGGCCCGCGAAGGAAGAGAAGCAGAAGCTGAAGCGTGGTGACCTCGGGCCCAAGGCAACTGTGGACCTCGTGGCGAATCCCGATCTGCTCGCCGAGCTCGGCAAGAAGCGCGGCACCAAGAAGACGCCACTGCTCGTCGGCTTCGCGGCCGAGACCGACGACGTGATCGGCAACGCGCAGAAGAAGCTCGCGACCAAGAAGTGCGACCTCGTCGTCGCGAACAACGTCGCCGAGGCCGGCGCGGGGTTTGCGGTCGACACCAACCACGTGACGCTCGTCGACACCTCGGGCGCCGAGGACGTCCCGACCGGTACCAAGTACACGGTCGCGCATCGCATCCTCGACCGCGTCGTCGCGATCCGGAAGGCCGCGAGCCAGCCCACCGGTCGCCGCGGCAAGCCCGCGACGAGCGGCAAGCCCAAGGGCCGCCCTCGTCCGTCGTGAGCGCCGTGCGCGCCAAGCCGGCCAAGCCGGCCAAGCCGGCCAGGCCGACGAAGCGTCCGGGTCGTGAGACTTCAGTGCCGACGATCAACGATGTCGGCCGTGCCGAGTTGTCGGCGGCCCTCACGCGCGCCGCGGCGGGCAAGGCTCCGCTCGCCGAGCTGCTCGCGGCGTGGTCGATCGTGCCTGCCGCAGAGCTCGCCGACGTGATCGCGACCGTCGACATCGCGCCGGAGCTCGCGGAGATCGTGAGCGCGGATAGCAATGCGGGCTTCGCCCGGCTCTCGCAGCGGGAGGCCGAGCGCGATCCGCGCCTCGCCGACGTCCTGATCGGGTGGCTCGCGGATCCGCCGTGGCACTCGACGAGCACGCAACCGTTCTACAAGCTCGTGCTCCAGCGGCTCGAGGCGATCGCTGACCCCCGCTCGATCGACGGGCTCACGCGCGCGTCGAAGGCGATGCAAAAGGTCGTGAAGGGCAAGTCGATGCGTGGCTGGCTCGTCGAGCGCATCGGGCTCACCCGCGATGCGCTGCGAGCTCTGGTTCCTGGCGGTGTCCCGGCGCTGACGCCTGCCGAGCGCAAGCTCGTCGCCGGCGCCGCGAAGGCACTCGCCGACGATCGCAGTGCCGGCTTGCCGAAGCAACCAACCGGTCGCGCGAAGACCGCGGTCGACTTGCTCGCGGCGATCCGTGCCGATCCGCGCGACGATGCCCCACGCCATGTCTACGGTGACGTGCTCGTCGAGAAAGGCGATCCGCGCGGCACGTTCATCACCATGCAGCTCGCGCGGGCAGGGCGCGCACCGACGCCAGCCGAGCGCAAGGCCGAGGTCGCGCTGCTCGCGCAGCACGCGCGGGTGTGGCTCGGCGAGCTCGCCGGCGTCGTCGGCGGTCTCACGCGCGACAGCTTCGCGGTCGGTCCCGAGCGGACCGGGACGCAGATTCGCTTCGAGCGTGGCTTCCTCGCGGGCTGCTTCATCGGTCGGACCCCGAAGCGCGTCGCCGCGGTCGCAGGTAACCCCGAGCTCGCGACGGTCGAGGAGCTCACGCTGTACAGCGAAGGTGCCGTCGTGCTGCAGAAGGCGCACTTGCCCGCGTTGCGCAGCTTGCACATCCCCGCAGCGCTCCTCGACCTCGTGCATGCCGCGCCGTTCGCGTCTCGGCTCGAGATGCTGGAATGCACCGGCGAGCCCTCGCCGGCGTTCGCGGAGAACGTGAAGCGCTGCGCGACGCTCGCCGCGCTCCGCCGCCTGGAGCTCGACCTCCATGCCAACGAGATCGATGTGCCGGTTCGTGACGTCATCACGGCCGCGCTCGCGTTGCCACAGGTCGAGCAGTTCGGGGTCAACTGTTACGGCTCGCTGGTGTTCGAGCGTACCGGCAAGCGCTGGCGCTTGATCGGCAACGACGAGGGGATGCCGGACCGGATGGTCACGGCGATCCGCGGCCTCGTCGAAACCTAGGCGCTCGATCGATCAGTCGACGAGGATGCCGGGAGCCGGGAACTTCGCACACAGCTCGCGAACCTCGCCGGCGATCTTCTCGTGCAGGCCGCCATCGGCCGGCGCGTTGACGACCGCGTCCATCCACGCCGCGATCTGCTTCATCTCGGGCTCCTTCATGCCGCGGCTCGTGACCGACGGGGTCCCGAGGCGCACGCCCGACGGATCGAACGGCTTGCGCGGATCGAACGGCACGCTGTTGTAGTTGAGCTCCATGCCGGCGACATCGAGCGCCTTCGCGGCGATCTTGCCCGACACGTTCTTGCTCGTGACGTCGGCGAGGATCAGGTGGTTGTCGCTGCCGCCAGTGATCACGGCCCAGCCGCGCTCGACGAGGGCCGCAGCGAGCGCGCGCGAGTTCGCGACGATCTGGTGCGCGTAGGTCTTGAACTCGGCGGTCTGCGCTTCCTTGAGGGCGATCGCGATACCCGCGGTGGTGTGGTTGTGCGGGCCGCCCTGGAGGCCCGGGAACACCGCGCGATCGATCGCCTTCTGGTGCTCGGCCTTGCACAGCAACATGCCGCCGCGCGGCCCGCGCAGCGTCTTGTGCGTCGTCGTGCTCACGACGTCTGCGATCTGCACCGGTGACGGATGCGCGCCCGCCGCGACGAGCCCGGCGATGTGCGCGATGTCCGCGACGAACACGGCGCCGACTTCCTTCGCGATCTCGCCGAACGTCGCGAAGTCGATCGTGCGCGGGATCGCCGTGCCGCCGGCGAACAGCAGCTTCGGCTTCTCCTTGCGCGCGAGCTCGCGAACCTCGTCGAAGTCGATCCGGTGGGTGTCTTTGCGAACGCCATACTGCACCGAGCGGAAGTAGCTGCCCGTGATCGACACGTTCCAGCCATGCGTCAGGTGACCGCCGGCCGGCAGCCCCATGCCCATCACGGTGTCGCCTGGCTTGAGGAACGCGAAGTAGACGGCGAGGTTCGCCGGCGAGCCCGAGTACGGCTGGACGTTGGCGTGATCCGCGCCGAACACCGCCTTCGCGCGATCGATGCAGAGTTGCTCGATCTGATCGATGTACTGCTGGCCCTCGTAGTAGCGCTTGCCAGGATAGCCCTCGCTGTACTTGTTCGTCAGCACCGAGCCGGTCGCCGCGAGGACGGCGCCCGACACGTAATTCTCGGACGCGATCAGCCGGACCTTGTCACGCTGCCGTCGCTCCTCGGCGGCGATCAGCTCCGCGATCTCGGGGTCGACAGAGGCGAGAACAGACGACAGCGCGGCGTGCATGCGCGATTCATAACACGAGCGCTCCGAGGCGCAGCGCGCGCGACGAGCCCGCCGCGCGCATCCGCACACACGTCGTGGCTATTCCGTGCGGACCTGATGCCGCACGTAGCGCGCGTCATCCTTGACCTCGGTCATGTCGCGCTTGAGCCCCGCGATCGCGCTCTCGGGGACGAGGTCGATGTCCTTCGTATCGCCGGGGAGGCGCTTGAGGACGAACACCCCGACGCTGACGAAGATCACCGCCGAGATCAAATACCCGCCCCACAGCGGGAGCCCGAGGGCCGCGAGCGCGAGTGCGAAGGCATGCGAGAGCAAGATCGCGCCGAGGACGCCGAGGCCGACCGCGAGCGCGACCTTGAGGAGGAACGACTTGAGCCCCTTGAACTCGTCGCCGATCTCGCCGCGCATCTTGCCGAGGTGGCCAACCGCGATGTCCTTGGCGTCCGCGATCAATCCCGAGAACAGCTCGGGCATCGACGCGTTCGAGATGTCATTCGTCTTGGTAGGTCCGGTGTAGGTGCCCATGACCGGATAGACCGCAAGTCGCGTGCCCGGCGCGCTGCGACCTTTTCCTAGGGAGCCGGAGCGATCACCATTCCGGCGCGACCGAGCGCGCCGATCACGCGCTCGCAGATCGCCTGACCTGCCGGCGTGCCGAGCAGCGGCAGCAGCGGCACGAGGAGATCGAGACCGTCATCGACGAGCCCATGCGTTCGCGCTCCGTCAGGGCTGTTGTCATGCACGAAGACCAGCATGCAGGCGAGCTGGAGCAGCCACAGGGCGTGGGCGGTCACCGTGACGGTCTCGGGCGGCAGCCCGGTACCCTCGAGTGCGCGCGCGAAGATCGCGATCGCGCGCTGGCGCACCGCGCCGGTCTGCGTCGAGAAGGCGCCGAGCGGGTCTCCCGGATCGACCAGCCGCTGGATGATCGCAGCGAGCATCGCGCGGTGGGGCCGGATCGAGTCGAGCTTGGCGTGGAGTACGCGCCCGAGTCGCTCGCGCACCGTGCCGTCTGCGCGCGCCGCGGTCAGCTCGATCGCCGCCTGGTTCTCCTCGTAGAACGCGAACACGAGCGCTTCCTTCGACGGGAAGTAGTAATAGGCGGCACCGAGCGAGAGTCCGGCTGCGCGCGCGATGTCACGCATCGTCGTCGCCTCGACGCCGCGGTTCTGAAACAGCGCGAGCGCGCGCTCGAGGAGCACGCGCCGGGTCGTGTCACGCTTGCGCTCGCCATCGCGGGGCTCGCGGCGGATCGGCCGTGGTGCCCGCCGGGGCTTGCGGCTTGTCGCGGTGGCGGGGCGGCGTCGCGCGGTCATCCGTGAGCCGGTGTAGCCGAGGTCGCCGCGACCGCGCCTCGCCGCACGCGGTGAAAGACGTAGAGGTTCGCGAGGTGCGCGATCCCGAGCAACAGCAGCAGCGTTCCGAGCCTCGTGATCAACACGCTGACCGCCTCGGTCGGTGTGACCGCGGTCAGCGTGCCCGGCCGCAACAGGAGCAGGGACCACCCGAGGTTGACCAGATAGAACCCGATCACCAGGAGCTGGTTGATCGCATCCGCGAGCTCGGGCTGCTCCGGGAACACGGTGCGGAGGAAGACCTCGCCGTGGTGCGAGAGCGTCCGCGCGAGCCAGATCGTGAGGGTGACGGCGATGACGGCGTAGGGCAGGTAGACGAGCATCAGGGACTGAGACATGGGGCCTCCAATGGGTGGCGGTATTTGAACGTGTTCAAAACATGCGCGCGCACGGTCCTGCCGTCAAGGTCCTAAATGAACAAGTTCAAAAATCGTCGAGATCCCGATGCCGACCCACGGCCCCGGCGATGGCAACCCCGTCGCGGCGCCGGTATAACCGGTCACGATGTACACGCCGTCGCGCGACGAGTTCGTCGCGGCAGCCGGGCAGGGCAACCTGATCCCGGTCTACCGCGAGCTCCTCGCGGACAGCGATACGCCGGTGTCTGCCTATGCCGCGCTCGGTGCCGGCGCTCACTCGTTCCTGCTCGAGTCGGTGGTCGGTGGCGCGACGTGGGCCGCGTACTCGTTCGTCGGCGTCGCGCCGCGTGCAGTCGTCCGGTGGACCGCCGGTACCGCGAGCGTGACCTGGTACGACGTCGACGGCGGCGGACCGCCGCGCACCGCCGAGTGGGCGACGCCCGATCCGACGGCGGCACTCGCCGAGGTGCTCGGCGAGCTGCGACCGGTCGACGTGCCGGGACTGCCACGGTTCTGGGGCGGCGCGGTCGGCTGGATCGCATACGACTGTGTCCGCGCCTTCGAGGACCTGCCGGCCCGCGCGCGCCCGGGGCCCGAGCTCGGCGACCTGCCGTCGCTCTGCATGGTGGTCACCGACACGCTGCTGATCTTCGACAACCTGCGGCAGACCCTGAAGGTCGTCGCCACGCCCTACCTCGCCCGACCCGATCGGGCCGACGTCGCCTACGAGCGTGCGTGCGCGCGGATCGACGCGATCATCACCAAGCTGCGGGCGCCGCGCCGGCCGCTGCCGGTCCTCGAGCCCCCACGTGCGGGCGAGCGGCACTCGATGATCATGCCGCCGGACTCGACGTTCACCCGCGACGCCTTCATCACCGCGGTCGATCAGGTGAAGGAGTACATCCTCGCCGGCGACGCCTTCCAGGTCGTGCTCTCGCAGCGGTTCGGCGAGCCGATGGCGGGAGCGCGTCCTCTCGACGTCTATCGCGCGCTGCGCGTGATCAATCCGTCGCCGTACATGTTTCACCTCGAGTTTCCCGAGGCCCGCGTCACCGGCGCGTCACCCGAGACGCTCGTTCGCCTCTCCGACGGTCGCGTCGAGCTGCGGCCGATCGCCGGCACCCGCCCGCGCGGCGCCACGCCCGCCGACGACGATCGCCTCGCGGCCGAGCTGCTGGCTGATCCCAAGGAGCGCGCCGAGCACCTGATGCTGATCGACCTCGGGCGCAACGACGTCGGCCGCGTCGCCGAGGTCGGCTCGGTGCACGTCGTCGAGCAGATGGTGATCGAGAAGTACTCGCACGTGATGCACATGACCTCGCACGTCGTTGGCGACCTCGCGGCGGGCAAGACCTGGCTCGACGTCCTGCGTGCAGCGTTCCCGGCGGGTACGCTGTCGGGCGCCCCGAAGATCCGCGCCATGGAGATCATCGACGAGCTCGAGCCGCACCAGCGCGGCATCTACGGCGGAGCCGTCGGCTACGTCAGTTACACGGGCAACCTCGATCTCGCGATCGCGATCCGCACGCTGGTCTCGGTCGGCGAGATGATCTACGTGCAGGCCGGCGCGGGCCTCGTCGCCGACTCGGTCCCGGTGATCGAGTACGAGGAGTGCGTCAACAAGGCCCGCGGCGTGTTGCGTGCGGTCGCGATGGCCCGCACGGCGCGCGAGGAGAACACGTGAAGCTCCTCCTGATCGACAACTACGACTCGTTCACGTGGAACCTCGCGCAATACTTCGGCGAGCTCGGTGCGGAGGTCTCGGTCGAGCGCAACGACGCGATCACCGTCAACGCGATCGCGGCACGCGCGCCCGATGCGATCGCGATCTCGCCGGGGCCGTGCACGCCGAACGAGGCCGGCATCTCGATGGGCGTGATCGAGCGATTCGCCGGCACGATCCCGATGCTCGGCGTCTGCCTCGGCCACCAGTGCATCGGCCAGGTGTTCGGCGGCCGCGTCGTGCGCGCACCGCGCGTCATGCACGGCAAGACCTCGAAGATCTTCCACGACGAGAAGGGCCTCTACACCGGCGTCGAGAACCCGTTCGTCGCGACTCGCTATCACTCGCTCGTGATCGCGCCCGAGTCGATGCCCGATGCGCTGGAGGTCACCTCGAAGACCTGGGAGGACGAGATCATGGGTGTGCGCGCCAAGGGCCTCGCCATGCCACTCGAGGGCGTGCAGTTTCATCCCGAGTCGATCATGACGACCGCCGGCAAGGCGTTGCTCGCGAACTTCCTGCGCCTCGCGCGCGAAGCGACATCGCGCGACGTCACATTTCCCAACGTCCCAGATTCCAACGTCCCAGCTCCCGACGTCACAGTTCCCGACGTCCCAGACCGCGAGGCCAAGGCGTGACCGTCGCGATCGTCCGCGCACTCACACGTGCCCTCGAAGGCTGCGATCTGTCACGTGCCGAGGTCGCCGAGGTGATGGGCCAGATCATGGACGGCGAGGCCACGAACGCGCAGATCGGCGGCTTCCTCGTCGCGTTGCGCGCCAAGGGCGAGACCGTCGACGAATTGGTCGGCGCCGCTTCCGCGATGCGCACCCGCGCGATCGCGCTCGACTGTCCGCGACTCGATCACAGCATCGACACCTGCGGCACCGGCGGCGATGGCTCGGGCTCGTTCAACGTGTCGACGCTCGCCGCGATCTTGATCGCGGCGTGTGGCGGCATCGTCGCGAAGCACGGCAACCGCGCGCTGTCGTCGAAGTGCGGCTCGGCCGACGTCCTCGAGCACCTCGGCATCGCGATCGATGTCGATCCAGATGTCGTCACTCGTTGCATCGAGGCGAGCAACATCGGCTTCGCGTTTGCCCCGCGGTTCCACGCCGCGACCCGCCACGCCGCCGCGCCGCGCCGCGAGCTCGGGACGCGCACGATCTTCAACTTGCTCGGGCCGCTGACGAACCCCGGCCACGTGCGCCACCAGGTCGTCGGCGTCTACGATCGCCGCTGGTGTCAGCCGATGGCCGCGGCGCTCGGAGCCCTCGGCGTGCGGCGCGCGGCGGTCGTGCACGGTGCCGACGGCCTCGACGAGATCGCGGTTCGCGGCGACACCCACGTCGCGATCTGGGACAACGGCTCGCTGAGCAGTCACATCCTGCGGCCGAAGCACTTCGGTTGCGACGAGGTCGATCCGGCCGGACTCGCCGGCGGCGATGCCGCGCACAACGCGAACATGCTCCGCAAGGTCCTCGCGGGTCACCACGTCGGGCACGGTGAGCGCTTCGAGGCTGCGCTGCACGCAGCGGCGATGACCGCCGCGCTCGGCCTCGAGCTGCTCGAGCCCGGCGAGCTCGATCTCGACCGACTGCCCGACCAGTTCCTGCGCGCCCACGCGGTTGCAGTCGACGGCGCCGCGCGCCTCGTCCTCTATCGCTGGCGCGAAGCCAGCGCCGCCGCGCTCGACTCGGACCTCTCCGAGCTCGCCACGCGTACCGCCGCGGAGTTCCGGGGCGTCGAGTGACGATCCTCGGCAAGATCCTCGCAACGAAGCGCGACGAGGTGACCGCCGCGCGGATCGCCCGCCCGCTCGCCGAGCTCGAAGCAGCCGCGAAGCTGGCGGGGCCGGTGCGCGGGCTACGTGCCGCGCTCGAGCGGCCGCCGGGGAGCCCGGTCCGCGTGCTCGCCGAGATCAAGCGTGCATCGCCCTCCGCCGGCCCGATCCGCGCCAATGCAGATCCAGCCGAGATCGCCGTTCAGTATGCCGAAGGCGGTGCCGCCGCGATCAGCGTGCTCACCGATCGCACGTTCTTCGACGGTGATCTCGCATTCCTCGCGCGCTGCCGCGAGCGCGTCGCACTGCCACTACTGCGCAAGGACTTCATCGTCGACCCGTACCAGGTCATCGAGGCGCGCGCCGCCGGCGCGGACGCGATCTTGCTCATCGTCGCGGCGCTGTCGCGGATCCAGCTCGCCGAGCTCGTGGGCGTCGCTGCCTCCTACCAGCTCGATGCGCTCGTCGAGGTCCATGATCCGCGCGAGGCCGAGATCGCGCTGGCGTGCGGCGTGATGCTGCTCGGCGTCAACCACCGCAACCTCAAGACCTTTGACATCGACATGACGTTGACCGCGACGATCGCGCCGCTGTTGCCACCCGATGTCGTGCTCGTCGCCGAGAGCGGCATCCGCACCGCGAACGACGTCAAGGTGCTCGGCGCCGTCGGTGCGCACGCGGTCCTCGTCGGCGAGCAGCTGATGCGCGCGGTGTCGCCGGCGCAGGCTCTCCGCGAGCTGCGAGACGCACCATGACGGTGAAGATCAAGATCTGCGGCGTCACGCTGGCCGATGACGCCGCGCGCGCGTCGGCCGCGGGTGCGGACTTCGTCGGACTCAACTTCTGGCCACAGTCGAAGCGCCACGTCGCGCCCGAGCACGCAGCGAGCCTCGCGGCAGCGGCCCGCGGCGCCGGTGTAGCCCACGTGGTCGGCGTGTTCGTCGATGCCACCGCCGACGAGGTTGCCGCCGTGATGGCGCTCGTCGACCTCGACATCATCCAGCTCCACGGTGCCGAGCCGCCGATCGAGGTCGCCACGATCGCGAACGCCGCGAAGCGCCCGGCGTGGAAGGCGATCAGCGTCGACGGCGCGGCCGCGCTCGATGACCTCGACGCGTGGTCGGTCGACGCGCTGCTGCTCGACACGCCGACGCCCGGCCGCGGCGGCAGCGGGGCCACCTTCGACTGGTCACTCGCTCGCGAGGCGCGCCGGCGTTATCCGACGCGCCACCTCGTGCTCGCCGGCGGCCTCACACCCGACAACGTCGCTGCCGCGATCACCGCGGTCGATCCGTGGGCCGTCGATGTCGCGAGTGGGGTCGAAGCCCAACCCGGCATCAAGGATCACGGCAAGCTCGCCGCGTTCGTCGCCGCCGTCCGCCAGGTCGATCAGAGCCGGTAGCCGAGCACCGCATCGAGCGCGATGAACGGCGTGTTCGCCGTCAGCCGCTCGGTCTTCCCATCCGCTTGGCCATCCGCTTGGCCATCCGCGTGGAAGTGGATGAACTGCCCGCCGCCGCCGATCCGCAGATCGAGCCGGCTCGATAGCTGGAACGCCCAGCCGACGAACACACCGGTCGCGAAGCCGATGCCGTCCGCGCTCGGAATCTCCTCGCCGACCCCGACGAGCCGGAAGTACGGGGCGACATAGAGCCCGCGTCCGCTCTCGCGCGCGAACCAGGTCGGCCTGATCCCGCCGCCAAACCCCGCGACCTTGTCGCCCGCGTCGAACCACGGCAGGAAGTACGTGCCGAACACGAAGGCCTCGACCCCGATCGCAATGTGCGCGGTCACCGGATGCTCGTAACCGAGGCCGATCACCGAGAGCCCACCATCGAGCTGTACCTGTGGCCGCAGCCCTGCAGCGTCCTCTGCACGCGCGCTGCCCGCCAGTCCCGCGATCGTACAGCCAGCCAGCAGAACGCGATGCATGCCCATTCATACACCGGGCGTTACGGCAGAACCGGTTCGAACGAGCACCACCACCGGGCCGGCCGTGGTACCCGAAACGAGATGTCCACCCGCGCCGAGATCGCGAGGCTCTCGGTTCCGGACCGCGGCCGATTCGGCGCGTTCGGCGGCCAGTACGTCGCCGAGACGCTGATGCCGGCGATCACCGAGCTCGAGGCCGCGTGGCGCGCTGCTCGCGACGACGACGGCTTCTGGGCCGAGGTCGACGCGCTGCTCGCGGAGTATGTCGGCCGACCGTCGCTGCTCTACCACGCGCGCCGGCTCTCCGAGGATGTCGGCGCGGCGGTCTACCTCAAGCGCGAGGACCTGAACCACACCGGCGCGCACAAGATCAATAACTGCATCGGCCAGGCCGTGCTCGCGCGCAGGATGGGGAAGCGGCGGCTGATCGCCGAGACCGGCGCGGGCCAGCACGGCGTCGCGACCGCGACCGTCGCCGCGCTGTTCGGCCTGCCGTGCGAGATCTACATGGGCGCCGAGGACGTCGTGCGGCAAGCCCTCAACGTCGAGCGCATGCGGCTGCTCGGCGCCAAGGTGCACCCGGTCGAGAGCGGCACGCGGACGCTCAAGGATGCGATGAACGAGGCGCTGCGTGACTGGGTCACCAACGTCGGCGACACGTTCTATCTGATCGGCTCGGTCGCCGGTCCGCATCCCTATCCGTGGATGGTGCGCGACCTCCAGTCCGTGATCGGCCGCGAGGCGCGCGCGCAGATCCTCGCCGCGGCCGGCCGGCTACCCGGCGCGTGCGTCGCGTGCGTCGGCGGAGGCTCGAATGCCGGCGGGCTATTCGCGCCGTTCGTCGACGATGCCAGCGTCCGGCTCGTCGGCGTCGAGGCGGCAGGCGAGGGCGTCGCGTCCGGCCGCCACGCCGCCACGCTCGGCGAAGGGCGCGTCGGTGTGCTTCACGGCAGCAAGAGCTACGTGCTCGTCGCACCGGACGGCCAGATCGCGCACGCGCACTCGATCAGCGCCGGGCTCGACTACCCGGGCGTCGGCCCCGAGCACGCCGCGTGGAAGGACTCCGGACGTGCGACCTACGTCGCGCGCACCGACGCGGAGGCTCTCGAGGCGCTCGAGCGGCTCGCACGCACGGAAGGCATCCTGTGCGCGCTCGAGACGGCACATGCGATCGCCGCACTCGACGAGGTCGCGGCGACCGTCGGCCGGGATGGCGTGATCGTCGTCGGGCTGTCGGGCCGTGGCGACAAGGACATGGTCACCGTCGCCGAGCGTCGCGCGGAGCGTCCGTGAGCCTGCGCGGGGCGTTCGACACTGCGGCTGCCGAGCGCCGCGCCGCGCTCGTCGCATACCTGACGTTCGGTGATCCGGATCCCGCGACCTCGATCGACATCGTCGAGGCAGCCGCGCGCGCGGGGGCCGACGTCATCGAGCTCGGCGTGCCGTTCTCCGATCCGTCGGCCGACGGGCCCTCGATCCAGCGCGCGATGGAGCGTGCCCTCGTCGCCGGCGCCACGCTCGCCGGCGCACTCGAGGCGGTCGCCGAGCTGCGCCGCCGCGGCATCGCGACGCCGATCGTGCTGTTCGGTTACTACAACCCGATGTTCGTCATGGGGCCCGACGCGTTCGCCGCCCGGGCCGCGGCCGCCGGTGTCGACGCGGTCCTCACCGTCGATCTGCCGATCGACGAGCTCGCCGAGCTCGCCACGCCGCTCGCCGCGCACGGCGTCGGCGTGATCCCGCTGGTCGCGCCGACCTCGACCCCCGAGCGCATCGCGCGGCTCGCGCCGTTCCGCGCGCCGTTCGTCTACTACATCTCGCTGACCGGGGTGACCGGCGTGCGCGCCGCCGCGCCCGTGGACCCCGCGCGGCTCGAGATCATCCGCCAGGCTGCCTCGGCGCCGGTCGCCGTCGGCTTCGGCATCCGGACCCCGCAGGACGCGGCGCCGTTCGCGCGGATCGCCGATGGCGTCGTCGTCGGCACGGCGCTCGTCGATCGGGTCGCGGCTGGCTCGCCCGCCGGTGCCGCCGAACGCGTGGCGTCGTTGATCCGCGAGCTCGCCGCCGCGATGAAGCGTTAGTCCGTCAACCGCATGCCGTCGATCTCGAGCTCGGGCAACCCGATCAGCGAGGCCTCGACCGGTGGCCCGTCGGCGGGCTCGGGTGGCGGCGCGAACACGACGAGGGCCGCGGGGAGCGTCTCGATCGTCACCGGCGTCTCGCCGAATGGCTCGCCATCGACGAGCACGGCCTGCGGTGGCTCGGCCGTGATCGCGACGCGCGCCACCGAGAACGAGCCGACGTTGTCGCGGGTCGCGGCCTCGCCGTCGCGCGCGCTGCGATAGAGGTGGATGCCGGTCGCGATCGCCTCGGCGATCGTCTCGGCGGCGACGATCGTGACATCGACCTTGCCGTCGTCGCCGAGCAGGTGTGATGCGCCGTGCGCGAGCACGGTCTTGACCGGCGCGAGGTTCGCCGCCGCCACCGCGGTTGCGCGGCATCGCACGACGTGGCCCCCGGTCTCGAGCTCGACCGCGAACGGCGTCAGCGTCGCGAGCTCGCGGATCGCCGAACCGGCATAGGCGAGCACGCCCCATCGCCGCTTCGCCTCGGTCGACGTCCCGGAGATCGCCTGGGCGTGAAAGCCGATCATGCAGTGGAGGACCATCACGCGCTCGGCGACCGCGGTTCGCACGACCGCCGCATCGATCACGCGCTGGTTGCCGGCCGCGATCATGTCGAGCGCACCGCCCACGTCGTCGGGAATCGCGAGTGCCGCCGCGAACGAGTTCGACGTCCCGAGCGGCAGCACGCCGAGCTTCGCCGTCCCGCCGACCAGCACTGCCGCGACCGAGGAGACCGTGCCATCGCCGCCGGCTGCAACGACGAGCTCGGCGCCACTCGCGATCGCTGCGCGCGCACACGCATCGGGGCCGTGGTCGTCGGTCACCTCGTGCACGGTCACCACGCCGATCGTGGCGAGCCGTTGCACGACGTCGTCGAGCGTGACCCCAGCTGCGCTGCCGGCACGCGCATTCCAGATGACCGCGATCTGCATGGCGCCGTTCAGGCGATGCGCGCGACGGGGATGCTGATCGCGTCCTCGATCGCCTTCGTGCACTGCTTGTGCGCGCTCGTCACCAGCGGTCCGAACTGGATGAACCGCGACGCGATCCCGATCTCGATCCGTGACCCGCCGCCCTCGGCGTGGATGTACACGGGATACAGAAAGCCCCACGTCGCGAAGGTCGGCGACGACGACAGCACGACCACGTGCCGCTGCGGATCGGCATCATCGGTGCGGTACTTGCCGCCGAGGCCGCGGATCCGCTCGAACACGGTCGCCGGGTCCGCCGCGCTGTGGAGTTCCATGCGCCGCGAGCCGATCAGCGTGCTCGCCACGCTGCCCCTGCGGCTCGATGCGATCAGGAACCCGAGCCCGACCACGACGAGCGGGACCACGATGAACACCCAGGGATCGATGGGGTGACGCATGCGCGCATCCTGCCGGAAAACCGTCAGCTTGACACCCGGGATCGCCTTCCTATACTGCGCGGCCTCGATGGCAAAGCTTGGCCCCTATCAGGTGCACGTCCGGGATCTCCCGACGCATCGCGCGTTCGAGGTCTCTGCCGAGCGCGTCAGCGAATGGGTGCGCGGGCTACCGATGCGCGACGCCCTCGGTGCACCCGAGGTCGACCCCGAGGCCGGGCAGGGCACCGCCGATCTCGAGCTCTACGCCGACGACACCCATGCCTTCGCGAACGGCACCTTCAAGGGCCACCTCGTCGTCGCGTGCTCGCGTTGCGTCGAGCCGGTCAAGCTCGTGATCGACGAGGCGCTGCGCGTGACCTTCATGCCGAAGCAGGAGATGCCCGCAGAGGACGCCACCACGGACGACGATGGCGCCGAGGTGGCAGCCGATGACCTCGACGTCTTCCCGTTCGACGGCGAGACCATCGACCTCGAGCCGCTGTTCCGCGAACAGTTCGTACTCGCCATCCCCTACGCCCCACTCTGCAAGGAAGACTGCAAGGGGCTGTGCCCGCAGTGCGGGATCGACCGGAATTCAGGTACCTGCAGCTGCCAGGCGCCGATCGATCCGCGTCTCGCCGCACTCAAGGGCTTGAAAATAACCCAGTGAACTGGCAAACAAGGCCGCTCGGAGTTTCACAATGGCACTGCAAAAACGACGTCGCGGCCCAGCCCGTACTGCTCAACAGCGCTCCGCTTGGATGAAGAAGTCCGGCGAGAACGCACCGATGGTCCAGCCGTGTCCCGGCTGTGGCGCGCCCCGCATCTCGCACCGCGTGTGCATGAGTTGCGGCCAGTATCGCGGCGAGACAGTCGTCGCGAAGAAGACCGCGGAAGAGTAACCAAGGCTCGCAGCGACGATGCGAATCGTCGTCGATGCGATGGGAAGTGATCGCGCACCGGCCCCGGAAGTGGCTGGTGCGTTGCTCGCCGTGCGTTCCCTCGATGTCGAGGTCGAGCTCGTCGGTGACGCATCGCGCCTGGATGCCGAGCTCGGGCGTGGCGGCCGGACGACCACCGATCGCATCACCGTCCACGATGCCGCCGAGGTCGTGACGATGCACGACCACCCCGCCCAGGTCTTTCGCACGAAGCCACGGTCATCGATGCGGCTCGCTACCGAGCGTGTCGCCGACGGGCACGCCGATGCCGTCGTCTCCGCAGGCAACAGCGGGGCGATGCTCGCGTGTGCGGTGTTCGCGCTCGGCCGCCTGAAGGGTATCGAACGCCCCGCGATCGTGACCGTCCTGCCCACGCCGTCGGGACCCCTCGTGCTCTGCGACGCAGGCGCGAACGTCGAGCCCAAGGCATCGATGCTGGCGCAGTTCGGCATCCTCGCCGCGGTCTACGATCGCGTGGTCCACGGCCGCGTGCGCCCGCGCCTCGGGCTGCTCTCGAACGGCGCCGAGCCCGGCAAGGGCACGCCGCTCACCCGCGAGGCCCACGAGCTCCTCGTCGCCGCGGCGCCCGCCGGCAGCTTCCAGTACGTCGGCTACGTCGAGGGCAGCGATCTCTTCCGCGGCCTCGTCGACGCGATCGCCACCGACGGCTTCACCGGCAACGTCGTCCTCAAGACCTGCGAGGGCATCGCCGAGGGCCTGTTCGGCCTCGTCCGTCAGGAGCTCGAGCGTACGCCGCTCGCGCGCCTCGGCTCGGCGCTCGTCGCCCCCGCGCTGCGCGGCCTCGCCAAGCGCATCGACTACACCGAGATCGGCGGCGCGTTGCTCGCGGGCGTCGCGCGCCCGGCCGTCATCGCGCACGGCCGTAGCGATGCCAACGCCATCGCGAGCGCGATCCGCGCGGGTGCGCAGTTCGCCGCGCGAAAGCTTCCCGACCAGCTCGCCAACGCGCTCGCCGTCCTGGGATAGCATCGCCAGTCCATGGCGCGCGATCTCAAGCTCATCAAGGTCTGTCTCGAGAACCGCGGCGAAGACTCCGAGACGCCATGGGCGCAGGACCTCGGCCCCGCGAAGAGTGGTGACAAGGGCAGCCGTCGTGTGCGCCTCGTCAACGTTCCCTTCCTGCACGCCAAGCCGACGTGGGGTGACGTCATCGTCGTATCGCCGCTCGAGGACGGCCGCCTCACCTGGGACGCCAACGGTGTGCCGTGGTCCAAGATCGGCACGCGGATCGAGGAGGACGGCGGTCGCTACGCGATGATCATCGACTACGCGCCGCACGACCCGAGCGACGGCGGCAGCGCCGCCTTCAAGGCGGTCTACAAGGCCTGCGAGGACGGCAACACGGATCTCCAGAAGGCACCCATGGTCTGCGAGGGCGCGTTCGGCCCGGCCGACGGCCGCCCGGGGCGCGCGTACCTCGCGGTCAAGGACGCGCTCGAGCCCGCCGAGGTCATGAAGCGGCTCCGCGACGCCAGGCCACCGTGTGATCTCATCCAGATCCATCCCGAGTCCAAGCCGAAGAAGCCCGCCGCGAGGAAGCCCGCGGCGAAGAAGGCCATGGCGAAAAAGCCGGCCGCGAAGAAGGCCATGGCGAAGAAGCCGGCCGCGAAGAAGCCAGCGAAGAAGCCCGCGCGTAAGGCGGCGGCGAAGAAGTCGGCCGCGAAGACGCATTTCCGCGGGAACGCGAAGTCGGCCAAGCGCCCGAAATGACCCGGGCGAACTAATCGCGCAACCGCGGCGGGGTGCTGTCGATAAGCCCCGCCCATATGGACAACGACCACGCAGTCCCCCCCGCGTCGGCCTCGATCTTCTGCGGCACGCTCCGGCACACCACCACCATCGGCCCGCGCCGAACCATCGGCCCGCCCACCACGAACAGCGTCCGGCGCGCCCCACCCGCGCCCGTCACGCCACCCTCCACGACGCTCGATGCCGAGCTGACCGCGATCCTCGACGCGCCGCTCGTGCTCGGCGAGACCGCGATGGTCGGCTACGCCCGCAAGGAAGCCGAGCTCGCGCGCGTCTTCGCGAAGCTCACGATCCTCGAGTCCCTCACCCTCCACAAGCGCCTCACGATCGCGAAGGCGGACGACGCCCTCGTCGCGAAGTTCATGCGCCTCACCGTCGACCGCCGCACCCGCCTCCTCAACTTCCTCGCCGACGCTCGCCGCCGCGAAGCCGTCGCGGCCCGGAGGTAACCAGGTGTCCGAACCAACGATGCTCACTAAAGACACGACCTCGACGCCGGAACCGAAGCTCGGAGCAAAGCAGATCGCCGATGCTCGCGACATCGCTGATCTTGGCCCGGCGCGGCCAAGAACGCCGAGCGGGCCAACCGGGCACCCTTTCATCGACCAAGGGGCGAAGTGCGAGGTTGATGCGGGGGTTGGTTGCTTCCTGGAGAAGGACCAACGCGAGCGTCTCACTGCTCTCTTTCGCGAAAGGGCAATGGCAGCGATGACGCAGTATCAACTCGCGATCACGTCAGTTCGCATGGACAAGCTCGTCGAGAAAGAAGAGGACCTATCCTGGGTCGTCGGCCTTCTCCTGGATCTGGCAGGCGCTCATATCCTTTCGGCCCTCGCTTCATCCCTAAAACGCGTCCGCAAGGACGGCTTGTCACGACTACTAGCCATGGATGACTTCTCTGCAGCGATAGGCACGTATACGGATGCGGGCTGGACGGCCACGGCGCAGGCCGGATTGCATCTGTTGACAGAGAGACGGATCGAAGGAGTTGTAAAACCGGTCGTTGATCTGTCGAAGGCCAAGGCCAAGGGCACGTTCAAAGCTGCACTCAATCAGGAGGACACCAGCAAGAAGGCCGTGACCGTGAACTATCTTGATTCACTCCAAGACGAGGCCGTGATCGGCTTTCAGGCGCTTCGGGAGCAAACACCACGACACGCAAGCGATGCTGAGTTGGTCGTCATGTTCGACGGCCTCGACGCCGAACATCACAAGGTGAGCTACTACAAGGAGGCGCTTGCCGAGAAGCTAAAGCGGTTTCATGCGAGCGGTGTCACGAAGATTGGAAGGAAGCACGCGGAACGACCATGGACACCAGAGTTCGCAAAGCCAACGGTGCCGGTGATCCGTGACACCCGGGTTGTTTGGCTAGTCTTCAAGTCTGGTGTGCCTTTACGCTTGGCGTACGAGAACCAGGACGGTGACCCGGGGTCGCCAGATCGCCTCGAGATGGACATGGCGCCGGGAATGCGCGCTGGGCCGCAGAGATTTGGCCCCACACGTCCTTTGTCGCCGAATCCGAAGATCGGCGAATTCGTGCCGATAGAATTCACGGATGTCGCTCTGGCGAATCACAAGCAGGCGTGGGGAGAGGAACCGGCGATCGTGCTCGCCGATGAGGCCAGGCACGCGACGAACCCGTTCACGTTGCCAGGGACCGCAAGGTCGCAGCCCGTCGTTAGCGAACCACTGAGCAGCAACGCGCCCATCAAGATCCCCGACCAGTTGAAGCTAAAGAGCCCATGACCAAGATCTCTGCAGCGATGAAGCTCGCATTGCTCGTGCTCTTGATGTCCACGGTCGGCGGCGTCGCAATGTGGCAGCGCGCCGAGCGCCGTTTGGAGCGCCAACGAATAATGGTGGAGCGTTTCGAGGAACGTTGCAGCATGACGCGGCTAATGCTGCGGATCGACTCCAGGGAGTTCGGCGATCCGGAGCATCGAGATGCTGCGGTCCGTCGATTTTTTCAGCGTTTTCTTCAGACTCCCAGCGACATCAATATGTGTGCGGAGATGGCCATCGATGCAGCACGGCGCGGGGAATGTCTCCGCGCGAACGACTTCGACTGTCTGTCTAGGTTGGCGAAGGAAATCGAAGAGCACATCGGCAGCTCCTTTCGTCATGATCGTTAGCGCCATTGTGGATTCGCCCTGGAAGCGGCTCGCTCAATACACGCAGCATCGAGCGCGGCCTTCGTTGAAAGTTCGCAACCCGGAGTTCGAGCGGCCGACAGACCCGAGATGTCCCAGTCATCGACGTCCTCGTGTGTTCTGCAGGCGGCGAGCGCGTGGCTCGCTGCACTTGTCAATGCAAAGACCAGCCTGGCAGGGGACTCCGAAGACCTGAACCGGCTCGTGAGCGAAGAGCTCTTCGAGCGGGTGCGATTCCGTGAGGCCGTCGCGACAGATCCGCCAGCGTTTGTGCGGGTCCTCGGGTTGACGGATTGTGAAGCGCTCGCGCTGATCCTGCTGGCGGCTCTCGAGATCGACGCACAGATGCCGACGACGATACGCGCGCTGTCGCCGGCAGGGATGACGATCGGCGCGATCCGGACGCTGGTGTACGGAGATGCGAAGACGAGCCAGGCCTTTACCGAGCTCGGCGCGTCGGGCGCGCTTCGTAGGCTGCGCCTGATCGAGCGTAGTGACGGTGATGATTCCGGCACGCACGTGATGAGGCAGACCTGGACGGTCGCGCCGCGCGTGCTCGGGATGCTGCACGAGAATCACTCGATCGATCCCGAAGTAAGTGCAATTTGCCACCTGGGCCTCGCGCCGGCGGGTGAGCTGGAGGTCGCCGCAGGCACGGCGCGTGAGGCCCGCACTGCGATGAAATCCCGCAGCTGTATCGTCGTCACGGGGATTCCGGGGCTAGGACGCCGGGGCATGCTGGTCAAGGAGGCTGGGCTCGAAGGGCTGTCGGTGATCTCGATCGACAGCAAGCGTCTTGCGAAGGAAGCGTCGCGTTTGACCTCGCAGCTCCGCGCCATCGCCCGCGAGTGCAAGCTGCTCGGCCGCGTGCCGCTGATCTGCAACATCGACGCGCTCGTCGATGACAAGGAGGATCGCATCGCACTGGTCGGCAGCGAGCTGGTCGCGCTGATCGAGGGGCCGGTGCTCGTCACCTGCGGCGTGCAGCGGCCGAAGCTCGACTGGGGGCGCCCGGTCATCGTGATCGAGATGGGGCAGCCGACGAGCGCGCAGCGCGCGAAGCTGTGGCAGGCGTCGCTGGGGCAGGGGACGGCCGAGGATGCCGAGCTGCTCGCGACGCAGTATCCGCTCGCGCCGGCGCTGATCGTGCGGGCATCCGAGGCAGCGAAGGCGCGAGCGCAGGGTCGCAAGCTCGAGCCCGAGGACATCTACGCAGGCATCCGCGCGGTCCTCGATGATCGGCTGGGTCAGCTCGCGAAGCGCGTGACGGTGACGCAGACCTGGGATGACCTCGTGCTGCCGCAGGATCAGGCGGACTCGATCGTCGAGCTGATGGCGCGCATCCGCGAGCGGCGGCGCGTGTACGAGGACTGGGGCTTCGCCGCGAAGGTCGGCAAGGGGCTCGGCGTGTCCGCGTTGTTCTCGGGCCCGCCGGGTACCGGCAAGACGATGGTGGCGGCGCTGATCGCACGCGACCTCGGGCTCGAGCTCTACCAGGTCGATGTGTCGAAGGTCGTGTCGAAGTTCATCGGCGAGACCGAGCAGAACCTCGCCGCGCTGTTCGATGCGGCGGAAGCGGGGCACGCGATCCTGCTGTTCGACGAGGCGGACGCGCTGTTCGGCAAGCGTACCGACGTCAAGTCGAGCAACGATCGCTACGCGAACCTCGAGACCAACTACCTGCTGCAGCGGCTCGAGAGCTTCACCGGCATCTGCCTGCTGACGAGCAACCACGAGAGCCACATCGATCCGGCCTTCCAGCGCCGGCTCTCACTGCACCTCCGCTTCGACCTGCCCGATGCCGAGCAGCGTGCGGATCTCTGGAAGGCGATGCTGCCGGCGGCGGCACCCGTGACCGCCGACATCGACGTCACCGCGCTCGGCCGTCGTTATGCGATGAGCGGCGGCTATATCCGCAACGCGGCCCTTCGCGCGGCGTTTCTCGCGGCCAACGAAGGCAACCCGATCGGTGCCGTGCACCTCGAGCGCGCCGCCCGGCTCGAGTACGAGGGCATGGGCAAGATCGCCGCGAACTGAGCGGGCTTCCGTCGCGTTCCCGCGGGAACGTGCGGCCCGGCGGCGATCGCCTCGAAAGTCGGCAGGCATTGCCGATTCCGCGAAATGGATGTGGCGCGGCGCTCGTTTTGGCGAGAAGGAGTAGCCGATGAGAATCGTGATGTGGGTCGTGGTGCTGATCTGCGCGGCAGCTTGCAAGGACAAGGACGCCAAGATGACCGCGCCCGCGGCGGGCAGTGGCTCGGCGCCGGTCGCGGCGGTCACCGCGGATGCGGCAGCTGCTGAGCCTGCGGC
>JACCTC010000016.1 GCA_013812655.1 Deltaproteobacteria bacterium | reverse complement strand
AATGCCACATCACGTCTGCAAACGACCGCCCGTAAGCCGTGTGCGGGAAATCCGCATGCACGGTTTGAAAGGGGGTCTAACCGGCACCCGTTTATCGACGGGGAAAGGTTAGATCTACCAATGCGGCACGCTTCTCTCTGGCTCACCTGGGTCACCCTCCTCGGGCTCGCCGCCTGCTCGGGCACGTCCACGCCACCAGCGCCCACGACCTCGACTCCACCGGTCACCACCGTGACGAGCACGGCGGTCGTCCCCACACCGACCGCACCGCAGCCTCCCGCGGGGCCGGTCATGCCGGGCGTGCGCGTCACGCTCGCCGATGTCGGGCTCGAGGCGTCGTCGCTCGATCGCACCACCGATCCGTGCGGCGACTTCTACCAGTTCGCGTGTGGCGGCTGGCTTGCCCACAACCCGATCCCGAGCGATCGCGCGCGGTGGGCACGGTACTCCGAGATCGAGGAGAAGAACCTCGCCGCGATCAAGACGATCCTCGAGGAGGCCACGAAGGGCATCGGCGGCGACGCGTCGACGAAGAAGCTCGGCGACTACTACGCGTCGTGCATGGACGAAGCCGCGATCGAGCGCGGCGGCACGACGGCGATCAAGCCGCTGCTCGATCGCGCCGCGAAGGTCAAGGATGCGCGGACGTGGGCTGCGATGGTCGTCGAGCTCCACAAGCTCGGCATCTGGGTGGTGTGGAAGGCGGACGCCGCCGCCGATCTCAAGGAGTCGGTGCAGAACATCACGTACCTCGATCCCGCGGGCCTCGGCCTGCCCGATCGCGACTACTACGTGAAGCCCGACTTCAAGGACAAGCTCGACGCCTACAAGCTGCACGTCGCCCGCATGCTGACGCTCGCTGGCACGCCCGCGCCGAGGGCCGAGGCCGCCGCGGCGGACGTCCTCGCGATCGAGACCGAGATCGCGAAGGGGACGAAGACCGCGACCGAGAAGCGCGACGTCCCGGCCTCGTACAACCCGACCGACCTCAAGGCACTCGGCAAGCAGACGAAGTCCGTCGACTGGAAGGCCTACTGGAAGGCGATCGGGATCTCGCCGAGCAAGAAGATCGTCGTCGGTACGCCGAAGTTCTTCGCGAGCCTCGACAAGCTGCGCGCGCGGTTCAAGGGGCCGCAGTGGGCGAGCTACTTCACGTTCCACCTGGTCGAGGCGACGGCGTTCGCGCTGCCGAAGGCGTTCGACGACGAGGCCTTCGAGCTGCTCAAGGTGCTGACCGGCATCGAGACCAAGCCCGAACGCAGCAAGCGGTGCATCGACGCGACCCAGAAAGGGCTCGGCGAGCTCCTCGGCGAGCAGTACGTCGCGAAGCACTTCCCGGCCTCCGCGAAGCAGACCGCGACCGCGCTCGTCGACGCGCTCGTCCGCGCGATGGGCGAGGAGCTCGGTCGCCTCGACTGGATGACCCCGACGACGAAGCAGATCGCGCAGGCCAAGCTCGCGAAGATCGTCCGCATGGTCGGCTACCCCGACAAGTGGCGGACCTCCCCGTTCGACGTCAAGCGCGACGACTTCGCCGGCAACCACCTCCGCGCGACGAGCTTCGAGATCCGCCGGAAGCTCGGCAAGTCAGGCAAGCCCGTCGATCGCAGTGAGTGGTTGATGAATGCGCACGAGGTCAACGCGTACTACGACCCCACCGCGAACAACACCGCGCTGCTCGCCGGCATCCTGCAGCCACCGTTCTTCGGCCAGGACCGCTCGGTCGCCGCGAACCTCGGCGGCATCGGCATGGTGATCGGCCACGAGCTGACGCATGGCTTCGACGATCAGGGCGCGCAGTTCGACGCCGACGGCAACCTCAAGAACTGGTGGCAGAAAGAGGACGCCGCCAGGTTCGAAGCGAAGTCGACCTGTGTCGCGGACCAGTACTCGACGTTCGAGGCCGGGCCGAAGCTGTTCATCAACGGCAAGCTGACGCTCGGCGAGAACATCGCCGATCTCGGCGGCGTCAAGATGGCGTTCCAGGCGTATCGCACGCTTCGCAAGGACGCCGCGAAGATCTACGTGGCCGATGGCTACAACGAGGATCAGCAGTTCTTCATCGCGGTTGGCCAGGCGTGGTGCAGCAAGGATCGGCTCGCCGAGATCCAGCGGCGGCTCACCGTCGATCCGCACGCGCCGCCGAAGTTTCGTGTCTATGGATCGCTGCGCAACCTGAAGGAGTTTTCCGAGGCCTTCTCGTGCGCGCCGGGGACTCCGATGAACCCGGCCAAGCCCTGCTCGGTGTGGTGAACATATGAAAGCTTCGCTGAGTCTCCTGGTCAGTCTCCTACTCGCCGCTGCGTGTAGCGGTCCAGCTCGCCCGCCGACGCAGCCCGCGCTCGATCTGGCCGCCGCGCCCGATCCCGCGCCGACGACCATGCCTCCGGCGCCAGCCACCCCGACGAAGCAGCCGCCGGCCGTGCCGCCGCAGCCCGCGGGTCCGGCTCCCGACGCCGCATTCCTCGTCGAGTGCCGCCAGCCGATCGCCGACGCCAGGGCCCAGCAGCAGGTCCTGCTCGACGTCAAGGACAAGCGAACGATCGCGAACACGTTCGAGACGTTCAACGAGCTGACGCGGTTCGTGTCGATCGCCGGCGCGCTGGCGAGCCTCACCCAGGCGGTGCACCCCGACGCGAAGCTGCGCGACGCCGCGCGCGCGTGCGAGACCGAGGTCCAGGCGTACGTCACCGAGCTCCTCCTCGATCGTCGGGTCTACGACGCGCTCGTCGCGGTCGACGTCAAGGCCGCCGACGCGAACACCAAACGGTTCGCGATGGTGACGCTGCGCGAATACCGGCGTGCCGGCGTCGCGCTCGACGACAAGCAGCGCGCGCGCATCAAGCAGATCGAAGACGAGATCACCACGCTCGGCCAGCAGATCCAGAAGAACGTCGCCGAGGACACGCGGTCGATCGAGGTCACCGACAAGGCGCGGCTCGCGGGCATGCCGGCGGACTGGGTCGCCGCGCACAAGCCCGACGCCAAGGGCGTCATCACGATCACCACCGACTACCCGGACTACATCCCGTTCTCGACCTACGCGAACGACGACGCGCTCCGCAAGGAGCTCTACATCAAGTTCCGCAGCCGCGGCGATCAGGCGAACGAACCGCTCCTCCAGCAGCTGTTCGCGCTGCGCGCCGAGAAGGCCAAGCTCCTCGGCTTCAAGAACTGGGCGGACTACCAGAGCGACGACAAGATGCTCAAGGGCGGCGCGGCCGCGGCGCAGTTCATCGAGCGGATCACGCGCTCCGCGCAGAAGCGCGCGAAGGCGGACTACAACGAGTTGCTCGTCCAGCTGAAGAAGCAGGATCCGAAGGCGACGGCCGTCGGTGACTGGCAGAAGGCCTACCTCGAGAACCAGGTGAAGAAGGAGAAGTACGCGGTCGACTCGACCATCGTGCGTCAGTACTTCCCGTTCGAGAGCTCGCTCGCCGGGCTGCTCGACATCACGTCATTGATGTACGACATCCAGTACCAGCCCGCGAGGGACGTCAAGACATGGCACGCCGACGTCAAGGTCTTCGACGTCACGCGCAAGGGCGACAAGCTCGGCCGGATCTATCTCGACATGCATCCGCGCGCCGACAAGTACAAGCACGCGGCGCAGTTCACGCTGAAGGATGGCGCGCTCGGCAAGCAGCTCCCCGTGGGCGTGCTGGTCTGCAACTTCCCGGCAGGCACGGCGCTGATGGAGCACGAGGACGTCGTCACGATGTTCCACGAGTTCGGCCACCTGATGCATCACGTCCTCGGCGGTCATCAGAAGTGGATCCGCCAGAGCGGCGTCGCGACCGAGCATGACTTCGTCGAGGCGCCGTCGCAGATGTTCGAGGAGTGGGGCTGGAACCACGACACGCTGTCGCGGTTCGCGAAGCACCACAAGACAGGCGAGGTGATCCCGAAGGACCTCGTCTCGAAGATGCGCAAGGCCGACAAGTTCGGGCTCGGCACCCAGGTGCTGCAGCAGATGTTCTACGCAGCGATCTCGCTGACGTTCCACCAGGTCGATCCCAAGAAGCTCGATCAGCTCGCGACGGTCAAGAAGCTGCAGGCCCGGTACACGCCGTTCGCGTTCGTCGAGGGCACGAAGTTCCACACGAGCTTCACGCACCTCGTCGGCTACTCGTCGATGTACTACACGTACATGTGGTCCCTCGTGATCGCGAAAGATCTGCTGACGCCGTTCGAGAAGACGGAGCTGCTCGACACCAAGGTGACCTACCGCTATCGCGACAAGATCCTCGCGGCCGGCGGGACCAAGGACGCCGCCGATCTCGTGCGTGACTTCCTGGGCCGCAAATACGACTTCAAGGCGTTCGAGAAGTATCTGGCCAGCGCCGAGTGATCAGTACGCGCCGAGTGATCAGTACGCGTAGCCGGCGATGACCGAGATGAACTTGATCGAGTCCGTGCCGCCGCTGGCGCGGAACTCGTCGGTCGTCTCGTTGCTCGTGAACGTCCAGCTATAGCGGTTGATCGCGCCCTCGAGCCGCGCGTCAAAGGCCCCGAGCTTCAGCGCGACGCCGACCGCGCCGCGCAGGCCGGATGCGCTGGCATCGTCGAATCGCTCCGCGATCGGTCCGCCCGAGAGCACGAGCCGGTTCTCGGCCGCGAGGTACGGCTCGACGTTGCCGAACAGCGCCGACACGCGCAGCCCGACGCGCACCGACTGGTAGTCGGCATCGGGCACGAGCTTGATGTCGCTGGCGTTGCCCGAGAACTGGTACTGGTCGCGCACGTAGCCGCCGCCGACCTCGATCGTCGCCGCGTTGCCGAGCCGCCAGCGCTGTCGCGCGCTGGTCTCGAAGCTGCGCCAGAACGTCTTCGCGTCGGTCGCCGCGCCGGTCATCTTCTCGGTGACCTGCTGCGAGTTCACGCCGTAGCCGAACTTGAGCATCAGCGAGAACCCGCGGAGCGCGCGGATCCCGAGCAGCGTGCCGGGCCACACCTCGACGAGCGGGCCGACGAGCACCTGGCCGCCCTCGCTCTCCGACGACAGGTTCGGGGTCTTCGCCTCCTGGTACTCGAAGTTGCGGAACCCGACGTCGAACACCGCGGAGATCGAGATGATCGGGCCGCGCCGCCGCGCCGGACCCGGCGTTGCCGTGGTGATGCCGCCCGTCTCACCCTCGGGTTCCTCGACGGCAGCCGTCTCGGTCGGCTCGGCCTTGGCGCCGCCACCGGTCGACTTCTTCGCCGTCCCCGCGACCTCGACCTCGTCGTTGGCCGCGACCTCG
The DNA here is from genome assembly GCA_013812655.1 of Deltaproteobacteria bacterium. Lineage (GTDB taxonomy): Bacteria > Myxococcota_A > Polyangia > Haliangiales > Haliangiaceae > JABFXX01. Next base: position 2,709 of record JACCTC010000016.1, on the reverse strand, counting down.
ACGAACTCCGATGCGATCTGCTTGCCGTTCAGCGTCAGGATCACGGTGTGCGCGCCGGCGCCGATCTCGATCTTGGTCGGCGCCTTGCCCTTGTCCTCGTCGTCAACCGTGATCCGCGCACCCGCGGGGCCGGTCACGTTGATGATGCCGATCGCCGGTTCGAGCTTGTACTTCACCGAGAGCGGCTTCTTCGCCGGCACCGTGAGCTGCTCGAAGATCTGCTTGTGGTTCTCGAGCTCGACGATGATCGGCGTGTCGCCAACGGGCGCGTCGATCGTGCATGGTGTCGTGCAGACCGGGCCGTCTTCCTTGGCGTTGAGGTAGACGGTCGCGCCTGCGGGCTCGGTGTCGATCTTGACCTTGCGCTTGGGGGCGGCGTCCGCAACCGACCCGAGGAAGGTCAGCCAGCCAAACGCAATGAGGACCCGACCCGTCACCGCATCGATGATAACGCGCGGCGTCCGCGCGTGCACAACCGTATGCGAGGGGCCCCCGAGGGGCTCTGACGGCTGCTCTGACGGGTTCTCGCGGGGTTGGCCTCGCGGCGGGGCGCTCGGGTGGTCTAGACTGACGCGCCGATGGAGCGAACGATGAAGGATCTGCTCGGCGGCGGGCTGAAGCCCAACGATCCGCGGCGTTTCCTGATCGAGGCCATGATCGGGGCGATGAACGCCGATGGCGTCGTCGACCCCCGCGAGCTGACCGTGGTGCAGCGGCAGCTCGCCGAGCACGTGCTGTTCAAGGGCCTTGGCGCGGCGGCCGCGCGGACGTTGATCGATCTGTCCACCGACGCGATCAAGTTCGCCGGCAAGGCCGTCGCGCGCGCCCCGGCGATCGCGAAGGGGCTCCCGGCGCGCATCCACCGGCTCACCGCGTACGGCATGGCCGCCGAGGTCGCGGTGGCGGATACCTCGCTGCACGCCGGCGAGCTGACGTTCCTCGAGGCGCTGCGGATCGCGCTGCGGATCGCGCCGCTCGAGTCCGAACAGATCGTCGCCGCCGCGCGGCACGGCCAGCTCACGGCGTATCTCGAGGACCGCTACCTGCGGATCAAGAACTTGATCCCGATCGCCTGCGAGGTCTTTGCCCTGCGTGCGCTCGCCCGCGGCATGGCGAACGACGACCAGCGCTTCCGCGTCCGCGACTTCTTTGCCGCACTACCGGATCTGCTGCTCACCAGCGACGAGCTCGACTCCGAGCTCTATCGCGCGTTTCGCCGCCCGCGTGCGCACGACGCGCAGGTCTTCGGCGAGCTCGCGCGGGTCGCCGCCGGCCTCCCCGATCCTGTCGATCGTTACTGGATGGTCGTCTACACGCTGGTCGCCGAGATGCCGGCGACGGTCCCGAGCTGGCGCGTGATCCCGTTCATCGGCGTCATGCAGGCGGCGTTTCAGATCACCGACACGGACATGGAGCTCGCCGTCGTCGACGCGCTGACCTTCCCGCCGGCGATGCCGCGTCCGAGTTGATCCTCGCCACGCGCACGCAATGCACGTGCGGATGTTTGTCAACGGTAGACATGCGGCGATCGGACGCGCGCGAGCGCACGGCGCGTTGTGATTTCATCGCGATCGCTCCCGTGCATAATGATCGACACGCCATGACCGACACCATCGAGCTCGTGGAACGCGTTCGTCGTCGCCTCACCGGGCAAGACAACCCTTGCCAGATCGCGGGCCCTGCACCGGAGACCGCGATCTCGGCGGCCGAGGAGGCGCTCGGTGTGACGTTCCCGCCGTCGTACCGGACGTTCCTGCGGACCTGGGGCGGCATCGCGATCCCGCCGCACCTCGGCGTCGTGCACGACTTCGTGGGTGTCACCCCGACCGTGGCATCGAGCGGTGTCGACGCCGGCATCAACGACGTCGTGCATCGCACGCTCGAGGCGCGACAGCAGCGCAAGCTCGCCGAGCACCTCGTGGTCGTCGGCATGGGCGCGCAGTACCAGGAGTGGTTCTGCCTCGACGTCAGCCGGCCAACGCCGAGCGGTGAGTACCCCGTGCTCCTGTTCGACGCCAAGGACAACGCGCTCGACCAGCAGTTCTACGAGGACTTCGGGCAGATGCTCGAAGAGGTCATGGGCTTCGTCGCGGACAGCCTCGACCAGCCGCTCGACTGAGAGACGGTTCTCTCTCGGAGGAGCGCTGTGATTTGCGCCGCGGATCGCGGTCTCGCTCGGCGTTTGTCGGCTGGCCGTGAGGGGCTGCATGGTAGGTTGCGCGCCCTCATGCTCCGCCCGTCGTTGCTGTCGTTCTTTCCCGCCATCCTGGCCGTCGCGTTCGCCGCCGCGTGCGGTGACAACAGTGCAACCTCGGTAGACGCTGGCGTCGATGCGGACGTCCCACCGGATGGCGGTGAGATGATCGAGGAGGTGACGTGCGCGACGTTGCCGCCGGTCGCCTCCGGAACGTGCGAGGTGACGGCCGGCAGCGACAGCAAGCTCGTCAAGGGCATCGTGCTGACGCCGACGAAGGTCTTCCGCGGCGGCCAGGTCGCCGTGAACCCGGCCGGGCAGATCACGTGCGTCGGTTGCGAATGCGCTACCGGCGGCGAGACCGTCATCAGCTGTCCCGATGGCGTCGTTTCGCCGGGCCTCATCAACACGCACGATCACATCACGTTCACGCAGAACGACCCGTACACCGACAGCGGCATCCGTTACGAGCATCGCCACCAGTGGCGGATCGGCCAGGATGGCAAGCCGAAGAT
>JACCTC010000011.1 GCA_013812655.1 Deltaproteobacteria bacterium | reverse complement strand
CGCCGCGACCGGCGCGGGCGTCGGCGCGGCCACAGAGTCCGCGGCGGCGGGCGCGGTCACGACCGGCGCTGGTGCGGGCTGTTTCGATTCGGCCTTCGTACACGCGGTGGTCGCGGCCATCGCGCCTCCGACGACGAGCACGTTGTAGAGCTTGCGGATCTTCGACGTCATGCGGGCTCCTGTGAGGGTTCGAACATACAACGGAAGCCGCGGCCGACCGGCGCAGCGAAATCGCCCTGCCCTCGCGAACTGCCCGAGATCATGCGATCACGATCACGGCGGAATCGGCTCGTACGCTTGTCCGAGGCGGATTCGGACGCGATCATCACCGCCATGAAACGCATCGCCATGCTGTCGATGATCGCGTTCGCGGCCCCCCAGTCCGCGCACGCGGACGTCACCTTCGACTCGCTGAGCATGGATCGGCTCACGCCGGTCACGACCCTCGCTTTTGACTTCGGGTACGAGGTCTGGGACGACACCGCGACCACCGAGCTCAAGGTGATGAGCATCAACCTCGCGGGGCACTTCGTGAACCGGCGCGGCGTCGGTGGCTACCTGACGATACCGCTCTCGTACATCGACGCCCGGATCGGTCCGTTCGAGGACACCGAGCTCGCGCTTGGCAACCTCGAGGTCGGTGGCCTCCTCGCACGGCACTTCGGCTCGACCGCGCTGCTCTTCCACGGCGGGCTCGTGCTCGGCACGTCGTCCGACGATGGCGCCGCGGACTTCATGGGCCTCGCCTCGTTCACCCGGTTCGGCGACTTCGTGCACCGCATCCAGAATTCGACGTGGCTCCGCCTCGGGATGTCGCCCATGGGCCGCGTCGGCTCGCTGTTCTGGCGCGCCGATGCCGGCATCGATCTCGCGCTCGACGAGGACAACGCGATCGAGTACTCGCCCGTGATTCACCTCAACGTCGGCGGCGGCATCGATCTCGGCGGCGCGCAGATCCTCGCCGAGCTCGTCAACGTGTTCGCCAATCCAGACGACGAGAGTGACGACACCGGATCGACGTTCACGATCGGCGCACGCTTCGCCTCCGGTGATCTGCGCCCGGGCATCGGCTTGCTGCTGCCGATCGACCTCCCGTTCGAGGACTTCGAGTTCGCGCTACTGGCCTCGCTCGCGGTCCACGTACGCGGGTCGCGATGACCGAGCCGCACGGTCGTCGACGAGACCGTAAGCCGTCGCATCCGTAGCGCGCTCGTGTACCATCGAGCGCCATGCTCGGTCTGATCTTCTTCGGGACACGCGGCGTCACGTACGGCTCGGAAGGCGGCGAGTTCCACTGCCCCGATTGCGAGGGCAAGGAGCAGTACCGGCATCGCAAGGTCCGCCGATTCTTCACGCTGTACTTCATCCCGCTCATCCCGCTCGACCTGCTCGGCGAGTACATCGAGTGCCAGCGCTGCACGAGCACGTACAAGACCTCGATTCTCGACTTCGATCCGAAGGCCGCCGAGGCGCGCGAGGAGGCGGCGTTCCGGGGCGCGATGCGCCGGGTGCTCGTGCTGATGATGCTGGCGGACGGCGTCGTCGAGCAGTCGGAGATCGAGGCGATCCAGTCGATCCTCGGCAAGCTCGAGGACCGCGAGGTACCGCGCGAGGAGATCGACGGCGAGGTCAGCCGCGCGCAGATCGACGCGACCGATATCGAGCACTACTGCCGCAGCATGGCCGGCTACCTCAACGATTCGGGCCGCGAGATGGTGATCAAGGCGGCGCTGCTCGTCGCCTCGGCCGACGGCAACTTCGATCAGTCCGAGCGCGAGGCCCTCGCGGCCATCGCGACCGCGCTCAACATGAGCCGCGCGCACTTCACTGGCGTCGTCACCGAGATGACGCGCGACACGCCGCCGGCTGCCCCAGCGGCACCGGCCGGTCCGCCGAACTGAGCGCGGCGTGCTGCTCGCCTTCGTGGTCGCCTCGATCGTGGCGTGGATCGCGCTCGAGGGCGCAGCGTCGCCCGCCGAGCCACACGCACGTTTACCACGCGAGCTCGCCACCGGCATGACCCTGCTCGCCGTCCACGTGACCGCGATCGGCGAGCACCTCGCACGCGATGCCACATCGGCGGGCGTGCTCGGCATGCTCGGCGTCCTCGCGATCGCCGGCGGCATCGCGCTGCGGATCTCCGCGATCCGCACGCTCGGCGCGCGCTTCGTCTCGACGACACTCGCGCCCGATCGACGGGTCACGAGCGGCCCCTATCGCTGGTTGCGTCATCCCTCGGAGGTCGGGCTGCTCGCGGCCGCCGCCGGCACCGCCGCCGCGCTCGGCAGCATCGGCGCTGCCGCGATCACGATCGCGGTGCTCGTGCCACTCTCGCTCGTGCGCTGCGCCGACGAGGACAGCGCGCTCGGGGTCAGTGCGCGCGACGAAAGATCAACGAGTGATTGTTCGCCGGCATCGCGATCGTCTCCTCGAGCTTGAACTCGGTGATCGCCGAGAGGTCGCGCACGTCGCGCACGCCCCATCGATCATCGCGGTCACGCAACGAGCGATCGAAATCTTCGTTCGACGGCGCCGTCGAGCCCTCGAAGCGATACGGGCCGTACGTATAGAGCAGTCCGCCAACCGGCAGCGTGCGCGCGGCACCCGCGAACATCGCGAGCGTCACGTCCCACGGCACGATGTGGATCATGTTGATGCAGACGACGGCCGCCGCGCTCGGGACCGGCCACGCTGCATCGACGACGTCGAGCCGCATCGGCACGCGGAGGTTGGCGAGCCCGGCCTCGCCGTACCAGGCGGTCGCACTCGACAGCGCGTCGGCGTCGACGTCGGTCGGTTGCCACTCGAGGTGAGGGAACGCCGCCGCGAAGTACGCGGCATGCTCGCCGGTACCACACGCGATCTCGAGGACGAGGCCAGCCTCCGGCAGGTGCTTCGCGAGCACCTCCCGGATCGGCTCGCGGTTGCGGCCTGTGGCCGGTGCAAAGCGTTTCATGCGACCGCCTGTTCGAGCTCGGTGAGGCCATCGCCGCAGTAGACGGCGAGGCGCTGGAGGTGAGGAACCGTGTCACGACACCCGGTGAAGCCAAAGCACACCGAGCCCGCATAGCTGTTGCACGTGATGTTCAAGGCCTGGCCGTGGACCGGGATCGAAACCGGGTAGGACGCCTCGAGGCGCGCGCCACGGTAGTACAGCGGATGCTCGGGGCCGGGCACGTTCGAGATCACGACGTTGAACGTCGGCCTCACGCGTCCCGATGCGGCCGGCATCATCTGCAGCATCGATGGTGCGGTCAGCAGCGCGCTGTACTGGAGGATCGCAGCCTTCGACATCCCCTGGAGCTGCTGCTTGGCGTGCTTCGTCGAGTCGACGATCGTCGCGATCCGCTTCGCCGGATCCGCCTGGTCGGTCGCGAGCGACGCGAGGATCGCGCCGACCGCGTTGCCACCGCCGGTGTCGTCCTTGGTCCGGATCGCGACCGGCAGCATCGTCACGAGCGGCGCGGCCGGCAGCGCCTCGAGCTCGTGCAGATAGCGGCGCAGGCTCGCCGAGCACAGCGCGAGGATCACGTCGTTCATCGTGCCGCCGACCGCGTGCGCGACTGCCTTGATCCGCGCGAGCTCGAGCCGCTGGGTCGCGAACCGTCGATTCCGGCTAATCCGCGCGTTCAGCACGCACTTCGGTGCCTGCAACGGGGTCACGAGGTCGTGGTGTCCCGACCGCGACGACTGCACGACATTCATCAGCGCGCGCACCACGCTCTTCGACGCGCCGTACTGCGCGCGGACCGCCGCGAGCAGCTCGGGGAAGTGGAGACCGCCCTCGTTGCCGTCCTTCGCGTCCTTCGCATCCTTCGCGTCCTTCGCGTCCTTCGCGTCCTTCGCGTCCTTCGCGTCCTTCGCGGCGGGCTTCTCCGGCTTCGCGTCGCGCGTCGGCTGCGGCACCGAGAAGAACAGCGGACGGTCGCGCTCCTCCGGATCGGTCGACAGCGCGTTCGCGAGGATCCGCATCGCGGTGAAGCCGTCGACCAGTGCGTGATGGACCTTCGCGTACATCGCGAACCGGCCGCCCTCGAGCCCCTCGATCAGGTGGACCTCCCACGGTGGGCGGTGAAAATCGACCGGGATTGCATGAAGCCGCGAGACCAGGATGCCGAGCTCGCGCTCGTCGCCAGGCGACGGCAGTGCCGAACGCCGCACGTGGTACTCGAGATCGACGTCGTCCTCCACCCAGCTCTGCAGCGGGTTGCGCGGCAGATCCGGCGTGCGCAGCCGCATGTTCCACGGCCGGTGCACCTTCGCGCCCTCGCGGATCTCGTTCATCAGGTGACGCAGGTGATCGGGCCTGGCGTCGGGCGCGGGCGAGAACGGCAGGAGCCCGGCGACGTGCATCATCGTCTCGCGCGACTCGCCGTAGATGAACATCGCGTCGCTCGGACTCAGGCGCTTCCCACTCACGCAGCGAGCGTACCGCGCCGGTGCCGACGATCCCGACGACCCCGCCATCATTCACGCCAGCGAGGCGGGTTCCGACCCGATCATGACCGATCCGGCGTGGGTGCCGGGCTATGGTGCGCCATGGCGAGGACCTTCGTACGCGTTGAATTGATCGAGCCCGACAACGATGCCTATCCGCCGCTGTGGGAAGCGATGGGCGAGCAAGGCTTTGTTCGCACGATCGTCGGCAAGAAGACCGGCAAGCCCTTCCGGCTGCCCAAGGGCTTCTACCTGATCGAGAAGACCACCCCACAGGAGACGCTCGAGAAAGCGAAGCTCGCCATCACGAAGGCGAAGGTCGAGGCGCGGATCTTCTGCGTACCGAGCGGTCCCGGGGTTCGCTTCGCGAATCTGCAGGAGGACGAGGAAGCCTCCGAGGACGAGATGTTCGAGCCGCCTGCGTGATCTACGGACGTGCGTCGTCACCGAATGACACTCGGGTCTCATAAATTTTTGCCTGCTCTCGGCGCAACACAAACGTAACCACGCTCGCGAGAGTCGAGCGTGACGACACCGCCGACCGTCGACAAAATGCTCACCCGAAAAAATCGGATGAGCTAAGTCCCTTCACCGTGGGACAAAGCACACAGCGACGTGGGCGCACGGAACATTTACATGAGCGTGCATGACACGCATCAAGGTCATCGCGCTCGCCGGGTTCGGCCTGCTCCTCGGAGCAACACCTAGCCTTGCCGCGACCGCCACGTTCACCGCGACCGCGGACGCCAAGGTCGACTCCACCTTCCCGACGGCGAGCTACGGCACCGCGACCCGCGTCGTCGCCGATGGCACGCCGAAGATCCAGAGCTATCTGCGCTTCGCGGTGGCCGGTCTCAGCGGGACCGTCAGCCGCGCGAAGGTCCGGCTGTTCGTGTCGGATCCCAGCGCCGACGGCCCGGCGCTCTACCGCACCTCGAGCACGTGGAGCGAGCTCTCGGTCAACTGGAACAACCGCCCCGCGCCGATCGGTAGCGCGCTCGGTGACATCGGGGTCGCGACCTCGGGCACCTGGATCGAGTACGACGTGACCTCGGTCGTCACTGCGAACGGCACCTACGACTTCCTGCTGTCGGGCCCGAGCGGTGACGGTTCGACCTATCACTCGCGCGAGGCGACCTACAAGCCGCAGCTCGTCGTCGAGACCTCGGCGATCACCGCCGAGCCGCCGCCGCCCCCACCGCCGCCGACCGGCACCGTGCTCACGGTCGACGCCACGCTGCAGCCGCGCAGCGGGATCTCCGGCACCCAGCGCGTGAACTTCGCGGTGCCTTTTGCCCCGGGCCAGCTCCTCGATCCCGACGCGATCCGCGTGATGTCCGCCGGCGTCGAGCAGCGCGCGGCGCGCCGCGAGCTCGCGCTTCATCCGGACGGCAGCATCCGCAGCGTGCAGATCCAGCTCGACACCACGGTCACGGCCGGCAAGGTGCTGCAGATCCGCGCGAACGAGATGCCGACCACCGCCGCGATCCCGATGGTCGCGGTGTCGACGACGCTCGAGCCCGCCGACGGTTCGATGGGCCCCAAGGTCTGGGTGCGACTGCCGGCGGCGTGGCTGTCCGCGAGTGGCATCACCGGCCCGACGGTGACCGAGGCCTCGGTCGAGGGCACGACCCTCGACGCATTCGACACCAGCTGCGACTACCAGAACCACACCGTCACCCAGTTCCTGTCGCTGCAGACCAGCCGCGACGTCTGGCTCTACGACCGCGGCACGATGATGTACCGCGGCTATGCGCGGCGCGGCGATCTGCTCACGCTCGAGTCCGCGTATCGCGAGACCGCGATCTATCGCAACGGCATCACCGGCGTCGATGCGTCGACCCGGATCGGCGTGCCGACGGCGGCAGACGATCTCAAGTACCACTACACCCAGAACCTCGCGATCCACTACCTGCTGACCGGTGACGATCGGTTCCGCGAGAGCGCCGAGGATGTCGGCCAGCGCGCGTACGCGCTGTGGACGAGCCCGGGCTACGCGGGCGGCAGCGACTTCTGGACCGAGCGCAACGCCGGCTTCGCGCTGCTCGCATACGTGTGGGCGCGGATCGTCACCGACGACATGGCCGTGTACTTCGAAGGCAAGGCCGACGCGGCCGTCGATGCCTATCTCTCGATGCAGGGCACCTACCCGACCAACTGGTCCGATCTCGGCGCCCGCTGCTTCGGGCACACCGCTGCCTCGCACGGCGAGAGCTACAACACGTGGGGCTGCAGCCCGTGGATGAGCGCGATCCTCGCCGATGGCCTCGATGTCTACGCGACCGATCGCGGCGGCGCGCGCGCGACCAATGCGCGAAGCGCGATCGTCAAGCTCGGAAAGATCATGGCCCGCGATGGCCGGGACTCGAACGGCAAGCCGTACTACTGGATGGGGATCGGCAGCGCGGCCGACGAGGTCGACCCGTACCACGAGCACTGGGCCGAGTCGGCGTACGTCGTCGCGATGGCGTGGCACCACGGTGGTCGCAGCGACGCGACGCTGAAGACCGCCGCGACCCAGCTCCTGGCCGGTCACAAGAGCTACGCGAGCTCGCCGCACATGCGCAGCTTCAACTGGCAGTGCCGCAGCGCGGTCGCGACGCCGTACTATCTCAAGTGATACGCTTGCGATCGTGAAGCTGCTCCTCGGGTACGGGCTCGCGCTGCTGGGGCTCGGCATGGTGGTGCTGTCGCTGCTGAAGGCCCTCAAGGGAAACCTCAGCTACCCGAGTGCGCGCCTGATGATGACGAACCTGCTCCGCACGAACCCGAACCAGGCCGAGGCGGTCTGCAAGACGATGCCGGGGACCTTCTTCGAGCCGCTCGCCGGCACGATGAAGACGATCGCGATGGTCGGTACACGCGATCCGTCGATCATCGCGCAGGCCGGGCGGCCGACGTACGACGCGCTCGGCGGCGCGGTGGTGATGGGCTTCAAGGGGCACATCACGAAGGCCAAGATCGGCTTGATGATGACCGTCGGCGCGCTCGCCCTGACGATCATGATGGCCGTCAAGAAGGAGAAGCCGCCCGACGATCCCAACTACGATCCGGAGGCGGACGTCGTCGAGGTCGCCGAGCCCGGTTTCTTCCAGGGACCGGGACCGCTGATCATCATCGCGCTCCTCGCCGCCGCCGGCATGCTGTGGATCTTCCTGCGCAAGCAGGAGCTCGAGCGATCGATCGTCCGCGCGCGCGCCGAGCTCTTGCCCGAGGTCGAGCGTGCCTTCATCGAGGGCCGCTACATCTTGCCGCCGAAGCCGCAGTAGCTTGGCTACGCACCGAGCGTCGCGTGCCACAGCGGCTCGGCGCGGTCCCAGCGCCGGTGGTACGCCCGGGTCGCGCGCGCGATCCCCGAGAACCCGCCGAACGCTGCGGTCTGCGAGCCGTAGCACTCGATCGCCGCGAGCTGTCGGGCCTCGGCCTCGGTCGTCACCGGTGATCGCGTGTGCGCCCAGCTCGCGTGCTGCAGCGCCGGCGCGAGGAAACTCTCGAGCTCGGGGCCGCGGCGCGCGAGTGCGATCGTGCGCAGGATCGCCGCGAGCCGGCGGGCCTTCAGTAGCGGCGAGCGCCAGCGCCGCCAGCCGTGCTGCTTCGCGACCGGATGGCGGCGGCGCATCGTCCCGGAGAGCGCGTAGAAGTCCTCGTAGAACCGGGCGCGATCGAACAGGCCATGCACGAGCGTCCAGTCGGTCGCTGCGATCAGCGTCTCGACGTGATCCACGTGGTTGCCGATGCCGAGCGGGATCAGGATGCGATCGGGTGCGAGCGTGGCGAGCGGCGCGAGCGCGGCGGTCACCGCCGGCAGCGTCGTGAAGCCGCTGCGATCCGGCGGCGTCGTGAAGAACGACCAGCCAGTGAGGTACGGCGGCCGGAATGCGCGCTCGATCTGACCGAGCCAGCGGGTCTCGACGCCGAGCACCGCGGAGGCAGCAGCATCCTCGGCGCGCCGGGCCTCGTAGTCGGCGAACTTGCGCATCGCTGGCGCCACCCGATCGAGCGGTGGCCCCGTCGTGTAGACCGTCGCGACGACGACGCGCTCGCCGGCCGCGATCCACGACGCGATCGATCCGCCGATCGACAGTACCGCATCGTCGAGGTGCGGCGACACCACGAGCGTCGTGCCCACGACTCAGTGTACGGCTCCGCCCCCGAAGCGTGGCAAGCTTTTGCGATGACCCGGATGGCGCGAGAGGCGGCCGAGGCAGCCGACGGCGCGAGGCGACAGCTCGAGCGATGCGGGCCGCAGCTCCGCGACCTCGGCAACCGGCTGCGCGACCGACCGCCCGCCGTGGTCGTGACCTGCGCGCGTGGCAGCTCGGACCACGCCGCGACGTACGGCAAGTACCTCCTCGAGCTGACCGCCGGCTGCGTGGTTGCCTCGGTGGGCCCGAGCGTCGCGACGAGCTATCGACGAGCACCGATCGACGACCGCGCGCTGTTCATCGCGATCTCGCAGAGCGGCGCGAGCCCGGATCTCCTCGCGCTGACCGCGGCCGCGCGTGCCGGCGGCGCGCTCACCATCGCGTTCGTCAACGACGAGAGCTCGCCGCTCGCGGCCGCGTGCGACGTGATGTTTCCGCTGTGCGCCGGCGAGGAGCGCAGCGTCGCCGCGACCAAGTCCTTCCTGCTCGCCGGCGTCGCGTTCCTCCAGCTCGCCGCCGCGTGGACCGACAGCGCGGAGCTCCACGATGCCGTCGCCGCCACGCCGGCTGCACTCACCGCTGCCGCCGCGCTCGACTGGACGCCCGCGCTGCAATCGCTCGTATCGGCGACGAGCCTCTACGTGCTCGGCCGCGGCGTCGGGCTCGCGGCCGCACTCGAGATCGCGCTCAAGCTCAAGGAGACCTGCCGGCTGCATGGCGAGGCGTTCAGCCTGGCCGAGGTGCTCCATGGTCCGCTCGCGCTCGTCGATCGCGGGTTTCCGATCATCGCGCTCGGTCAGGACGATGCGACCACCGAGCCGACCCGCGAGACGCTCGCGCGCCTGGTCTCGCTCGGTGCCGAGGTCCGGTCGACGCTCGCGGTCGCGGGCACCGCGTTGCTGCCGACCGTCCCGGCGATCTCGCCGCTGCTCGCGCCCCTCTGCCAGGTACAGAGCTGCTACCTCGCGCTGCCGAAGCTCGCCGCCGCCCGCGGACTCGATCCCGACGCCCCGCCGCACCTCGCGAAGATCACGCGGACGCGCTGATCACTTCGCCTCGGACTTGGGTCGCGCGAGGCCGTAGATCGCAAGCACGATCGCGTCGAACGTTGACTCCATGCTGTCGAGCGCGTGGTCGGAGATCCGTAGCTCGCGAGTACCGTCGGCGAACCTGATGAGCTTGACGCCGTCTGCCGCGAAGACGACGTCACCGTCGTGCCGCGTGAAGTCGAGGTCGCTGCGCGGGATCTTCACGGTCTCGCTGTCGTGTCGCTTCGCCATACCCATGACAGATGAGTCGCCCACTCCCGCGACACGTGAAGGGGCGTCCTGCGGTAACCCTCAGACGGGTGATCCCAGCAGGAATCGAACCTGCGGCCTACGCTTTAGGAAAGCGCCGCTCTATCCAACTGAGCTATGGGATCCTCGCGACCGGCCGGCCGGCGAAGCCCAGGCACTCTGCCAGCGGCTCCTGCCGACTGCAAGCGAAGTGCCGCAGGCTGGCGTAGTGCCTAGGGTTGGCTCGGGACGAGGCGATGGATTCCGGCCTGGCGGCGCGGCACCGACTTAACGATCGGGTCGCAACCCGGTCCACCGTCGCCCCCAGCGCAGGCGACCGCGTCGGTAAATGACGCAGGCTTCAGGCTGATGTGGGCATGGTGGTGGTGAAACCGGTACCAGCCCTGTCCCATGTTGGTGGTCTCGTATGCGAGCGCGACGTTGCCGCACGACAGCCCGCTGAGCCAGCCCTGCTGGCAGAGCGTCGATAGCGCGGACAGCAGGACCGGGCCGGCCTTGCCGTCGACGCCGATCACGCGCGTCCGCGACGACTCGAAGATCGCGCCGAGGAACATCGCGGTGCGCCACGGATCGAGCTTCGTCACGTCGCCGGTGCAGTGATAGACGTCCTGCCCACTCGCGTCCGTGTGCGTACAGATCGGGCGCAGCCGGTTGTCGGCGGTGCCGGTCTGGTAGTACGCGAGGTCGATGTCGTAGCCGTTGACGTGGGTGCCGGGCGGGTGGCCCGGGTCGTTGATCGCGGTGCCCGGAATCGCGCCATTCGCCTCGCTCATGTCACCGAGGCCGAGCGCGCCGCCGTTGCCCGCGGTCCACGCGGCCGACTTGCACGCCGTCTTCGACGTTGCATAGCTGACGAGCATCATCAGATCGCGCCGCAGGTGGCTCCGGTACTGGTTCGCCGCCGTCTCGCCATTGATCGGATAATCGTCCCACGCCGTGTTCGTGCGCGGGTTGAACGAGACAAGCTGCCCGCAGGTCGTGCCGGTGCAATCGCGCGCCGGCAGCGAGGTGCACGCGGGTCCGGGGCCCGGGCCCGGGCCAGCGCCTGCTTCGGGAACGCACTCGCCGTTGACGCAGGTCTTGCCGGCGCCGCACGAGGTCGCCGTGCACGAGCACGCGGTGCCGCACGTCGGATCGCAGTCGCTCGCGGAGCCCGGCGAGCACGAGCCATCGCTGTCACACGTGCCACTGCAGGTGTGCGCCGCGCAGTCGGGCCAGCACAGCGAACCGGTGACGCCGTCGAGGTTCCAGCATCGCGAGCCCGTCGCGCACTCGGCCTGCGAACCAGCGGATGCGCACGCAGCGGAAGCCTTCGTCATGCAGACGCCGTAGATGCAGACCCCGGCATGCGTGCCGTCGGCGGCGCAGTCGGTGTCGCACGAGCAAGCACCACCGGGCGCGACGCCCGTGGTCGACGGTGGCGCATCGATCGTCGGGGCGACCGGCGCGTCGACCGTCGGATCGGGGCCGTCGTCGCCGCCGACATCATGATTGGAACCGCTGCTGGGCCCGCACGCAGCCAGCGCCACGAACCCGAGAACCACCACACCACGCACGAGAGCGTTCATCACGTCGCGGGCAGTACCGCAGGTCGACGCGCAGCGTCAACGAATGATCGCGTAACCTGGCCTCGAACTTTGCGATATCGATCCAGCCGGTTCGGGGCTAGGGTCGGCCGTGAGCGCGGCATGTCGACCGGCCTGTGGTGCGTGCTGTATCGCGCCGTCGATCTCGCCGTCGTGGCCTGCGCTTCCCGACGGCAAGCGCGCCGGTGATCGCTGCCCTCACCTGCTCGCGGACATCACGTGCGCCTTGTTCGGCAAACCCGAACGTCCACGCGTCTGCTCGGGACTGCGGCCGTCACACGAGATGTGTGGTGACTCGGCGAGCGATGCGATGGCGATGTTGATCCGCTGGGAGACGTTGACCGCACCGCGATCACGCTCCTGATCCGCTCGTGTATCGCCTGCGGTCGGACCATCGCGCCGCGGCTGGTACCGCAGGTGGCCGACAATATCAGGTGACTGCAACGGGGTTAGCCGCCACCATCGAAAAACCTGGTCATGCACAATACGGTCTGCGGACGGTATGAACTGGGGGGCCAGCTCGGCGAGGGAGGGATGGGTTGCGTGTATCGCGCCATCCATCGCGAGCACGGCACCCCCTTCGCGTTGAAGTTGATCTCGCCGGCGTGCGCGCTCGATCAGCTCGCGCGTGTGCGGTTCAACGAAGAGGCGCGGCTCGCGAGCGAGATCACGCATCCGAACATCGTCTCGGTCGTCGACTTCGGCGAGGACCCGACGCTCGGCGCGTACATGGTGATGGAGCTCGTCGAAGGTGAGCCGCTGATCGGGCACGCCGGTGCGCCGATGGATGTCCGCCGGGTCTGCGACGTGCTCGGTCAGATCGCCGAGGCGCTGCACCACATCCACCACATCCAGCCGCGCGGCATCATCCACGGTGACGTCAAGGCAGAGAACATCTTGATGACGGTCGAGCCAACCGGGGCGCGCCGCCGCCGGGTCGCCCGGCTCCTCGACTTCGGGCTCGCGCGGCGTGGTGATGGCGCGCACGAGGCCCAGGTCCGAGGCAGCCCTCACTACCTCGCGCCGGAGCGCGCGGCGGGTCAGCCACCGAGCGTCGCTGCCGACATCTACGCGCTCGGCGTCCTCGGCTACCTGATGCTGACTGGCGCGTTTCCGTTCGCCGGCAACGTCGTCGAGATCATGATGGCGCATCTGAACCAGGTGCCCGACGCACCATCGGCGCGACGTGGCGAGCGCATCGAGCCCGGCGTCGAGGCGCTGATCACGCACGCGATGGCGAAGCAGCCGGCGAACCGGCACCGCTCGGCCGCGGACTTTCACGACGAGCTCAGCGACGTGATGAAGACGCTCGGAATGGCCCGGCGCCGCCATCCGATCGGCACGCTGCCGCCCGACGCGCGCTGAACGTGGGCGTCGTGAGCGTGCCCGGGCAGGCAAGCGCACCGAGAAACGCGAACAGAGTAGCGAGCGCTACTTCGCGGGCGCGGCGTTCAGGTGCTCGAGGCAACCGAGCAGTGGGCCGCACTGCGTCTCGGATTCGAAGCAGACCTCGAGGACGCGGACCTGGCGCGATGACATCTCGACCTGGCATCCCTCCATCCACTTCTTGCCGAGCTGCGCGCGGATCTCGGGAGCGGTGTTGAGGTCGTAGTCCTTCTTCGACATCCGGCCCGCGTCGAGCTCGGCCTTCGCGTCGTCGACCGCGCATTGCACGAGGCGGGGCTCGAGCTTCTCGCAGCCAGCGTCGCGCCGCCGTTCGAGCTCGGTGCGGGTATCGGAGACGACGCCGGGCGGATCGCCCGAGCCGTTACCGGCGGGGGTCGGTTGCTTGCCGCCGCACGCGGCGAGCGTGAAGCCGAGGCCCGATGCGACGACAAGCGTGACAGCGAGGAACGGACTCATCATCGACGAGACACCGGGTGCGGATGCTGGTTTCACTTGCCCAAGGCCTCTCCGTCGGTGCCCTCGTCGTCGAGCTGCACGAGACAGTTTTTCTCGAGCTCGGCGATGGTGGTCGAGCCGTTGATGCAAGCAACGACCTTGTCGGGCGCCTTCGCGCAGTCGTTCATCACCATCGCGGTGTTGTCGGCGATCGATCCCTCGAGGCGCGCCGCGTCCGTGTCGGTCGATTCGCTGCGGTACATCCGCTCGACCTTCTGACGCGTGCTCTCACAGCCAGTCACTACGGGCTCGGTGCCGGCGCTCCCGCTACCGGTCGTGGTGGCGGTCGTTGCCTGCTTGCTGGGACACGCGCAAGCCACGAGCGCACCGAGCGTCAGGTACGCCGTCACGAGAGCTGCGCGAACCATGGTCACGCGGAGCCTACCATCACGCGAAAACCATCCACGACCCACGGGGGCGTCGCAACGCGACCGCGATCGGTCAGATCGAGGTGCATCGGCGTGATGCTGTTCCGGCCCTGCGCGATCGCAACACAGTCGGTGCCGTCGACGTGCTCGTGCCCCGCCGGGCCTCCGCCGACCCAGTAGTACGGCCGGCCGCGCGGGTCCTGGCGCTCGGCGATGTCGTTGTCATAGAGCCGGCGCCCGAGCGTGGTCCACTGGTAGGTGTCGGTGGCGTCACCCGGCATGTTGACGTTGAGCACGGTGCCCGGTGGGATCGGCTCGGCGATCGCGGCGCGCACGACGGCGGCGGCAAACCGGATCGCGGCATCGGGGTTCGCGGCCCCTGGTGCGAGCGAGCACGCGATCCCGGCCGCACCCCGCAGCGCGCCCTCGACTGCCGCGGCGACCGTGCCCGAGTAGAAGACATCGCTGCCGAGGTTGAAGCCGTCGTTGACGCCCGACACGACGACGGAGGGCTTGCGATCGCACAGCTTCAAGATGCCGAGGTAGACGCAGTCGACCGGCGTGCCCGAGAGCGAGTACCGGTTCGGCGCGCGCGCGGTGAGGCGCAGCGGCTTGTGCAGCGTGATCGCGTGCGACGCCGCGGACCGCTGGCGCTCCGGCGCCACCACCAGGACGTCGGCGAACGCTTCGATCATGTCCGCGAGAGCGCCGAGATGCGGGCTCTCGATGCCGTCGTCGTTCGAACAGAGCACCAGGGGTCGCGGCATGGTCGAATCAGCGCGGCATGAAAAGGTGCCGGTCGCCTGGGGGGCGACCGGCGGTTCTCGTCGAGGCGACAGGATTTGAACCTGCGACCCCCAGACCCCCAGTCTGGTGCGCTACCAGGCTGCGCTACGCCTCGTCAGAGGACGTGTTGGATACCCTCATCTACTGGAACCGTCAACCCACGAGCGATCGGGTTCCGAAACCGATCAGACGGGCGGCAGGCCGTTGAGGATATTCTTGAGGACCTGGCTCGGCTTGAACGTCAGCACGCGCCGCGCCGGGATCAGGATCGGCACCGCGCGCTGCGGATCGCGACCCATGCGGTCCTTCTTGTCGCGGACGACGAAGTTCCCGAAGCCCGAGATCTTGATCTTCTCGCCGCGCTCGAGGGTCTCCTTCACGACGTTGAAGACCGTCTCCACGATCTCGGCGGCTTCCTTCTTGGAGAACCCACCCACCTTCTCGTAGACGGCCTCGATGATGTCGGCCTTGGTCATGCGTGCCATGCCCAAACGCTACACGAGTCCCGGCGCGCTGCGCAATAAGCGCCTGGAATCTCTACCGATCCCCGTAACCCGAGTGGACGGCTCGCGTTGCGGGCGGGTGCATCGGGGATCAGTTGGCGGCGTCGAGCGAGTCGCAGTGGGTCGCGAAGATGTGCCCGGTCACCGTGCCGTTCGGGAACGTCAGCATCACGTCGAGCGCGACGAAGCCGTCGGGGTCGCTCGGCGCCGGCATCCCGAAGCAGGTGGGGCAGACATCGGCGGCGACCGGGTTGATCGTGACTGTCGTCGCTTGCGCGCCGAGCGGACCGCCGAGGAGGTCGCCCTTGAAGTCGAGGATGTTGCCGGGCGAGGTCGAGGCCGTCGTCGAGGTCGGGACCGGGACGCGCCCGAGGATCAGCGTGTAGTCGGTCGCCGGTGAGGTCTCGGTCGGACACCCGGGCGAGCCGCCGCGATAGGCCTCGACGTGGAGTGTCGGCGGCGATTGCGTGAACCCGTAGACCGCGCGATCGAGCGTGCGGGTCGCACTGAACACCGCTGTGAGCGCCGTGGTCCGGCACGTCCCCGCGCACATTCCGAAACCGCCACCGTCGGGTGCATCGATCGCGGACGCGTCGGGCACCGGAACGTCGCCACCGCCACCACGACCGCCGCATGCCGCGAGCGCGACGAACACGAGCCGCTTCATCGGCGCTGTGCCGGCAGGTTGTCGACGAGTCGCGCGACGATGTTCTCGTGAGCCTTGTCGACCTCGAAGTCGGTCAGCGTGCGATCGGCCGCGCGGTACGCGATCGACCACAGCATGCTCTTCTTGCCCTCGCCGAGCTTCGCGTCGCGATAGTCCTCGAGGAGGCGCACCGCGGCGACCAGCGGCTCGTTCGCCTGCTCGATCACGTCCTCGATCCGTGCGGCCGGGATATCCTCGCCGAGCAGCAGTGACACGTCGCGGGCCGAGCCCGGGAACCGCGCGATCGGCTGCATCTGCGACGGCGCCGCGAGCGCGAGCTTCGTGAGATCGAGATCGAACGCGTACGCGGGCCCCTCGACACCGAGCCGGTTACGCACCTCGGGGTGGAGCTCGCCGAACCAGCCGACGATGTCCGCGCCGATCACGAGCTCGCCGGTGACGCCGGGGTGCAGGTAGCTGACGGTCTTGACCGCGCGGGTGCGGACACGGACGTCGCCCGCGACGGCACGGATCGCGACGAGCGCGAACCCCTGGGCGTCGAGCGCGTCCCACGGAGTGCCCGCACCGATGTGCCCGGGGCGACGACCGGCAAGCACGCCCGCAGCCCACACCGGCTCGTCGGCAAGCTCGTGCAGGGGACGCTCGGAGACGCCCTCGCCACGGCGCAAGAACACGCTACCGACCTCGAACAGCGCGACATCGGGACGACCGTGGCTCGCGTTGCGCGCGATCGCCGCGACCAGGTTCGGGACGAGCGAGGTCCGCATCGCGGCCTGGTCGATGCTCATCGGGTTGCGGATCGTGATCGGCTGCATCCGTCGATCGGTGCCCGGCAGCCCGAGCGCGGCGTTGCGCTCGATCGACTGGAAGCCGAACGTGATCGCCTCGGCCATCCCCGCCTGCGCGAGCGCGGCGCGCGCGAGCTCGGCTCGATCGCGGGGGCGCACACCTGGCGCTTGCCGCATCGCTGGCAGCGTCGACGTGACCTGCTCGTAGCCGACGACGCGGAGGATCTCCTCGATGACGTCGACCTCGCGCGTGATGTCGACGCGCGTGGAAGGCGGCGTGACGTCGAACGTCTCGTCGCCGCTGTTGATCCGCGCGTCCTCTACCGCTCCCTCGGCCGGACGGCCTCGGGAGCTCCGGACGACGCAGCCGAGACGCTCGAGCGCATCGCGGCACGTCGAGGACTCGAGCGCGACGCCGGTCAGCATGCGGACGCGCGACAGCCGCACCGGGATCGCGGGCACCGTGCGGCGCTGCGGATACGCGTCGACGACGTCGCCGAGCACCTGGCCGCCGCCAACGAGGCAGAGCAGCCGTGCCGCCCGTGCAGAGGCGAGCTGCGCGAGCTCCGGATCGACGCCGCGCTCGAAGCGATGCGACGCCTCGGAGTGCAGGCCGAGCCGGCGCGCGGTGCGGCGCACCGTCAGCGGACGGAAGCTCGCGCTCTCGAGGAGGACGCGCGTCGTCTTGTCGGTGACCTCGGACTCGAGACCGCCCATGACACCGGCGAGCGCGATGCCACGCCCGCCATCGCGGATCATCAGGTCGCCGCGGACGAGCGTGCGATCGATGCCATCGAGCGTCGTGAACTTCTCGCCGTCGCTCGCGTGCGAGATACCGATCACGCCCGCAGTCAGCGTCTGCGCGTCGAACGCGTGCAGCGGCTGGCCGAGCTCGAACATCACGTAGTTCGTGACGTCGACGATGTTGGAGATCGGGCGCACGCCGACCCCGCGCAGCCGCTGGGCGATCCGTCGGGCGAGCGCGTTGCCCACCTTGTCGACGCGGACCCCATCGATCACGCGCGCGGTGTAGCGCGGGCACGCCTCGGGATCCTGGATCACGATGTCGACGCGAGGCCCCGCGCCGGCCAGGGGCGCGGCCAGGTGCGCGGCCAGGTGCGCCGAGAGATCGACATCGGGCGGCACCAGCTTGCCGCGCAGCACCGCGATCAGCTCGCGCGCGATGCCCAGGTGGCCGAGCACATCGCCGCGGTTCGCGGGTGCGTTGAGCTCAAGCAGCCAGTCCTCGATACCGAGCGCGCGTTGCGCGGGCGCACCGAGGGGCGTCCGATCGTCATCGTCGAGGACGACGATGCCGGCGTGATCCTCGGAGAGCCCGAGCTCGTCCTCGGCGCACAGCATGCCCGGCGACACGATGCCCTTGACCGGCTTGGGTGCGAGCACGAGGCCGTTCGGCAGCGTCGCGCCGACCTGTGCCCACAGGACCTTGCGGCCCGGCTCGGGGACGTTGGACGCGCCGCACACGACCTGGGTGGCCGCGCCACCACGCTCGGTGATGACATCGACGAGCGTCAGCTTGTCGGCCTGAGGATGCGGACGCTTGCCGACGACCTCGGCCACGACGACGCCCGAGAACCCCGCACCGAGATCGGTGATGCCTTCGATCTCGAGGCCGCCACGGGTCAACGCACGCGCGCCCTCCTCGACCGTCGGTTGACGATCGAGATCGCAGAGCTCGAGGAGCCAGCTCCAGAGGACCTTCATCTTAGAACTGCTCCAGGAACCGGAGGTCGCCCTCGTAATAGAACTTGATGTCGTTGACGCCGTGCCGGAGCATCGCCATCCGCTCGAGGCCCATGCCGAACGCGAAGCCGGTGTACTTCTCGGAGTCGACCTTGCACTGCGCGAACACGTCGGGGTCGACCATGCCGGCGCCGCCGATCTCGACCCACCCGGTGGTCTTGCAGATCCGGCACGGCGGGGAGACCGCTGCGCCCATGCAGAAGCTGCACTGCATGTCGACCTCGGCCCCGGGCTCGACGAACGGGAAGTAGCTCGGGCGCAGCCGCACCGTGAGATCGCGCTGAAAGAACCGCGACACGAAGTGAATCAGCACGCCCTTGAGATCAGCGAACGAGATGCCCTCGTCGACAGCGAGTCCCTCGATCTGCGTGAACATCGGCGAATGCGTCGGGTCGTCGTCGCGGCGATAGACGTGGCCCGGCGCGACGATCCGGATCGGCGGCGGCTGGGTCAGCATCGTGCGGACCTGGACAGGCGACGTGTGCGTGCGCAGCACGATCTCCTCGGACACGTAGAACGTGTCCTGCATGTCGCGCGCGGGGTGCTCCTTCGGGATCGCGAGCGCCTCGAACGTGTGCCAGTCGGTCTCGATCTGCGGCCCGTCGGCGACGACGAACCCGAGCTCGCTGAAGATCTGCACGGCCTCGAGGCGCACCTGGGTCAGCAGGTGGAGATGCCCGCCGCCGTGCGGCCGCGCCGGCAGCGTGACGTCGAACGTGCGTGCGAGATCGGCGCGCGCCGCCGCATGCACGAGCTCGCCGAGCCGGCGCGCGACCTCGTGCTCGATCGTGTTCTTGATCTTGTTGCCTGCCGCGCCGACCTTCGCGCGATCCGCCGGCGGCAGCTTGCCGACGATCTTGAGGACCTCGCCGACCTTGCCCTTCTTGCCGAGAAACTGCGCCTGCACGGCGCGGATCGACTGCTCGTCGACGAGTGGCTCGATCGCGCGCGCGAACTCGGTGGCGAACCCGTCGAGCTGCTGGATCGTGAGCTCGGCGAGGGCGTGATCAGAGTCGGTCATGGGAGGTCCCGAGGCGGTGGTGCGAACAAAACAAAACGGCGGCCCTTGCGGAGCCGCCGTCTTCATCACATGAAAAGCGACTCGCTACGCTTTGGCGATCGCCTGAAACGCGACCGGGTCGCTGATGGCGATCTCGGCGAGCATCTTGCGGTTGAGCTGCACACCCGCGGTGTTGAGCTGACCGATGAACTTCGAGTAGCTCTGGCCGAGGCCGCGAGCAGCCGCGTTGATGCGCATGATCCAGAGCGAGCGGAAGTCGCGCTTGCGAACCTTGCGCGACCGGTACATGTGCATCCACGCGTGCTGGACGGCCTCGTTGGCGACCGCGTGGCAGCTCGAGCGCTTGCCGCGGAAGCCCTTGGCAGCCTTGAGCACACGGTTACGGCGACGGCGCGCCTTGAATCCTCGTTTTGCGCGGGGCATCGAACTAATCCTTGTAAGGAAGCAGCACTTCGATCTGGTGATGATGCGCTGATGGCACGTAGCCCGCGTTGCGGAGCTGGCGCTTGCGCTTCTTCGTACGACCGGTGAGCAGGTGGCGCTTGAACACCCGCCCGAACTTGAACTTGCCGGTCGCCGTGCGCGTGAACCGCTTCTTGGCACCGGAATGTGTCTTGACCTTGGGCATAGCTACGTCCGTGAGAGGCTGGTTCTTATGCCCGACCGCCCGGACGATGACAAGTCCTTTCGGCGCTGTTCGCAGCCTCGGCGGATGATGTCAGCGCTGACCGGCCGTCACCCAACCACCGAGAACCATACAGTTCGCCGCGACGGCGGGATCTCCCGAGCTACCGCGGCGGTAAGACGCAGATGCCGGCCTCGCACTTGGCGGCGTCACCGGTGACCTGGATGCAGTCGGCCGCGCACTCGTCGGGCTTGTGGCACGACCAGAACGCGCCGAGGTCCGCCCGGTACTTCGGCAGCGCATCGCGGTGGATCGCGTTGAACGCGCACCGGCAGGCCTGGCAGGCGTTGCCCTCGAACACCGCGACGCACTCGTCGTCGCGCGTGCAGTCCTGGCGATAGCTCGAGGCGCGGATCGCCGTACTCGCCTGCGGGGTCTGCACCGGCGACAGGTCGGCATCCGGTGGGAGCGCGGCGTCCGGTGGCGACGTCGGCGGAGGTGGGGTCGGCGCCGTCGAGGTCTGACCGCCACTGCACGCGGTCACGGCGAGGACGAGCAAGGCGAGGGAAGCGAAGGTGCGCATGCTTGCTCCAACGGACCGCGAGGCGGCGGGGTTTGTCAGGGAAGTGTCGTCGTGACGAGCCAGCATCAGTGCGCCTTCGTGATGAATGAAGCGTACGGCATCGGCGTAGCGCGCGCCGCGGTTCACGTGCTTCACGAGATCGCAGTTGCATCGCGAGTCTCTTGGTGTCACTGTGACACTATCATGAGGACCCTGCCCGTCTTCTACACGCCCAGGATGGTCGCGAGCTCCAACTCGATGTCCCCGAGCGCGGCGAAGCCGTCCGCGGTCGTCGCGTCGTGGCGCGCGCTGCAGCTGCCGCTCGAGATCATCGAGCCCGCGCCGGTGACCCTCGACGAGCTCGCCGCCGTGCACGATCGCGCATACGTCGAGGCGATCCTCGCGTGCCGCGAACCGAACGGGTTCGGCAACTGCTCGCCGGAGGTCGCGGCGTCGCTCGTCTACACCTCGGGGTCGATGCTGGCCGCGGCGCAGCACGCCGTCGCGCATGGCGGCATCGCGTGTGCGCCGTGCTCCGGCTTTCATCACGCGGGCTACCGCGCCGGTGGCTTCTGCACGTTCAACGGCCTGGTCGTCGCGGCGTGCGCGCTGCGCGCCGGCGGACACGCGCGCCGCGTCGGCATCCTCGATTGCGACATGCACTATGGCGATGGCACCGACGAGCTGATCGAGGCCGGCGACCTCGGCGACTGGATCGTGCACTTCACGGCCGGCGCGGAGTACCAGCATCCGCATCAGGCCGACGCGTTCCTCGCCCGGCTACCGGCGATCGCGCGCTCGATGCACGACTGCGACGTCGTGCTGTACCAGGCCGGCGCGGACCCGCATGTCGACGATCCGCTCGGCGGCTGGCTGACGACGGCCGAGCTGCGCCGGCGGGACGAGATCGTGTTCGAGACCTTCGCGGCGCTCGACGTGCCGGTCGCCTGGAACTTCGCCGGTGGCTATCAGGTCGAGCGGGATGGCTCGATCCCGAAGGTGCTCGAGATCCACGAGAACACCGCACGCGCGGCGCTCGCGGTTCTCGGATCGCGACCGGCGATGGCGCGCTGAGCACTCGCAGTCGTCGCGCCGGCCTGCGCATCGCGATACCGTCGAGGTTGCTCGACGCGCTGCGCGCCGCGATCGCAGGAGCGGACTGGCCGCGCGCACTCGCGCTCGCGCTCGATGCCTGGCGCGACACCCGGTCGATCGTTCTCGCGGGTCTCGTCGACCGCCTCGCGACGCGATGCCCGACCGAGCAAGCGCCCAGACACCGCGTGCAGGCGTGGTGGATCCCGCGCGCGCGGACCTACGATCCGGTCATCGCGACGGCGCTGCTGGCGAGCGCGTCGGAGCGAGGCCGCTCGTCC
The DNA here is from genome assembly GCA_013812655.1 of Deltaproteobacteria bacterium. Lineage (GTDB taxonomy): Bacteria > Myxococcota_A > Polyangia > Haliangiales > Haliangiaceae > JABFXX01. The sequence goes on along the minus strand of JACCTC010000011.1, from coordinate 29,219 downwards.
ACGTCGATCACGGCGGCTATCGCCCGCGCTCCGATCATCCGGATCGCGCGCGCGGCTGAGCCGGCGAAGCAGGTGCCTCGCCGGTCAGCTCGCAACGTCGTGCGTGCGCGTTACGCCGGAACGTCGGTCGCGTCGGGCGCGTCGGCCGGCGCCTCGTCGTCATCGTCTTCCTCGACGTCCGCGTTGATCGCGTCCTCGTCGAGATCGTCCTCGTCGTCATCGTCCGGAGCCACCTGAAGGCCCGGTGACTGCTTGCCCGGCTGATCCTTCTTCTGGGTCAGCTGCTGCGCGGCAACGGCGGCGGCGGCCTTCTTGGCCTCCTGCGCCTTGCGCACGACGCCCGGCTTCGGCGCGATCACCATGATCATGCGGCGGCCTTCCATGTTCGGCGTCGCCTCGACCGTCGCGATGTCGGCGCACAGCTCGACGACGCGGTTCAGCACGTTCATGCCGGTCTTCGGATGTGTGATCTCACGGCCGCGGAACACGACCGCGAGCCGGACCTTGTTCCCGCCTTCAAGGAAGCGACGGATGTGCTTCACCTTGAAGTCCATGTCGTGGCCTTCGGTCTTGGGCCGGAACTTGATCTCCTTGGTCTCGACCGTCGAAGCGCGCTTGCGTGCCTGCTGCTTCTTCTTCGCTTCCTCGTACTTGTACTTGCCGTAATCCATGATCCGGCAGACAGGAGGAAATGCGCGTGGCGAGATCTCGACGAGGTCGAGCCCCTTCTCCTCGGCGAGCCGCAGCGCTTCATGCGTCGGCATGATGCCGAGCTGCTCTTCTTCGAGGATGACCCGGATCTCCGGGACGCGAATACGGTGATTGATGCGCAAGCCCGCTTCGGGGCGGCGGCGATCAAAACGTCCAGGCGGCCGACCTACCATCGCCGCGTTCCGAGATCAAAATGAGTCATGAGCATGTGTTCTGCGAATCTCCTCTGCCTGTGGCAGGCGCAGGTTGTACCCCGGGGATCCCTTGGGTGGGAGCATGATCCGGTCAATTTCCGGGCCGCCAGGGCCCGCCCCGCGACCTTCGTTGGACATGGCTGACTCAGATGTCGGCGGTGCCGTCGGTCCAGGTCATGCGTAGCCGTGGTCCGGACACGACAGCGAGCTCGATCCCGAGCACCGCGGAAACGCGGCTTGCCATGGCGTAGCTGTCGGCGAGCGAGAACACCTCACAGCCTCGCGTGACCGGATCGAGGAGCCAGGTCTCGACCACGCCGCACGCGCAATAGAACGGCAGCTTGTCGCGGCTCTCGTCGTTCGGCGACAGGATCTCGATCACGATCTCGGCGCGCCGCTCGACACCGCGCCGCGATAGCTGATCGGGGGCGACGACGACGAGGTCGGGCACGCGAAAGTTCTTCTCGTCGCGCGCGGCGAAGACGCTGGTCTCGCGGATCACCTCGAGCCCGCGGAGCTTGACGAGCGGCCGGAGCACGGCTTCGAGATCGCCCGCGAACCGCTGATGCGGCGGGCCAGGTGACGGCACCATGTGGAGCACTCCATCCCAGACCTCGTCGCGTCGATCGAGCCCGTGCCGGCGACGTTCCTCGAGCCAGTGGGAAGGCATCTCGAGCACCACGGCACGCATCGATCCGAATCTACCAGCTGAGGTCACCGCGAGGCACGTTGCACTCACTGCGCCACGCGCAAGTCCGCGAACGCGCGTGTCGACGTGTCCGCAATGGCCGGCCCACGGACGCCGCGTCCGAGATCCGGCCAGCTGCCGGACAGCCAAGCCGACGTCGATCACCGGAGGTCGACGCCGTGGTGAGCACGAGCACGCCGAGCACGCGGGTCCGCCGATCCGGATCACGCCGAGCGAACGCGAACGCGGTACCCTGGCCTCGTGGTCTCTGCGGTCCGCTTCGCCTCGGTGCTGCTGCTTGCGGGGTGCAACTCGGTCTTCGCGCTCGACGAGACGGCGACGATCGGCAGTGGTCCACGCCGCCTCGTGTTCGACAACAGCGCGAGCGCGACCGATCTCGTCGAGTTCCCCGTGCTCGTCGTCCTCGAGCCTGGCGTCGTCGACGTCGACGACCCCACGCGCGACCTGCGGTTCCACGATCCCGACAGCGATGCCGATCTACCGTTCGACGTCGACGTCTGGGATCCCGCCGGGTCCTCGCTCGTCTGGGTCAAGGTGCCGCGGATCGATGCCGGCTCGAAGACCGACGAGATCGTCATGTACTCCGGGCGCGATGCAGGCGGGCTCGCCGCGCCCGCCGCAGTGTGGGCCGACTACGACCTCGTCATCCACGACGCGCAGGCCGACGGCACCCTGACGAACGCCGCGGCGGCCGACTACACGACCCGGGGGAGCGGCATCAGCCGCAAGCCCGGCGCGCTCGGCCATGCGATCGGCCTGCCAGGCTTCGCCGAGCTCCCGAACACCGAACCGCTGCTCGACGGCTGGACCCAGTTCTCGCTCGAGCTCTGGGTCTACGCGGACTACGCGAGCGGCCAGCTGTCGACGACGGACGAGGCGATGTTCCTCGACCGCGGAGGTTCGATTCAGCTCGGACGCGTCAAGGATCTCGGGATCGCGCAGGGCATCGTCTGGCTCCAGATCGACACCCACTTCGGCGACAACAGCTCGTACCTCAACACGGTCTTCTCGTTCCGGCGCTGGGTCCACATCGTCTACACCTACGACGGCCAGACGTTGTGGATGTACCAGAACGGCCAGTTCGCGAGCGTCGACCCCAAGCCCACGCCAATCGCAGTGACCGCCGGACCCGCGAGACTCAAGCTGGGCTCGCAGAACACCTCGATGATCGGTGCGCTCGACGAAGTCCGGGTGTCGCGCACCTATCGCGACCCCGATTGGGTCAACGCCCAGTTCCTGACGATGAACGGCCGGTTCGTGACGATCCGGTAGCGCCGAACGGCGCTTGGACCGCCAACGTCGAACGGCCGGCGCTCCGTCAGCGACCGGCCGTCAGTTTCTTCAATCGTCGTAGGCACATGCGGGATTGAACCGCAGACCCCCACCGTGTCAAAGACTCCGAGTCGATCCTAACCGCTCGCTCGCTCTTGGGTTTCCGTAGGTTGCCCCGGTGGTGATGGTGCAGCAGCGAGCGTCTCGGAGCGCTCGGGTGGTGATCCAGGTGGTGTTTCGGCAAGCGCGCGCCGAGCAGTCGCCAGGTGGATGATCTTCCCCATCGCGGCTTCCTGCTCGTCAGGGCGAACGGTCGAGTAGTGCGCCGTCATCGCGGGCGTCCGGTGGCCACAGACGGCGCGGGCGACGACATCACTCACCGCAGCCGCCCGGATCAGATCCTGGAACGAACGCCGCAGCGCGCGCGGAGTGACGTTGTAGGCCAGGCCGATCACCTTGCCGACGTCCTCGAAGGCCAGGCCGAGCGACGACTTCGTGCGGAACCCGCCGCCCCGCGTTCGGCCGTTCGGCTCTGCCGGGAAAAGGAGCTCGCTCGCATCCATCGCGGCGGCGTTCTCCGGGGAGCGCTTCGCCCGCTTCACGTTCTCCAGCTCGAGCCGCTCGACATGCCATCGCAGCACCTCCACGACTTCGGGGGATAGCTTGAGGACCTGATCGTGGCCGTTCTTCGTGCCGAGCATGGTCTCGTTGCCGACCGTATGCGACCGGCGAACCCGCAGCGTGCCCGTTATCCAGTCGATATCCGGCTGCGGCCCGCGTCGACGGAGCGGGCGAAGACTCGACGGCCGCAGACCGGTCCACATGCCGAGGTAGACCATCGCGTAGTGCGCGGGCCAGCGGACTCGCATCGAGTCGAGGAACGGGACCACGTCCTCGAGCCGGAACGCGTTGGGCTGCTCGTCGGTGTAGACCCGATGCGCCTTGGTCTCGAACGGGCTGACCTTCACAGCCGCATCGGCGAGGCCGTCATAGTCATCGCTCGCAGCGGCCGTGATGGTCTTGAGCACCGCGAGCAGCGTGTTTCCGGTCGTCGGTGCATAGCCGGCGTTCGCTACGTCCACCTTCCACGCCTCGATCTCGCGCTTCGTGATCTTGTCGAGGTACCAGTCCCCGAACCGCGGGATCAGGTGCTTCGCCAGGATGCTCGCCCATTTTTCGCGACCAGCCGCGGACGCGATCACGCCCGTCGACACTTTGCGCTCCATCAAGTCCACGGCGTAATCGGCGAACCGCGGGAACCCGGCAAGTTCCTGCGATGCGCCCCCCGCGCGGACCTTCCCAAGCTCGCCCTCGAGCACGGACGCGGCCTCGCGAGCCTTCCGACAGTCGGGGAGCGCGCGATTCACTTCGCGGAGTCGGCCGGTGCGTGGGTCCGTCGCGCGACCTCGCACGTGGAAACCTCCGTCGCGGCGCTTCCACACGCCCGGCTGCTCGGGCTTGCTGGCGATGACATCCCCCCAGCGCTCGATCCAGTTGGCCACAGCTACCGCCCTCCCTTCGCCCGTCGGCCGCGCATCATGGCTGCGCACGCCGCGCGGACCCACTCCGTGAGCGTCAGCTCCGCGGCAGCCGCGGCTAACTGGTACGCGGCGCGCTCGGCGACCGTGAGCCTGATCGTCAATCTGTAGTCGGCCGGCTCGCCCGCGCGTGGATTCCTGCCAGCTCCGAGCGGATTGGTCTTCGTCTTGGTGGGTGACATCTCGAGGCGCATCTTAGTTGGCTCCTTGGGTCATGAGGGTAAGCCTACCGGGTCTATTTCGTCATGCGCAATCGATTTCGTCATGCGCAATCGCAATCAACTCGGCACACCCGAATTCAGTCCTCACGCGAGGCCCGATCGGCCGCTGTCGATGTCGGCCAGGATGCTGATGAAGTGCTGCCGCTCGGCTTTGGGCAGTCCGCGAACGAACGCGAGCGCCGTTTCGTGCGTGAAGCGTCGACGCTCGGCCTCCTCGGCCTGCCGTGTGGCCTTCTCGCGAGCTCGCATCTCGGTCGACAGTCCCGAGATCGCGCGCGCCAGTGCCGCCGACTCGCGGATCGTGGAGCTGTTCGCCTCGCCGGCTGCGAGCGCGTTCTCGACCGAGGTCAGCAAGCGCTCCAGGTGCGTGGCCGTGCGGCGGACGAGTGCCTCCACATCCTGCACAAGCGGCGCATCGGGCGCGCGCAGTGGAGCATGGCGAGCCGTCGGGCCGCTGGCGTTCGGCGCGGGCGCGGAGAGCTTCGTGTGCTTCCCCATCATGCACTCCTGCGCGGCTTGCGCGGCTTCCTGCGCGGCTTCCGCGGCTTGCTCTCGGCGCGTCGTACGGCGTGTGCGTAGAACTTCGCGAGAGCAGCGTGTCCGACCGCGAGTATCTGGTCGCACATCGCGATCTGCGCGGCGAGTGGATCGACTGTTCGGGGTTGAGCGTTGCGCGATCGTGCCTTCGTGTTCCTCATTCGGTGCTCCTTTCAAAAGTTCGCCTGCCATTTCGCTGAGAATTCGTGCGAGCGCCCACTCACCCCCTAGGACGCCGGGGGCCAGGCGCGGGCCCCTCCCCCGTGTGGTTCCGGCCACGCTCGATCGCCCTCACGAGGCCACACCCCATAGAGCCGAGGGACGCCACCCGCCAGCGCTCAAGCGATCGAGAGTCTCCCCGGCCTGCTTGACCGTCATCCGCCGCGCGTCGATCCGGTACCGCTTGAGCCTTCGCACCTGGCGAAGTGTCGCGAGGCCGGCGACGCGGCGAGCCTCGAGCGCCGAGAACCACCGTGACGCCTCGCCTTTGGTCAGCTCGGCGGGGAGCTTGTCGAGGCCGAACGCTTCGAGGGCGCGCCGCTGGCGTTCGGTTGCGAGATCGCGCGCCCATCGGTCCGCTTGCATCGCCGGCATGTCACCGACGAACGGATCGAGCGCCTCGGCTCGGTATCGCGCGATGGCCGTGACCTTCGCTTGATCGCGTTGCTTCACGGCGTCGACGGCTGCGGCCTCGAGCACGCTTTCGAGCTCGAGCTGCCAGCCCTCGGCCGCGATCATCGCGTTCACCAGGTCGCGCACGTCATCGTCGAGCGTCTCGCCTGCGAGCGCATCGGCCGGTCCTACGAGGCGATGACGGCCCGCGGGCCCCGTGAAGTCCAGCACGAGGCAGTCGGCCTTGCCGGGATACAGCCGGGTCCCTCGGCCGATCATCTGCGCATACAGGGCGCGCGACTTGGTCGGCCGAGCGATGGCGACGCAAGCCAGGCTCGGCTCGTCAAAGCCCTCCGTGAACAGCGCGCAGTTGACCAGCACGCGGAACGCCCCGGCCCTGAACGCCTCGAGCATGGCGGCCCGTTCGGTCGCGGTCGCGGTCCCATCGATCGCCATGGCCACGCCCGGCTCGTAGCGGTTCAGCACCTCGGCGAGACTCCGGGCGTGCGCCACGTCTACTGCGAACACGATCGTTCGGCGGTCGCCCGCGAGCTCGAGCAGCGGCGCAGCAACACCGTGGAGCGCCTTCTCGTCCGCCATGACAACGGCGAGCTCGGCCCGGTCCAAGTCGCCAGCGCGCGCGTGAACGCTTCCCAGGTCGACTCCATCGACCAGGACGCGCCGGGCCCGGATCGGAGAGAGCCATCCGTCCCGGATCGCCTGGCGCATCCCGTAGCGATAGGCCACCGATTCGAAGACCTGCCCGAGCGCTTGGCCGTCCGCGCGATCGGGGGTCGCGGTCACTCCGAGCACGCGGGCGGCCCGGAAGTGTTCCAGCACCGCCCGGTAGCTGGCAGCGGTCGCGTGGTGCGCCTCGTCGATGACGATCAGAGCGAACGCATCGACCGGCCACGACGCCAGCCGTGCGCCTCGGAGGGTTTGCACGCTCGCCACGACCACCGGAGCATCACCGGCCCGCTTCGCTCCCTGCTCGATGGCCGCACGCACGCCAGCCGCCTCGAGCTTCGAGAGAGCCTGATCGAGCAACTCGGTTCGGTGGGCCAGCACGAGTACGCGGCGGCCACGCTCCACGACCAGCCGCGCGATCTCCGCAAAGACGAGGGTCTTGCCGCAGCCGGTGGGGAGCTCGATCAGCGTGGAACGACAGCCGGCTCGGTACTGCTCGCGGACCGCTTCGACGGCCCCGACCTGGTAGACGCGGAGGATCATCGGACGGTCCCGCATGCTCGGTTGAGCCGGTTCCGCTCCACGGCATTCCCTGTCTCGGACCGCGTGCGGCGGAACGCAGTGGAGCCGCCGCTGGTCAAGGGATGCCTGATTTCCTGGAACCGGTTCCGGGTTCTCCCCCCTTTAGGGGAACCGCTGGAACCGGTTCTAGAGCGGTTCTGAACCGCTTGTACGGGGGTCGGTTCCAGGCTCTCAGAACCGCCTGTGAGCGACTTGGCCATTATTCGACCCTCAGGATCTCAAGCCGGCCATCCGTCTCGCCGATCTCTCCGGCCTCGATCATCTGACCAATCGCCGCGAGCGTTGCTCCCTTGCCCCGCCTGACACGGGTGGCGAGCTCGGTCCGGCTTGCTGCCGGCATCCGCAGCGCCTCCCGGATGGCATCGGGCAGCGGTTGCTTGAGAGCGCTCTTGCCGCGGTCGCCCGAGATGATGCGGCCGAGGTCGCGCCACGTACCGCGCGGTCCGTTGAATCGGGCCTCGATGTGGCACTCCTGCCCGAACCGCGCCTTGGCGACCGTGATCGTGGCGTGTCGCTCGTCGCCCTCGTACTCCTCGCCAAGCGACAGGACGATCAGCCCGGCCGAGTCGTACTCCACCGAGCCGGAATCCTTGGCCACGTCTACGAGATCGTACGGAGCAAGCTTGCGCGGATCGGCGGTTCGCTTGCCGTTGGCTCGCGAAGTCGCGGACACCGCCAGCACCACGGCGCCCGTCTCGTCTGCGAGATCGATCAGCCCGGCGCTTGCCTCCGAGGTCGCGAGCCGCGCATCGGCCCTCGGCTGACCTGCCATGATCTGCTCGGCGAGTTTCTGCATGTAGTCGACGATCACGAGCGGCGCGCGGCCGGTCTTGTCGGCGATGCGCTTGGCCTGCGCGCAAAGGATCGCGAGGGTCGGCCGGTGCAGAAAGACGAGCCGTTGAGGCAAGGCCCGCAGAACATCGCGAGCGGGAACTTCGCCTCGCACGATCGCGTTGCTATGGACACCGAGGGCCCCGCTCGCAGCGCGCGCCACGTAGTAGGCCGGTGCCATTTCGTAGGTGGCGATCAGCGTGTCCCCGTGCGCCGCGTGGTGCGTGCCGATGCACGTGACGAAACTGGTCTTGCCGCGTCCGGTCCCTGCGGCCGCGTCGTACTTCTGTCCGGCCTTGAACCCGCCGAACCCGATCGCGTCATTCACCGTCGGGAACGGTGTTGGGTAGACCGGCAAGGCTGACAGTTTCACTAGGCTCTCGATCGCCTGCCCGACAGTGATCAACGGATCGGCTCGCACGATTGGCGCAGCAGGACCGGCCGGCTCTGAATCCGCGCTCGCCGGACCGAGGCCGGGCTCGATCGTTTCGCCTGCCTCGATCTCGATCTGGTTCCCGTTCTCGTCGATCTCATCCACGGCGGTCCCCATCTCGTCGGTGTCGGGTGGCACGAGCGCGAGCTTCTGCGTCGCCTTCGCGCGCGCGACCTCAGCCCCGGTCATGAGGCCACCGCCCGCGGCCATTCGTGACGCCAGCCCGCGGCGTAGGCGTCTGCGAGGTCATGGTGCGAGCCGATGTCGACGAGCCGGATCGTGCTGGCACCATCGAGCCCGGCCTCCGCATCGGCGAGGCTCAGTCCGGCCCGGACTGCCTCCACGATGGCATCGCTTGCGTTGTCGGTGCCCGCGGCGTCGTTGTCGACGACCAGGAGCAACCATCCACGAGCTGCGGCGATGCGAGGCGCCACCGCCGAGGCGATGCGCGCTATCTGGCTAGCGCCCGGCGCGCCGAACACGGCGACCGTAGGGAACGCGAGGCACGCGGCGAGCGTGTCGGCGAGACCCTCGACGATGATCGCGACGTCCACGCCTTCCGGATCGATGTCGTCGAGGCGCCCGAATAGCGCCGAGCCTGCGAGTTGCGAGCCCCGCTCGGCGATGAGCTTCGTATCGCCGGTGAGTCGGCGGTACTGAATGCCGACGATCGCGCCCGTCTCGAGGTCGCGGAGGGCTACCGCCGGATCTCCGTTCGGCGCGAACCGCACGACGTCCCCTCGTCCGCGCAGAGCCGCCGGGTCAATCCCTCTCGCGAGGAGATACGACTCGCCCGCAGGGTTGCCGCGATCGAGCGATGCCCACCGAGCCGGCATGGTCGCCACGACTGCGGCGCGCTCGGCTCTCGCTTGGCGCTCGCACTCCTCGGCGCGTCGCCGCTGCTCGTCGATTCGCCGCGCACGATCCGGATCCGGACCGTCATCCGAGACGCCCGCGATCTGGGCGGCGAGCTTGAGCACGGCGGGGTAGTCGCGCTTGATATCGAGCCCCGCGTAGCCGGCGACTAACGCGAAGATGTCCCCCTTGCAGCCGTGCGCCTGGTCAACCCATGCGCCGTGATCCGCCGCGATGCACACCGCGTCTCGGTTGCGCGGCCCGCACGTGGGGCAGATCTTCGTCCGCAGCTCGTCGCCTCGGCGCTGGTACTTCACGCCGAGGTGATCGAGGAACATCACGGGGAATCCCGGCGAGAACGCGGCACGAAGGTCCTCGGCCTTCACGGCGTGCCTCGGGTGCGCTGCAATCGCAGCAGCCCGGCCGCGCTGTAGATCATCGCGTCCCGCAGTTCGGCGATGGCCTCGTCGCGCATGTCACGGGTGTCGGTGTTAACGACGAGCTCGCCGTACACGTCACGGCCCCGCACGAGCCCATGCGCGCACAGCTCGAGAGCCGCGAGCTCGTCGGGTCCGAGCAACTCGACTAGGCCGGCGAACCGCAAGCGGGCGTCTGCCAACTGCTCGAGCTCGGTGATGGGGCGCGCGGTCATCGCGCACCTCGCCGAAGCGCCGCGAGTCGATCGAGGGCGTCACCCGACACCGACGCAGCGCGAGCTCGCGGCGATGCGTTATCCGATGCAACTGGCCGTCCCTGCCTCTCTCCGATCAGAAAGCGATCGAGCGACTCCTTCGTGAACGTGAAGGATCGGCCCCGCTTCCCTGCGGGCGCCAACTGCCCGGCCTCGACGGCGCGGAGAATCATCCAGCGCGACCCGCCGATGTACTGCGCGGCGATGGCCGTGCGCATAACGTCGGGCCAGCCGTAGACGTGCGTTGATTTCGTCGTGCTCACTATCAGCACGCTATGTGCGACGACCCCGCTATGTCGAAGTACGTATGGGGAGGGGGCTCGCGTACGGGCAGCAGCTACCGCAGCGGCCGTCGACGTTCATTGGATGCGGTCGCCCGATTTATGAGAGAGCGAATCTTCTCCAGCGAGGCCTTCACGGCAACCGTATCGATCGCGCCCGCCGGCGTGCGCGGCGGCCATGCGACGTTGTCCGCACGCGCGTACGCCTCTGCCGTCGCCTCGCGGTCCTCTTGGCAGTGGATGAACTCCGCGATGCTGCGTGCCCATCGCCACTCGACAGGCTCGAGCACGCCGCGCTCGGCGTATCCTGCTTTGTTCAACGCGCCCGAGGACCGCGCCATCTCTACTGCTCGCGACGGCTGCGGCATGAATTGCACGCGGTCACCCGGACGAGCAAACCGCGACTCGGGCGGCCTGGTCTCCGATGCGTTGAAGCCGGATCCGAGCGCCTCGAAGTTGTCGCGCACCTTCGCTATCTTGATGTCACGTCTGCGAGCCTCGCGAAACATCGTGAGCAGCGCGGCCCAACGCTCGACGTTCGCCGCGCGGTCAGTCGAAGTCGAAATGATCGCAGAGGCCGCCTGTTCAGTGTCGTCGGTACCGGCGTCTCTCGTGCTCTTGCTCTTGCCTTTCAACGCGGCCAGCGCGGCGTCAAACGCTCTCGGGTCCGCCGCGATACGAGCATTGGCAGCGGCAACGATCGCGAGTTGACGAGCGCGCCGAACGTCGGGGTCTTCATGCCCGATGCTTGAGATCTCGAGATCGAGCGGCTCCGGCGGTTCAGCTCGTTGCCTCCGTTTTTGCGGCTTTGGCGCAGGCTGTGCGCGCGCTGTTTTCTTCGCCACTCGTAGTCCCCGGTCCGCCCCGGTTCTACGAAGTACCGAGCAGGCCGCGCCGGGGAGCAGCGGCCCCGTCCAAGGGATCAGCCTGGATGGTTGCTCGGTCACCCAAGACTCGCACGGGGGTCCGACGACGCACGTCAGAGGTCAGCCCTTGGCGGCTCGCTTGGGCTCGAGGGCGTCGAGTGCGCGAGTCAGAAGCGATCGGACCGCATCCAACCCGTGCGAGCATGCGCTATGGGGTTCGTCATCGTCGTGGGTGTTGTCGTGGGCGTCTACTTCCTCTGGCGAATGATGCGAGCCCAGGAATCGCAAGCACGCGCCGTCGCGGTACACGTCGCGATCGATGCGGCGGTGCGCATGGCTCCGCAGATTGCCGCCGGGTTCGAGGAGGCGAAGGCCGCCCGCCGCGTCATCGAGTGGTTGTACGACAAGGCGCGCCTCCTCGACCTTGACGACGCCACCATGCGAGAGACGCTTGGCAAAGGGGAGAGCGCAGAGCTTCGTGGACTACTGGTCGCCGAGTCCGCCAGCCGCGGCGTTCGCTGCAGGTATCTCGACTCGCAGCTCTGCTTCCCCGAGATGGGGTATCCGGGTGCATCTCAGCCCGCCGACCTGTGGTGCCCCGTCTCGCACTGCGACCAGGAGCACGATGTCGTGTTCCCGCCCGGCACCAAGGAGTGCCCGTTTTGCGGCGAGCTCGTGGAACTGCTGACCGACGAGGATGCCGTCGCCGAGTGGAAGACGAACGCGGAGGCGTGGTCGCGCTATGCGAAGCTCTATCCCGCAGAGGCGGCCGAGGAGGAGGCTCGCTCAACTGCCGCCCACGCTGCCGCTGATCGCCGACATCGATCGGAGTACGACGTGGCAGTGGCTGCGCAGAAAGACTGACGGCGACGGCGCTCAGTCCACCCGGCAGGCAATCGATCACATGCCCTGCAGCCCGAATCGGGTAGTGGCCGGTGTTCGGATGGGTGCAAAGGTTGCGCATAGGTCCGGTGGTGATCCAGGTGGTGATCGGCCGGTCTCCGAAACGGACAACGGCCAGCGCCTCATCAGCAACCGGCCGTTATCTTTTCCCAATATTCGTAGGCACATGCGGGATTGAACCGCAGACCCCCACCGTGTCAAGGTGATGCTCTCCCACTGAGCTATGTGCCTGTGGTGCGGTTGAACTACTAGAGGCCACGCGACTAGTCAAGGCTTCGAGATCGGGTCCTGCACGGGAGGCGCGGACATCGCCGAAGCCCGTGACTAGAGGTGACCGGCGCGTCACGGGTCAGTCCGCCAGCGTTGTTTCCGCGCTCCCACAAGCGGTGTAGGCTTGACGGGTTAGACAACCTGATCGGACCGCTGAACAGTCCGATGATCGAAGCGAACGGGTCTGACATCACTGTCATGGCGTCGCGTTCGCAGCCCAACGACAACCGACGACAACGACAAGCGAGCACGTGATCCAGGTCGGCCAGGTCCTCGACAAGTACGAGCTGCTCGAGCGCGTGGGCCAGGGCGGGATGGCCGTCGTGTATCGCGGGCTCGACCGGTCGCTCAAGCGCGTCGTCGCCGTCAAGATCCTCCACAAGCACCTGTCGGACTACCAGGAGGCGCGCGATCGCTTCGAGCGCGAGGCGCAGGCAGTCGCGAAGCTCCGCCACGAGAACATCCTCGAGATCTTCGACTACTCGGGATCCGAGGACGCCGCCGCGCTCGGCTCGAGCTACATCGTCACCGAGTTCATCGAGGGCGGCACCCTCAAGCAGGTCATCACCGACCGCCCGATCACGTTCCCCGAGGTCGGGGCGATGGTGATCCTTCAAGTTTGCCGCGCGCTCGCCCACGCGCACTCCGCCGGCATCCTCCACCGCGACGTCAAACCCGAGAACATCATGATCCGCTCCGACGGGGTCGTGAAGCTGATGGACTTCGGGATCTCGCACATGGTGGACCTCGAGCGGCTCACCGTGACCGGGCAGCTGCTCGGCTCGCCGGCGTACATGGCGCCCGAGCACGTCGAGGGCCGGCCGATCGACTACCGCACCGACGTGTTCGCCGCGGGCATCGTGCTCTACCAGCTGACCGTCGGGAAGCTGCCGTTCGAGGGCAAGAACCCGCACGAGGTGCTCAAGCGGATCGCGGAGTGCAAGTTCGTCGACCCGCGGACCGCGAATGCGCGGATCGGCAACCGGCTCGGCAAGATCATCCTGCGTGCGATGGCGATCGAGCCGAACGATCGGTTTCCCGCGATCGGCGAGATGGTGACCGCGCTCGAGGCGTACCTCGAGGAGAGCGGCATCGCCGCCGACAAGGTGCAGGCCGAGCTCGGCCGCTACTTCGGGAGCCCCGGCGCCTACGAGCTCGCGCTCGAGGAACGGCTCGTCGATCACCTGACCCGGCACGGCATCACGCTGCTCGCCGCGAACGACCGCGCCCACGCCCTCGACGTGTTCGACCGCGTCCTCACGATCGACGCCGACAACGCGAAGGTCATCGCGATCCTCGATGGCATCAATCGCCGCACGCGCATCAAGGCGGGCGCGATGGCGATCTGCGCGATCGGCGTGATCGCGTTCGGCGCGTACATGATCCATCGGCGCTCGAAGCCTCCAGAGGTCGACGTGCCGAGCACGCTCGGTCCTGGCACGCTCGCGTGGACGCCAGTGCCGTCGACCCAGACCGCGCACGACATCGTGCCCGCGCCGGTCGATGCGGGCGTCGCGAGCGTCGACGACCCGGTCAATCCCACCGGCTCGAATCGTCCGACCGTTGCAGTCACGCCGGATGCCGGCGGGACCGTGGTCGCTGGCAAGCGGACGAAGCTCCGCGCGTTCCCCGAGAAGAACGCGGAGTACCAGGTCGAGGGCGATCCGACGTGGCGGCCAGTCCCCGCGAACGGCATCGTCGAGCTCGATCTCGCCGCGGAGACCACGATCTCGGTCCGCAACCAGAGCGGCTGCTGCCAGCCGTTCACGCAGAAGCTCTCGCCCGGCGAGGACACCACGATCACGACGCCGTTCCTGCCGGCGCAGCTCACCGCGAAGTGCGCTGACGAGACCGCGCGGGTCACCGTCGATGGCAAGACGTGGCAGCTCGACAAGCCGTACACCGTCACCTTCGGCAACACGCTGTCGTCGAGCAAGAACGTCAAGGTCGAGTTCCTCGGCGAGGGCGTCGAGCCCAAACCCATCGTCGAGAAGGTCAACGCGGGCGGCAGCGCGGAGGTGACATGCGTGCCGCGCTGATCGCGGTCGGCGTGCTCGCCGGCGTGCTCGCGAGTCGGGTCGCCACGGCGGGCCCGAGCCAGGATCTCGATCGCGCGCGCGCGAACTTCAAGGCGAAGGACTGCCCGTCCGCGGCGCCGCTGCTGAACTACCTGCTCTATCCCAAACCACAGCTCGCGAACCCGACCGACCTCGTCGAGGCGCACGTGCTGCTCGGCGTCTGTCACTACGAGGGCGGCAACCGCGAGGAGGCGAAGACCGAGTTCAAGGCGGCGCTCGCGCTCGATCCGAGCAAGACGCTCGAGCCGCTGCTGTTCACCGAAGGTCAGGTCCGGCTGTTCAACGAGGTGCGCGCCGACGTCGAGGCGCAGGCGCGGCGCGATGCCGAGCTCCGCAAGCTCGAGGAGGACCGCGACCGCATCCGCAAGTTCAAGGAGAGCCTCCGTGTCGTCGAGACCCGGCCGTACTTCGTGAACTTCGTGCCGTTCGGTGCCGGTCAGTTCCAGAACAAGCAGACCGCGAAGGGCATCCTGTTCGCGTCCGGCCAGGGCGTGACGTTCGGGACCTCGGCGGGCATCTTCCTCTACCTCGCCACCAAGTACGGCCTCGTCGGCAAGGTACCGCTCGAGGACGGCCCAGGTGTGCGGCGCCTCCAGCAGATCGAGATCGCGACGGGTGCCGCGTTCTTCGGGATCTACGCGTGGAGCGTCGTCGACGCGCTGCTCAACTACAAGCCACGCGAACAGGTCGAGGCCGACGACTCGTTGCTGCCGCCCGACCTGCGCGACTTCAAGAAGCCGACGCCCCAGAAGAAGAAGACCTCGCTGCGCGATCGCCTGCGTCTTGGTCCCGTGCTGCTGCCGAGCGGCGCGGGCCTCGGTTTGTCCCTGGAGAACGACTGATGCCCAGCCTTCGCCTCACCGCGCCCGGCCAGCCGCCGATGATCTACAACCTCCACAAGAAGATCACCTCGATCGGCTCGGGTCCCGACAACGACATCGTGCTGCCCGATCCGCTGGTGACCGATGGCTACGCGATCCACTTCGACGGTCAGGTGTACACGGTGTTCGCGCCGCGCAAGACCGAGTTCGTGGTCAACGGCAAGAAGCGCAGCAAGCACAAGCTGACGCACGACGAGCGCCTCGTGATCGGCAGCTGCGATCTGCGGTTCGTGATGATCGACGAGGCCGGCCCGGTCGAGCACGAAGCGGCCGAGACGATCGCGGATCTCGACGCGTACACCAAGCTCTACGAGTTCTCCGAGCGGCTGATCCACCAGCGCGACCTCGGCGAGCTGCTCGACGCGCTGATGGACGCGGTCATCGAGATCACCAACGCCGACAAGGGCTTCCTCGTGCTGCTCGAGGGCGATACGATCGACGTCAAGGTCGCGCGCAACCTCAACCGCGAGAACATCGCCGATGCCGTCCACCAGCTCTCTGACTCGATCGTCGCCAAGGTGGTTCGCTCGCGCAAGCCGGTGATCGTCTCGGACGCGCTGCGCGACGACGAGTTCTCGTCGAGCAAGAGCGTGATGCAGCTCAAGGTCTCGTCGGTGATCTGCGTGCCGCTGCTCGATCGCGGCCGGCTGATCGGCCTGATCTACGTCGGCAACGACGCGATCCGCGATCTATTCCAGCAGGACACGCTGCGCGTGCTCACGGTGTTCTCGTCGCAGGCCTCGCTGATCGTCGCGAACGCGATGCTGATGAACGAGCTCAAGGTCGACAACAAGCGGCTGAACGATCGACTCGAGCAGTACCGGTTCGGCGAGATCGTCGGCACGAGCCCGCCGATGCAGCAGGTGTTTCGCAAGGTCGAGAAGATCAGCGTCACCGACATCTCTGTCTTGATCACCGGCGACACCGGCACCGGCAAGGAGCTGATCGCGCGCGAGCTCCACAACCGATCGCCGCGCGCGGGCAAGCCATTCGTCACGATCAACTGCGGCGCGATCCCGGAGAACCTGCTCGAGAGCGAATTGTTCGGCCACGTCAAGGGTGCGTTCACCGGCGCGGTCGCGAACAAGCAGGGCAAGTTCCAGGCGGCAGACGGCGGCACGCTGTTCCTCGACGAGATCGGCGAGATGCCGATCGAGCTGCAAGTGAAGTTGCTGCGCGCGATCCAGGAGCGCGTCGTCTACCGGGTCGGCGATACCCGGCCCGAGAACGTCGACATCCGGATCCTCGCCGCGACCAACCGCGAGCTCGAGAAGGAGATCGCCGGCGGCCGGTTCCGCGAGGATCTCTACTACCGGCTCAACGTGGTGAACGTCGAGCTGCCACCGCTGCGCGATCGGGGCGAGGACGTCCTCGTGATCGCGCGGTACCTCTTGTCGCGCTACGCGCGCGAGTACGACGCCAAGGTCAAGGGGTTCTCGCCGAACGCCGCGGTCGCGATCCGCAAGCACAACTGGCCCGGCAACATCCGCGAGCTCGAGAACCGGATCAAGAAGGCGATCGTGCTCTGCGAGTCGAGCGTGATCGGGCCCGATGACCTCGGGCTCGACGCCGACTCGCTGCCGCAGATCCTCACGCTCGCCGACGCCAAGGACAAGTTCCAGCGCGACTACATCAACGAGGTGCTCGCGCTCAACAACGGCAACCGGACGAAGACCGCGCGCGACCTCGGCGTCGATCCCCGCACCGTGTTCCGCCACCTCGAGAAGGAAGGTGGGGAACCTGGTGACGCTGAAGGCGCTGTCTGACCGCTGTGATCCAGATCGTCCCACCGTGTTCCTCCCCATGACGCGAATGTCCGACCTCCCCGCCCGATCCACCCGCGATCTCTTGCGTAACCATGCGAGAACGCTCGGAGGATCACGGCTGGCGCGTGCGGTGCATGATCGGTCTGCGGCTGTGGGAGCTCTCCTATCTTTGATCGTCGTCAGTCAGCTCACTGGGTGCGTCATCACGCCCTCGCTGTCCGTCGACAACCAGGATGCCGGCGCGAACTCGCCGCCCGCGGTCATCGCGGTGCGTGGCGAGCAGTCGGAGCTCCCCGAGCTCGGCACCGTGGTGTTCGTGCCCGGCGAAGGCAGCCTCAACGTCGAGCTGATCGATACCGATCTGCTCGACACGCTCTACGTCCGGGTGTTCGTCGACTACCAGCTCGACGCCCCGAAGCCGGCACGCTCGACCTGCACCGCAGCGTCGACGGGGGACGTCAAGCGCACGGTGACCTGCGATGCGACCGCGCTCTGCCAAGAACTCGACGTCGGCAAGCTGCTCGACATGAACGTCAAGGTGTTCGACCGGGCGCTGCTCGAGACCGGAACACCGCTGTTCCAGGCGATGCCCGAGGGCGGGCTGTCCACCGGCAAGGTCTTCCACCTCGACTGCAAGCGGAGCGGCACGTGACGGGCATCCGCGCCATGCTCGCCGCGGCCGTTCCTATTCTCGGTGGCTGCCTCTCGGTACCCGACCGCGAGGTGCCGATGTGCAGCACGTCGTCGGACTGCGACCAGCTCAACGGCGAGGTCTGCGATGAGGGCATCTGCTGGGGCAATCCGCCAGCCGGTCCGTTCTCCGCCGTCGTCTCGCCACCGAGCGAGCGACCGACGCTGGCATCGCGCGAGCTGACGGAGATCGGCATCTACCAGGACGGCTGGATCGATGACATCCAGCTCGAGCGCGCGGCGCTCTACACCGCGCGGCTCGCGTGCGCGGCGCCGCTGACCTGCGAGGCGTCGTCGCTCGACGCCAAGATCACGATCACCCGGCCGTCGAGCTTCCCCGGCGGTCCCGGCTTCCGCAGCGTGGTGTCTGCCGAGGGAACCGACGGGTTCCAGATCGCGGTGCCGGCGAGCGCCGACGCAACGTACACGATCACGATCGTCCCCGATGGCCGCGACCAGCCCGCGAACCCGCCGAGCCCGGCGCAGCTGTTCCCGCCGCTCCGCACGACCCTCAGCATCGCCGGCACGACGGCCGGCCGGACCTTCGAGCTCGGCGGCATCAACCTGCCGACCGTCAGCGGCATCGTCAAGAACGAGGCCGGCCAGCCACTCGCAAACTATCGCGTGGTCGCGCTTGGTCGCTGGGACGCGACGTCCGCGCCGAGCGAGGTGTCGACGGTCGACTTCACGGGTACCGACGGCAAGTTCTCGATCCAGCTCGCGAGCGCGCTGTCCGGCAACGTCGAGGTCGTCGCGAGCTCGATGGCGAGCACCACGTCGCCGGGGCTGCGCCCGACGCTGCGGTTCGGCGGGATCTCGGGGTCGACCGGGATGGCGAGCATCACGCTGGCGTGGCCGCAGGGTGTCGGTAGCGAGCGCGTGGTCGCGTTCGACGTCAAGGGTGTCGACGGCAGCGGCGAGGTCGTGCCGGTCCGCGGCGCGAGCGTGCGGCTGAGCGCGCGGGTCACCTCCCCGACGGGTGCGACCTCGGTCGAGGTCGAGGGCACGACCGACGAGAACGGCCGGATCACCCTCGGAGTCCTCGACGGCACGCTGTTCGCGGCGGCGTACCGGCTGTCGATCGTGCCGCCCGCGAACGCGACGACAGGCGTGATCTTCGACGAGCCGTTCATGGTCGTCGGCCCCTACCCGACGCGCCAGCTTCCGAACCGCGTCGCACTCCGCGGCGTCGTCTACAGCCACGACGGCGAGCCCCTCAAGGACATCGCGGTCACCGCCCGGCCATCGCTGAAGTTCGTGTGGAGCCTCGACACCACGGCAGCCCAGGCATTCCTCGCCGCGATCCCCGCCGCGACCACGGTGACGCCGAACACCGGCGAGTTCGTGGTGTGGGTCGATCCGAACCTGATCGACATCTGGGGCCACTACGACCTCGTGCTCGAGCCGTCGCCGCAGAGCCACGCGCCGAACATGACGCTGCTCGGGATCGAGCTGCCGCGGACCTCGTCGACGACCGTGACGCTGCCGCCGATCGAGCTGCCGGACGCCGCCTTCGTGCGCGCCAACGTGCGCGACGCCGATGGCGCGCTGCTCGAGGGCGCCGAGCTCAAGCTCTACCGGATCGACGAGGCGCAGACGCTGTGCACGCTCGTCAAGAACCCGCCTGCGAGCTGCTCGGTACCGGCGACGCTGGTCGGGCGCGGGATCGCCGACGCCGACGGCCGTTTGCAGCTGACGCTCCCTCGCTGACCCGGCGCTGACCCGGCGCTGACCCGGCGCTGACCCGGCGGTGACCCGGCGGTCACCCGGCGGTGAATGGTCCTTGACCGGCTGGGGGGGCGCGACTAAGGTTCGCGGCAATCAAGGTCCGTTGAAAACGCGATGATTACTGACACTGGAGCTCGGGAACGCGTGGGGTGCCGTCTACAGGCCGATCCACAGCGCGAGCTCTGCCTCAGCGAAGAGCTATGGGGCAGCCACGGACGATGTCGTCCAGTGCCTGCGAATCCCCAGGCATCCCGCGAGCCAGTGCTCCGACTGGACGATCTCGGAGAGCACAAACACGCCAAGGTTCTTACTGATGACCAACGATCCGATGCCACACGAAAACGGTGTGGCGGACGCGGCCTCGATCGCCGCGCTCACTGCTGAGACTTCCGCCCTCGAGACTCCTGAAATCCCGGCCGCGCCGCCGCCGCCAAGCTTCGACGATCTGGGGCTCCACCCCGACGTCAAGCAGGCGCTCGACGACATGGGCTACTTCGCACCGACGCCGGTGCAGACCGCCGTGTTCAAGCCGGTCAGCGAGGGCAAGGATCTGCTGGTCCAGTCCCGCACCGGCACCGGCAAGACCACGGCGTTCGGCCTGCCGATCGTCAACCGGCTGATCCCGACGCATCGCCAGCCACAGGCGCTGCTACTCGCCCCGACGCGCGAGCTCGCCCTCCAGGTCGCGCGCGAGCTGACCAACATCGGCAAGCACCGCGGCATCATCGTCGAGGCCATCTACGGTGGCGCACCGATCGGCAAGCAGATCACCAACCTCAAGAACGGCGTCCACATCGTGGTCGGCACGCCGGGTCGCGTGCTCGATCACATCGGTCGCCGCACGCTCGACTGCCGCACGATCAACACGTTCGTGCTCGACGAGTGCGACGAGATGCTGTCGATGGGCTTCCTCGAGGACATCGAGCGCGTCGTCAAGGAGCTCCCCGAGAAGAAGCAGACGATGCTGTTCTCGGCGACGATGCCCGACGAGGTGCAACGCTACGCGCGGCGCCACATGACGGCACCCGAGCAGATCTCGCTGTCGCGTGACTCGATCTCGGTCAGCGACATCCACCACGCGTACTACATCGTCAGTGGCATCGCGCGCAGCCGCGACCTCCTCAAGATCCTCTACGCCGAGGAGCCGGAGAGCGCGATCATCTTCTGCAACATGCGCGACGAGACCACGATGGTCGCGAAGTATCTGCAGAAGCAGGGCCTCGACGCCGAGCCATTGTCGAGCGATCTGTCGCAGGCCGATCGCGAGCGCGTGATGGGCCGGATGAAGGCGAAGAGCCTCCGTTACCTGTGCGCGACCGACGTCGCCGCGCGCGGCATCGACATCTCGAACCTCTCGCACGTGATCAACTACTCGGTGCCCGAGTCGCCCGAGGTCTACGTGCACCGCACCGGTCGCACCGGCCGCGCTGGCAAGAAGGGCACCGCGCTCTCGATGGTCGGTCCGCGCGAGCTCGGCAACTTCCGCTACGTGCGGCTCACGTTCGGCATCAAGCCGGAGGAGCGCCTGCTGCCGAAGGACGAGATCTTCGTCGGCAAGCTCAAGGTGCCGCTGCCGCCCGTCGGCACGCCGCAGCCGCCCGACCCGGTGCAGATCCTGATCCGTGGCGTTCCCGGGACGCCGACCGATCTCGAGCGCCAGATCTTCGAGAAGCTGCTGGCGACATCCGCCGGCAAGCGCGTGCTCGCGCAGCTCGTCGCCGACAAGCTCGACAAGCTGTCGACACGCGCGCGCCCCAAGCGCGAGGACCGGCCCCGCGAGGACCGGCCGATGGACGGAACCACGATCACCGCACAGAGCGCCCCGGCGATCGTCGACGGCGAGCGTGGTGACCGCCCGGATCGCGAGCGATCGTTCGATCGTCCGGACCGTGGCGAGCGTGGCGAGCGTCCGCGCTTCGATCGCGACCGCGGCCCCGGTGGTGGTGGTGGTGGTGGTGGTGGTGGTGATCGCGAGCGTCGTCCGTGGCGTGATCGCGATGACCGCGGCGCAGCTCCTGGTGGTGGCGAGGCGCGATCGTTCGATCGCGGTGATCGTCCCGATCGCGGTCCGCGTCCCGACCGTGGCGACCGCCCAGATCGTGGCGATCGCGACCGTGGCCCGCGTCCGGATCGCGTCGAGGGAGCTCTCGAGGCGCGCACCGACGGCGCACCCGCTGGCGACCGCCCGCAGGGTGACCGTCCACAAGGTGATCGTGGCGACCGTCCGTTCGACCGCGATCGCGGCGAGCGCCGGTTCGATCGTGACCGTGGCGAGCGCGGCGGTGGTGGCGGTGGTGGTGACCGTGGTCGCTTCGACCGCGACCGTGGTGGCCGTCCCGATCGCGACCGCGGTCCCGACCGCCACGGCGATCGGCCGACCGAGCCGGTGATGGCTGCGATCGGCAGCGACGACGCGCCGACGGTGGTTGCGACCGGCTCGACCGATGTGGCTGCGCTGACCGAGTCGCCGGCGATGCCGGGCGAGCGCACCGAGCGCAGTGATCGTGGTGATCGCGGCGGCGACCGTGGCGAGCGTTATGGCCGTGACCGCGACCGCGGTGGTCGTGGCGGACGTGATCGCGACCGCGGTGACCGCGGGGGTGATCGCGGCCGTGACCGCACGGACCGCCCGGGTGCACCCGCGCAGGCAACGCGCCCGGTTGGCGAGAACGACGTGACCGAGCGGATCGACCGACTCGACACGGTTGCCGTGGTCGGCACCGAGGCCGCGCCGGCCGTCGAGACCGTCGAGCCCGCGAAGGTCGACGACGTCGCGCGTGCTGCACTCGACCGCGCCGACAAGGGCGGAGACAAGGGCGCCAAGGCGGGCGGCAAGGGCGGCAAGAAGGCCGCGGCCACGACCGAGACCCGCGAGTTCTGGGAGACCTGGGCCGAGGAGAAGACGACGCGTCCCGAGCCGGAAGCGGCTGCCGCGGCTATCGATGGACCTGGTGGCGAAGCTGCGGCAACCGATGACGGCGGACGCCCGAGCCGGAGCCGTGGTGGACGTGACCGCGGTGGCGCGGGTCGTAGCCGTGGTGGCCGCGACAAGGCCGAAGCCAAGCCGGCGAAGACGGCCGACAAGCCCGAGAAGGCCGAAAGCAGCCGCGCGAAGCGTGACGACAAGCCGGCGGCCTCGGCTGCAGCGACTGCCGATGCGCAGGCGCGGCTGTTCATCAGCCTCGGCAAGAAGCACGGCGTCTCGGCCGACGATCTCCGCGAGTTGCTCGCGGGCCCGATCGGCGGCGACAAGGCCCGCATCGGCTCGGTCAGCCTTCGCGACACGCACGCCCACGTGCGCGTCCCCGAGGAGCTGGTCGAGAAGATCATCACGGGCGTTCACGGCAAGCAGCACAAGGAGCAGGACGTCACGGTCGAGCGCGCACGCGCCTGATCGACGACACCTGATCCGCGAGTCCCGAGGACCTCGGGTCTCGGCCGGCGACTTCCTCGACAGGGAGTCGCCGGTTTTCGTTCTGTGAGGTCCCGGTCGCGATCCCCCGCGATCGGCGTCCGAGGCGTTCGCGAGGCTCCGACCCGCGGTCCACATCCGACCCGCTCCCCAAAGCTGACGTCAGGTTGTCAGCATTGGGCTGACTGACTGATCGGACATAACTGCTTGCCTTGACACCTGAACATCCGCTCCGTAGGGTGTCCGGCCTATGGGTCGTAGCTCGCTTGGTCCTGGCCGTGACACCCCCAAAGGCGAGCCCGACAAGATCGTCGTCGAGGGCGCCCGCGAGCACAACCTCGACGTCGACTACCTCGAGCTGCCGAAGCACCGGCTGGTCGTGATCACCGGGCCGTCGGGCTCCGGCAAGTCGTCGCTCGCGTTCGACACGCTGTATGCCGAGGGCCAGCGCCGCTACGTCGAGTCGCTGTCGGCGTACGCGCGGCAGTTCCTCGGCCAGATGGAGAAGCCGAAGTACGAGCGGATCCGCGGGCTGTCGCCGACGATCGCGATCCAGCAGAAGAGCGCGTCGAGCAACCCGCGATCGACGGTCGGCACGATCACCGAGATCTACGACTACCTGCGCGTGCTCTACGCGCGCGCTGGCGAGCAGCGCTGTCACCAGTGCGGCGGCGCGGTCGGTGCGCGGACCGCATCCGAGGTGGTCGACGAGCTCGCCACGCTGCCCGAGAAGACGAGCGTCACGCTGCTCGCGCCGAAGTCCGAGAACCGCAAGGGCGAGTTCCGCGAGCTGTTCGGCGAGCTCCGCAAGGCCGGCTTCGTCCGCGTCCGGATCGACGGCATGATCGTGCGGCTCGAGGACGTCGAGGCGCTCGAGAAGCAGAAGAAGCACTCGATCGAGCTCGTGATCGATCGGCTCTCGATCAACGCTGCCGACAAGGGCCGGCTCACCGACTCGGTCGAGACCGCGCTGCGCGAGGGCAAGGGCAAGCTGATGGTCGAGGTCGCCGGCGAGAAGGTGCCGCGCGTGTACTCGGAATCGAACGCGTGCCCGACGTGCGGCATCGGCTTTCCCGAGCTGTCGCCCCAGTCGTTCTCGTTCAACTCGCCGCTCGGGATGTGCGTCGAGTGCAACGGGCTCGGCGAGCGTCAGGCCGCGGATCCGAACCTGGTCGTGCCCGATCACACGCGGTCGATCCGCGACGGTGCGGTCGCGGTGTGGGGCGAGTCGATCGCGAAGGACTCGGGCTGGACGACCAACATCGTCAAGGCGCTCGCGAAGGCGTTCAAGATCGATCTCGACAAGCCGTGGAACAAGCTCAGCGAGAAGCAGCGCGATATCCTGCTGCATGGTACCGGCGACAAGCGCGTCACCGTGGCGTGGGAAGGCCGGCACTCGACCGGCGAGTGGGCGATGCGCTTCGAGGGCATCCTCGCGCAGCTCGAGCGACGCCATCGCGAGTCGTCGTCGGAGCGCACGCGCGCGAACTACGAGCAGTTCTTCGCGTCGATCCCGTGCGCGGTCTGCCACGGCACGCGTCTCCGCGCGGAGTCACGCGCGGTGTTCGTGAACGAGCGCGGCATCAACGACGTCACTGGCATGACGGTGCGCCAGGCGTTCGAGTGGATCACGTCGATGAAGCTCACCGGCTCGCGCGCGCAGATCGCCGGCGAGGTGCTCAAGGAGATCAAGGCGCGGCTGTCGTTCCTGCTCGACGTCGGCCTCGATTACCTGACGCTGCACCGCTCGGCGGCCACGCTGTCCGGTGGCGAGGCGCAGCGGATCCGGCTCGCGTCGCAGCTCGGCAGCGAGCTCTCGGGCGTGCTGTACGTCCTCGACGAGCCGTCGATCGGCCTCCACCAGCGTGACAACGAGCGGCTGATCAAGACGCTCCACCGGCTGCGCGACCTCGGCAACACCGTGCTCGTCGTCGAGCACGACGAGGCGACGATCGAGGCTGCGGACTGGGTCGTCGACTTCGGTCCGGGCGCGGGGCGGCACGGCGGCAAGGTCGTCGCCGAGGGTACGCCGGCCGACATCAAGAAGGTCGCGACCTCGGTCACCGGTCGCTTCCTGTCGGGCGCCGAGGCGATCGAGGTTCCCCAGACCCGACGCGAGCCATCGAGCTGGGTCAAGCTCAGTGGTGCGCGCGAGCACAACCTCAAGAACGTCAGCGTCGAGATCCCGCTCGGCGTGATGGTCGCGGTCACCGGCGTATCCGGCGCGGGCAAGTCATCGCTGATCAACGCGACCCTGCACCCGGCGCTCAACCGCATGCTGCATCGCTCGCTCGATCGCGTCGGGCCGTACGACTCGCTGACCGGCCTCGGCAAGGTCGACAAGTGCATCGTCATCGACCAGCAGCCGATCGGCCGCACGCCGCGCTCGAACGCCGCGACGTACACCAAGGCGTTCGATCTGATCCGCGAGCTCTACGCGCAGATGCCGATCGCGAAGACCTACGGCTACGCCGCCGGCCGGTTCTCGTTCAACGTCTCGGCGAAGCAAGGCGGTGGCCGCTGCGAGGCCTGCGAGGGCGCCGGCGTCCGCGAGGTCGAGATGCACTTCCTGCCGAACGTGTTCGTCACGTGCGAGATCTGCAAGGGCAAGCGCTACAACGACGCGACCCTGCGGGTCACCTACAAGGACAAGACGATCGCGCAGATCCTCGACACGCCCGTCGAGGAGGCGCTCGAGATGTTCCGCCACCACAAGCAGCTCGGCCGGATCATGCAGACGCTCGTCGACGTCGGCCTCGGCTACCTGTCGCTGGGCCAGCCGGCGACGACGCTGTCGGGTGGCGAGGCCCAGCGCGTGAAGCTGGCGCGCGAGTTCGCCCGGGTCCAGACCGGGCGCACGCTGTACCTGCTCGACGAGCCGACGACAGGCCTCCACTTCGGCGACGTCAAGAAGCTCCTCGAGGTGCTCGGGCGGCTCGTCGAGGGCGGTAACACCGTGCTCGTGATCGAGCACAACCTCGACGTGATCAAGACTGCCGACTGGATCATCGACATGGGCCCCGAGGGTGGTGCCGCGGGCGGCGAGATCATCGCAACCGGGACGCCCGAGCAGGTCGCGCTGATCGCGCGGAGCTACACCGGCCAGTTCGTCAAGCCGCTCCTCGAGCGCGTGCGGCGGTCGGCGCGGGCTGGCACCAAGGGTGGCGGCGGCAAGCCGACACGCCACGAGCGCGCGGTGCACGCGACCGCGACGACCTGAGGCAACCGATCGATTTCTGTCGGCGTGGAGCGCCGATGGAAATCACCTTGGCCGAAGGGAGTCCCTTTAGGGACCTGAGGCAGCCGCCGCTGATATGAGCGCGTTCGCTCGGCGCCGTCTCACCGTGGTATCACCGTCGACGATGCGGCTGCCGTCGAGCCGTTTCGTATCGTGACGCCTGTGGTTGCCGCCGACAATGCCGTAGCCGACCCGCAGATGATCCTGCGGCTCCTGGCGTACGGCGTGCTCGTCGTCGGACCGGACTGGCGCGTGCTGTACGCGAATCCAGAGGCCGAGCGGATGTTCGGCAGCAAGGGCACCACGCTGTGGGAGCGCTGCCCGGCGCTCGAGCAGACCGCGTTCGCCGCGGGCTTTCGCTACGCGATGGCCGATCGCACGGAGTTGCTGAGCGAGAGCTCGCTGCCGGCAATTGGCTGGTGCCAGGCTCGCGCACGACCGACGCCCGATGGCGGCCTGCTGATCTCGATGCGGCAGGTCAACGCGCACACGATCGAGACCGGCCAGGCCAAGACCGCGCTCGTGATGGCCGAGATCGGCGACGCGCTGACCCGCGAGGAGTCCCTGCGGTCCGCGCTCGTACGCTGCGCACAGGCGATGGTCCGCCAGCTCGACGCCGCGCTCGTCCGGATCTGGACGGTCGATCACGACGCGGGCGAGCTCACGCTGTGCGGCAGCGCGGGCATCGAGACCGGCGACCCGCAGCAGAACGTCCTCAAGCTCGGCGAGCACAAGGTCGGGATCATCGCCGAGGACGGCGACCCGTACCTCACGAACGATGCGGCCACCGATCTGCACATCGGCCGCACCGCGTGGATCCGGAGCGAACGGATCGTCGCATTCGCGGGCTATCCGCTGCGTATCCAGGATCGGATCGTTGGCGTGATGGCGCTCTATTCGCGCAACAAGATCGATCACGACATGCTGAACAGCCTGTCGTCGATCGCCGACGCGATCGCGCTCGGCATCGATCGCAAGACCGCGGATGTCGCGCGCCGCCACGCCGAGGATCGCCTGCGCAAGCAAGCGGGCTATCTGGAGGTGCTCCACATCCTCGGCCAGCAGCTCGCGGCCGTGCTCGATGTCGAGGTCCTCGTGCAGAAGGTGATCGACGCCGCGACCCGGCTCGCCGGCGCCCAGCTCGGCGTGTTCTTCTACAACCTGCCGAACGAGTTCATGCTCTACGCGATCTCCGGCGCGCCGCGCGAGGCGTTCGACAAGCTCGCGGTACCGCGCAGCACGACGCTGCTGGCGCCGACGTTCATCGAGCAGAAGGTCGTCCGGATCGACGATCTGCGCGCGAGCGAGCAGTACGGGCGGACCGGGCCCCACTTCGGGCTACCACCCGAGCATCCGCCGATCACGAGCTACCTCGCGGTGCCCGTCACCGGCCGCGATCGCAAGCGGATCGGTGCGCTGATGTTCGGCCACGAGCGTGTGGGTGCGTTCACCGCGGAGACCCAGCGCCTGATCGAAGGCATCGCGTCGACCGCCGCGATCGCGATGGACAACGCGCGGCTGTTCCGCGAGGCGCACGAGCTGATCGCCGCCCTCGAGAAGAGCAACCGCGAGCTCGATCAGTTCGCCTACGTCGCGTCCCACGACCTCAAGGCGCCGCTGCGCGGCATCGCGAACCTCGCCCAGTGGATCGAGGATGACCTCGAGGGTCAGCTCAACGACCAGACGCGCGAGCACCTGCACCTCTTGCGCGGCCGGGTCAGCCGCCTCGAGTACCTGATCGCGGGCATCCTCGCCTACAGCCGCGCCGGCCGCGATCGCGGGGAGGTCGAGCGCATCGACGTCGGGAGGCTCGTCAAGGAGACGTGGGAGCTGCTCGCGCCGCCACCGACCGCGAAGCTCGTCGTCGAGCCGAACCTGCCGGTGCTGATGACGTCACGCACCCAGCTCCAGCAGATCGTCATGAATCTGATGAGCAACGCCGTGAAGTACAACCCCGGTCGCGAGCTCGTGATCGACGTCGGCATGAACAAGCGTGGGCGCCAGTACGAGTTTTTTGTAGCCGACAATGGGGTCGGCATCGCACCCGAGTATCACGAGAAGATCTGGGGGCTCTTCCAAACGTTAGAGCGACGCGACAAAGTCGAGAGCACTGGAATCGGGTTATCGATCGTGCGCAAGATCGTCGAGTCCCTGGGTGGGACGACGCGGGTCGAGTCTCGGCCCGACGCCGGTGCCACGTTCTTCTTCACGTGGCCCGCTGAGCTTGATGGGGAAAGCAGCACATGACTGACGAGCGAGCCCTCAACATCCTGCTGGTCGACGACGACGAGGTCGACGTCATGACCGTCAAGCGGGCATTTCAGAAGGCGAATATCACCAACCGGCTGTTCGTGGCGTCCAACGGACTCGAGGCCCTCGAGCTCCTGCGTGGCGGCACGATCCCACCGCAGCGCCGCATCATCTTGCTCGACCTCAACATGCCGAAGATGAACGGCCTCGAGTTCCTGCGTGAAGTTCGCAAGGACCCGGCGCTGCAGACCCTGACGGTCGTCGTGCTGACGACCTCGAACGAGGATCGCGACCGCGTCGACGCGTTCCAGCTCAATGTCTCCGGTTATCTCCTGAAGCCCGTCACGTTCCACACGTTCGCGGAGGTCATGGCCACGCTGAACAAGTACTGGACGCTGATGGAGCTGCCCTAGATCAAAGCTCGCCGGCGCTGAACGTCAGCACGTCATCGATCCGGGTCGCGCCGGTCGCGAGCATTACCAGGCGATCGAAGCCGAGCGCGATGCCCGCCGACGGCGGTAGCCCTTCGGCGAGCGCGGCGAGCAGCTTGTCGTCGATCGGATACGTGGCCCTGCCCCGCGCGCGGCGGATCCGCAGATCGTCCTCGAAGCGCGCGCGCTGCTCGACCGGATCGGTGAGCTCGCCGAACGCATTCGCCAGCTCGAGCCCTCCGACGTAGGCCTCGAAGCGAAGCGCGGTCCGCGGATCATCAGCGCGGCGGCGTGCGAGGGCGGCGAGCGGGGCCGGCCAGTCCTCGAGGATCAGCGGACGGTCGAGCGCCGCGATCATCGGCTCGACGCGTGCGAGGAACGCCGCGAAGAATGCATCGTCCCACGCCGCGTCGGCGGCGACCTCGATGCCCGCCGCTCGCACGGCAGCGACGAGCGTGGCTGCGGACTCGTCGCCGATCACCTCGACGTTCGCCCACTGCTGCATCGCCTGGCGCACGGTGAGCCGCGGCCACGGCGGGGTGACATCGATGC
>JACCTC010000494.1 GCA_013812655.1 Deltaproteobacteria bacterium | reverse complement strand
CGACGCCGGGCGCGAGGTAGTTGCCGGGCTGGTCGAGCGTGCGCAGGCTGGGCTCTCCGGCGGCGCGCGCGGCACTCTCGCAGACGGCGAGCAGTGCGCTGCCAGCACCCCGTGTGCGCGATCGCGGCGCGACCGCGAGCACCCGCAGCCACCGGCCCGCGATCGCGGCGACCCCGACGAGCGCGTCGCCATCCCACGCCCCGAACGCGCGTGCCGGACCGGCGGGTCCTGGCTCGAACAGCTTCTCGTCCCCGACCTCGGTCGCGCGATCGAACGCGCACGCGTCGGCGAGCACGAGCTCGGCGCTGGCGAGCTGCGAGCGATCCAGCGGTGCGATCCGCATCCCGTCACGCTGGCACATCCGGCCATGCGTTGCGAATTCGCGCCGTTCTACCCGCGCTGCTACGGTGATTCGCGATGCGCGCGATGCTCCTGTGCGCCGGGCTGTCGACCCGGCTCGGTACCCTCGGCTCCGAACGACCCAAGCCGATGCTGCCGGTGTGCGGGTATCCGATCCTCGCGTACGGGATCACGAACCTCGTCGCACACGGCATCCGCGACATCGTGATCAACACGCATCACCGCGCCGACGTGATCGAGCGCGAGATCGGCGATGGCGAACGCTACGGCGCGTGCGTCCGCTACGTCCACGAGCCGACGATCCTCGGCACCGGCGGCGGTCTCAAGCACGCGCTGCCCCTGCTCGATCCGGGCGGCACCGACGAGCCGTTCCTGTCATGCAACGGCAAGCTGATCTTCGATCTCGACGTCACCGCGCTGGTCGCCGCCTACCGCGCCGCCGGCGACATCCTCGGCATGATGGTGGTCCGCCGGGTCCCCGATGCGAAGGCATGGGGCGCCGTCCAAGTCGTCACCGATGATCGCGGCCCGCGCATCATCGACATCCTCGGCGACGGTGAGCACATGTTCTGCGGCGTTCACGTCACTCGCCCTTCGGTGATGGCGCGGCTGCCCGACGGCGAGTCCGACTCGATCCGCCAGGGCTACCTGCCGTGGCTGCGTGCCGGCGAACGGCTCGCGGCGTACGAGCACACCGACGGTTATTTTGCCGAGCACTCGACACCGGAGCGCTACCTCGAGTCGAACTGGGCGCTGCTCGACGGCGCGCGCCTCCGCCACCCGCCGGGCCCGCTCGCCGGCGTCGATCCCGCCGCCCACATCCACGACTCGGCAACCCTCGTCGGACCTCTCAGGATCGGCGCGGGCGCGCTGATCGGCGCCGATATCACGGTCGGCCCCAACGCGATCGTCGGCGAGGGCGCCGAGGTCCACGCCTCGATCCGCGACACCGTCGTGTGGGCTGGCGCGACCGTCACCGCATCCGACGCCGGCCCGATCGTGATCGCCTGATCGCCTGTCCCCTACGGGCAGCCGAGCGTTGGCAGCTGCGCGGTCTGCTCGATGCACTGCGCGACGGTCTTGCGGATGCTGTCGGCGGCCTGCAGCACGTCGAGCCGCACCGAGTCCTTGCTCATCGAGACCTGGCGCGCGACCTCGATCGCCTCGGGTAGCGCCTTCGCGAGCGCACAGCGTTCCGTGGCGGCGGCAACGGTATTCGCGCACGCGCACACCTTGTCGACGTAGGCCTTGCAGGCATCGGCGCCGCGCCGGAGCTCGGCCTCGGGCATCGGCGGTGGTCGGTTATCGGCCGGGGGAGGCGCAGCCTCCTGCTTCTTGCAGCCGGGCGCGCTCACCGCGACCGCGAGCAGGAGCGCGAGCATCCACGTCGACCTCATGGCGTCTCGATGCGGGCGAGCACGACGGAGATGTTGTCGATGCCGCCTTCCTCGTTCGCCGCCGAGATCAGGCGATCGACCGCGCGGTCGAGATCGCGCTCGGTCATCAGGATGTGCTGCATCTGATCATCCTTGATCATGCCGGTCAGCCCATCGGAGCACAGCAGGTACGTATCGCCGAGGTGCGGCTTCTCGGTGAAGATGTCGACCTGCACGCTCTCCTTCATGCCGAGGGCACGCACGATCACGTTCTTGTGCGGCCAGTTCTCGGCCTCTTCCGGCGTGACCCGCTTCATCCGGATGTAGTCGTTGATCAGCGAGTGGTCCTCGGTGAGCTGCGTGATCTCGGTGTTGCGCGTGCGATAGCAGCGACTGTCACCGACGTGACCGATGACGAGCGCGTCCTCGAGGAAGTACACGGCGACGCACGTGGTGCCCATGCCCTTGAAGCGTGACTCGCGCTGCGAGCGCTCCCAGATCTCGAGGTTCGCCAGCATGATGCCGGTGACCATGCGGTTGACGTGGGTGCGGAGGTCGCGGTCGACCTTGTACGGCCACGTCAGGGTCTGCTGCTTCGCGGTCTCGTTGAAGTGATCGTTGATCAGCTCAACGGCGAGCCGGCTCGCAACCTCTCCGGATGCGTGTCCACCCATCCCGTCAGCCACGATCGCCAGGCGCTCGTTCTCCGGGAGCGAGATCGAGTCCTCGTTGTGGTCACGCTTGCGACCAATATTTGTCGCGCCCGCGAAGCGGATCCGCATCCCGTCGAGCGGGAATGACGTGCTCATCCGACCCCGATTGTAGCGCAACGAAGCGACCGGCGTTGACTCGGGACGACGTCCCTTTCATCCTAATGCTGACGCGATGTGGGGGTACGCCGAAGGTAACAAGACCGTGCTCGCGGTCGTGGTCGTGATCATCGTGGTCGCGGCCATCGCGTTCGTGGCCCGCCGGCTGTGGCGTCGGGGACCCTGAGATGGCGGAGCTGTCGCGCGGTAGCGTCGGTGATCGGCCGTGGGGCCGGACGCTCGCCGCGTTCGGACTGCGCGGTGTCAGCGGCCAGCTGACGCTCACCAGCGACGGCAAGCGCTACGAGATCGTCTATGCGCGAGGCGCGATCGTCGCGGCTTCCTCGCCACTGGCTGCCGACTCGGCCGCGCGGGTCGCGATGACCGGAGGCCTCGTCTCGACCACCCAGGTCGCGGAGCTCGTGCGCCGGCAGGCCGCGGCGCCGCACCTCGACGAATTCGACGTGCTCACCGAGCACCTGCGGCTCAGTGCCGAGCAGGCCTTGCGGCTGCGACGCCGGACGATCGCGCAGCGCGCCGCCCGTTCGTTCTCCGTCGATCGCGGCGACTTCGTGGTCGTCGATCAGGTGACGTTGCCCATCGTTCCCGGTACCGAGCTCGACGTCCGCGCGGTGATCTACATCGGCGCTCGACAAAATTTCTCGGAGAGCCGACTCGGCACCGAGCTCGCCAGCTTTGGCAGCTGGTATCGCCTCAAGCCCGACACGTACGACGACCTCCCGCAGTTCGGGTTCGCGGACAGCGAGCGCCCCGTGCTCGACGCGCTCCTCAACGGCGCGTCGATCGCCGAGCTCGACCTCCTCGGTGTCGAGCCGCGCATCGTGCGTGCCGTCGCCTACGCGCTCGCCGCGTGCAGTGCGGTCAACGTCCAGCAGACTCACGCCGAGGCGCCCGCGACCGCGAGCCGATCTGGCCTCGGAGGCGCGAGTCGCTCGAGCTCGAGCATTGCCGGCCGGGGCGGTTCGGGCAAGCCCCCGCCCCCGCCGATGCGGCAGCAGCCGCTCGTCGCATACCGGCCCGGCAAGACGCAGCCGCCGCCGATGCGGCGTACGGGACACACTCAGCCACCGCCGACGAGCACGGCAGCTGGCCCGATAGGCGGGCCGCACCCGACGACGCTACCCGCCGCGGCACCGGGTACGCGGCGCAGCGGGCTCACCCAGCCGTCTCCGCTCGAGACGGCGGCCGCGAGCCTTCCGACGCCACCGCCGATCACAGGTGCGCCAGCGACCGCACGGACGACGACCGGCACGCCTGCGACCGGACCGGCGACACCGACGCCTGGCCGGACACCCACAGGTGCACCGGCGACTGCTCGCACGACGACCAACAAGCCCGCGACTGCTCGCACGACGACGCACACGCCGGCGATGGGACGCGCGGCGACGCACACGCCGACGATGGGCCGCACCACGACGGGCATCGGTCGCAAGACCCCTCCGCTGATGCCGCCGACCGCGATGCCCGTGGGCGGGCGCGGCAAGTCGGTGACATCGGCACCCAACTTCGCGGCCGGCACCGAGCGCGCCGGCAAGCAAGCGGATCCCGCGCAGCTCGCCGAGGTGCAGCGCCTCGTCGATGAACGCATCGCCCTGCTCGACGAGCGTGCCGATCACTACACGATGATCGGTGTCTCGCCCGGCGCGACCGCCGAGGTGATTCGCAAGGCCTACTTCGCGCTCGCGCGGCAGCTGCATCCCGATCGGCTCGCTGCGCTCAACATCGCCGACGACGGCCAGCACGCACACAAGGTCGTCGCGCAGCTCAACACAGCGTTCACGGTGCTCTCCGATCCGAAGCGGCGAGCCGACTACGACGCGCAGCTCGACGACGGCGGTGCCTCGGCAGCGAAGGAGGAAGCAGACCAGCGCGCCGAGGACATGGCGATCCGCATCCTCCAGGCCGAGGAGATCTTCCGGCGCGGCGAGCAGGCGCTCAAGCGTGATGATCTGAACGCCGCGATCACCGAATTCAAGCGCGCGATCGACCTCAACCCCGACGAGGCTGACTTCCACGCGATGCACGCGTGGGCGACCTTCTGCGCCTCCTCGGACAAGAGCTCGGTGGCGCACCAGACGCGCGTGGCACTCGAGCGTGCGATCGAACGCTCGCCGAAGGCGATCAATCCGCGCTTCTACCTCGGCCGCGTGGAGCGCATGCTCGGCCGCGATCAGGCGGCGCTCGTGCACTTCCGCGACGTGCTCACCGCCAAGCCGAACCATTACGAGGCGCAGAGCGAGGTCCGCGTGATCGAGGCGCGGCTCGCATCGGGCGGCTCGTCCAAACCGGGCAGCGGGCTGTTCGGCCGCAAGCGCTGACCGCGATCAGCCGGCGTCGTCTGCGTCGGGATCGCTGCCGAGGTCGGCGCGCCAGCTCTCGAGCGCAGTCGCCAGCTCGAGCGCCTCGCCACCACCCAGCGTGATCGCCGCGTGCTTCTTCCATGCCTCGTGCGCGCGCTGCAGCCGGATCAGCGCGAGCTTCGCCGGCTTCCACGCGCCGCCGCGATCACGCTCCTGGTAGGCGAGCACGACGGTCGCCCACCCGCGCCGGACCCAGACCTTGCGATGCAGCGTGCGGCGGACTTCCTCGCCATCGATCTCGAGGTCGTAGGTGACGTCGTCGAGATCGCCGACCAGCACTAGCCGTTCACCATGGGCCGCGGCTCGCTGCGCGCGGTCAGCTCGAGCTCGGTCACGCGCTCCTCGGCGGGGCCGGTGTGCGCGCGGACCCGGGCCTTGGCCTCCGAGACCGCGCCAGCTTGCTCGATCCGGACGCTGAGCTCCTCGCCGATCTCGAACAGGAACGGCGAGCGCACGCGCGCGATCGTCCCGACAAGCTCGACGACCTCGAGCACATCGTGCAGCTTGCCGTCGTCCTGGACGAGCATGCGTGCCGACGCTGCGTCGCCGAGCGCGGCCGGCCTCGTCATCACCATGACCACGTAACACGCAGCGCATTGCCGCCTCAAGCCTTCTACGGATGGGGCTCGCTGAGGTAGGCTCGCGGGGCAGCGGATGCTCAAACCGGTCGAGAAGCAACGCGTTGCCGAGGAGATCGCCGAGCAACTTCGCTCGCTGATCCTCGGCGGTCAGTATCCGCCCGGCTCGAAGCTCCCCCCCGAGCGCGAGCTCTCGAAGCGGCTTCGGGTGAACCGCGCTTCGCTGCGCGAGGCGCTCAAGAAGCTCGAACACCTGGGCCTCGTCCGGATCCGTCAGGGCGACGGCACGCGCGTCCAGAACTTCATGGAGACCGGAGGCATCGAGCTCGTGCAGCACCTGCTGCCGCTCGCCGGCGGCAAGCCCGAGCTGATCCGTGACCTCCTCGAGTTTCGCCGGATTTTCGGGCGCGAGCTCGCGCGGCTCGCGGCGGCCCGCGCGCAGACCGACCCCGACGGCCTCGCCAAGCTTCGCACGCTCGCCGATCGCGGGGATCAGGTCGCCGGTGCGCTCGAGCTGTTCGAGGTCGACTTCGACTTCTACGTGGCGGTCGCGCAGCTCTCCGGCAACCAGGTGATGGTGCTGCTCATCAACACGGTGCGCGACAGCGTGCGCGGCTTCATGCCGCTGCTCGCGAACCTCGCGGCGCCCGGCGATAGTGTCCGCAAGCACCACCGCGATCTGATCGAGGCGCTCGAGCAGGGCGACGTCGCGGCTGCCGGCCGGATCGCCGATGACTATCTGCGGATGGGTGCGGAGCTCGCCGGTCGCGTCAGCGGCGGCAAGCCGGAGCTCCAGCCGAGGCCGCTGCCATCCCCTGCCGCTACGGAGTGAGCAGGTGGCGGAGCTGACACGCAAGGAGGTCGAGGAGCTCGCGCTACTCGCGCGCCTGCACCTCGAGCCCGACGAGCTCGATCGGATCGGCAGCGAGCTCGGTACGATCCTCGCGTACTTCGGGACGATCGCCGCCGTCGACACCACCGACGTGCCGCCGATGACCCACGCCGTGCCCGTCGATCTCGCGCTGCGCGCCGATGATCCCGCGCCGTCGCTGCCGGTCGCCGAGGCCCTGCGTGGCGCCCCGAAGCGCGACGGTGATCTGATCGTGGTGCCCGCGATCATTCCCGGATCCGAGTCGTGAAGCCCGAGTTCTGGTCGATCACGGAGACCGTCAAGCACGTGATCACGGGCGAGATCACGGCGCAGCAGATCGTCGACGGCGCGCTCGACCGGATCACGTTCCTCGATCGCGAGGTCGGCGCGTTTCTCGAGGTCGACAAGGACGGCGCCCGCAAGCAGGCCGCCGAGATCGATCGCAAGCGCGCGGCGGGCGAACCGCTAGGCTCGCTGGTCGGCGTGCCGGTCGCGCTCAAGGACAACCTCGTCACCAAGGATCTCGTCACCACCGCCGGCTCGAAGATCCTCGAGGGCTGGGTGCCGCCCTACGACGCGACCGTCGTCACCAAGCTACGCGCGGCGGGCGCGATCATCGTCGGCAAGACGAACCTCGACGAGTTCGGGATGGGGTCATCGACCGAGCGCTCGGCCTACAAGCAGACGAAGAACCCGTGGGATCCATCGCGCGTTCCGGGCGGCAGCTCGGGCGGCAGCGCGGCCGCGGTGTCCGCCGGCATGTGCGTCGCGAGCCTCGGAACCGACACCGGAGGCTCGATCCGCCAGCCCGCCGCGTTCTGCGGGATCGTCGGGCTCAAGCCAACCTACGGCCGGGTCTCGCGATGGGGCGCGGTCGCGTTCGCGTCGTCGCTCGATCAGATCGGTCCGTTGACCCGTACGGTCGCCGATGCCGCCGCGGTCCTCCAGGTGATCGCGGGACACGACCCGCGCGACGCGACGTCGCTCGAGGCGCCCGTGCCGAGCTACGTCGACGCGCTGACCGGCAAGGTCGAGGGCCTGCGGATCGGCATTCCACACGAGTTCTTCGCCGCCGCCGACGAATCGGCCGGGCCCGAGGAGGAGGGGTTGGGATTCACTCCCAACCCCGGGCCCGAGGAGGAGGGGTTGGGATTTACTCCCAACCCCGGGATCGAGCCCGAGGTTCGCGCGGCGATCGAGCGCACCATCGCGGCGCTGACCGAGCGCGGCGCGATCACCGTCGACATCTCGCTGCCGCACACCGCGCTCGCGCTGCCGGCGTACTACATCGTCGCGCCTGCCGAGGCGTCGTCGAACCTGTCGCGCTACGACGGCGTGCGCTACGGCAAACGAGTCGATGCGAGCGAGCTGCTCGAGCTCTACCGGCGGACGCGTGGCGCGGGCTTCGGCCCCGAGGTCAAGCGCCGGATCATGCTCGGCACCTACGCGCTGCGCTCCGGTTACTACGACGCCTACTACAAGAAGGCGCAGCAGATCCGCACGCTGATCAAGCGCGACTTCGACAGGGCGTTCCGGTTCTGCGACGTCGTGCTGACCCCGACGACGCCCGGCGTTGCCTTCCAATTCGGCGCGAAGACGAGCCCGCTCGACATGTACCTCGGCGACGTGTTCACGCTGTCGTGCAACCTCGCCGGGCTGCCCGGGATCAACGTGCCGTGCGGGGTCACCACGGGCGGGCTGCCGATCGGCGTCCAGCTCCTCGGCAAGCCGCTCGACGAGCCGACGCTGCTGCGCACGGCCGGCGTGATCGAGAGCGCCGTCGGCCTCGGCACACGTCGGCCCTCGGGAGCCGGAGGGATCTGATGCCCGAGCAGATCGAGAAGCAGACGAAGCAGACCGAGATGGAGCGGATGCTGGAGACCTGGGAGCCGGTGATCGGCCTCGAGGTTCACGTCCAGCTCGCGACTCGCAGCAAGGCGTTCTCGCCATCTGCCTGTGAATTCGGCGCGCCTGCCAACTCGCTGACCGATCCGGTCGTCCTCGGCATGCCGGGCACGCTGCCGGTGTTCAACCGCGCGGCGCTCGAGCTCGCGCTCAAGCTCGGCGTCGCGACCGGCTCGCAGATCCGTGCGCGCTCGCGGTTCGCGCGCAAGCACTACTTCTATCCGGATCAGCCGAAGGGCTACCAGATCTCGCAGTACGACGAGCCGCTCTGCGAGAAGGGCCATGTCGATCTGATCGTCGGCGGTGCGATCAAGAGAATCAAGCTCGAGCGTATCCACCTCGAGGAGGATGCCGGCAAGAACACGCACGTCGGCGCGGTCTCGCACGTCGATCTCAACCGCGCGGGCGTGCCGCTCGTCGAGGTCGTGTCGGCGCCCGAGATCACGAGCGCGGAGGAAGCAGCCGAGTTCATGCGCGCGCTGCATCGCCTCGTGCGCTGGCTCGAGATCTCCGAGGCCGACATGGAGAAGGGCCAGCTCCGCTGCGACGCCAATGTCTCGATCCGGCTGCGCGGCGAGGATCGGCTCGGCACGCGCACCGAGCTGAAGAACATCAACTCGTTCAGGTTCGTGCAGAACGCCGTCGAGAACGAGATCCTGCGGCAGATCCGGATCGTCGAGAGCGGCGGGCGAGTGACTCGCGAGACCCGACTCTGGGATGCAGACCTCGGCCAGTCGGCGCCGATGCGCTCGAAGGAGGAGGCGAACGACTATCGCTACTTCCCGGACCCCGATCTGCCGCCGCTCGTCGTCGACGGCGCGCTGATGGGCGGCATCCTCAAGAAGCTGCCTGAGCTTCCGGCGGCGCGCTTCGAGCGCTACCAGAAGCAGCACGGCCTCGCGGTCGACGATGCACGCACGCTGGTCTCGGATCGCGGGCTCGCCGATTACTTCGACGCGCTCGTCACCGCGCATCCCGGCGATCGCAGCGGGCGCATGCTCGCGAACTGGATGCTGACCGAGCTGCTCGGCGCGCTCAACGCCGAGGGCAAGGAGATCACGCAGTCACCCGTGCCGGCCGCGACGCTGTCCGCGCTGATCGTGCTCGTCGAGAACGGGACGATCAGCGGCAAGATCGGCAAGGAGATCTTCGCCGAGACCTACCAGACCGGCGAGGCTCCGCTCGCGATCGTCGATCGACGTGGCGTCCGCCAGATCTCCGATGAAGCTGCGCTGTGGGAGGTGATCGATCGTGTGGTCGCGGCGAACCCCAAGCAGGCCGACGGTTACCTCGCCGGCAAGGACCAGCTCTTCGGGTTCTTCGTCGGCCAGGTGATGAAGGAGACGCAGGGGCGCGCTAACCCCTCGATGACGTCCGACCTGTTGCGGAAAAGGCTGGGTCGCTAAGCCCCTGATCTCGTTCGACGATCGCGAGGGGTCATGTGCGCCCTTGACGATTGCCGCGCGATCAGTAAAGTCCGCGATTCCGAAAGCGTTTTTGTGGAGAACCAGTCATGTACGCCGTGATCCAGACGGGTGGAAAGCAGTATCGAGTCGAGCCCGGCAAGACTGTCGTGGTCGAGACTCTTCCCGGTGACGAGGGTGCCCAGGTCGTGTTCGACCAGGTGTTGCTCGTGTCTTCCGGTGATGGTGGCAACGTCAACATCGGGAAGCCGATCGTTGCCGGAGCCAAGGTCACGGGACAGATCGTGGAGCAGGGACGCGGCGAGAAGCTCGTCGTGTTCAAGTTCCGCCGTCGCAAGAACTACGTTCGCAAGAACGGTCATCGCCAGAATTACACCGCGGTAAAGATCGCGGATATCCAGGCCTAGGATCGCGTCATGGCACATAAAAAGGGACAGGGCTCCACCCGTAACGGCCGCGACTCGCTGCCGAAGATGCGTGGCGTCAAGCGGTTTGGCGGCGAGCAGGTCACCGCTGGCAGCATCCTCGTGCGCCAGGTCGGCACCCGCTTCCACGCAGGCGCCAACGTCGGCATCGGTCGTGACTTCACGCTGTTTGCGAAGGTCACGGGCGTCGTGAAGTTCGAGCGGCATGGTCGCGATCGCACGCGCATCGCGGTCTACGCCATCGACCCCGTGGCGACGACGACCGCCGCCGCGTAACGATCGATCAGGTCGGCGCAGCCGACAGGTCACAAGTGCAACGTGCGCGCGCCGAGTTGCTCGAGCAGCTCGGCATCATGTGACGCCAGGATGCATGCGCCGCCACCGGCCGCGTGCGCCGTCACGAGCTCGACGAGCGCTGCAAGGCGCTTCGCGTCGAGGCCATTATCTGGCTCGTCGAGTACGAGCAGCCGCGGCATGCCGACGAACGCCGCACCGAGGCATGCGCGGCGCCGCTGCCCGAGCGACATCCGCTCGAGCACGAGCTCGGCAAGCTCGTCGAGACCGAGGGCCTCACGCAGGTCAGCCGAGGGTGCGGTGGTCTGCCGGCTCGCGGCACACAGGCCCCACAGCTCGTTGCCGGTGAGAAACCCCGGCGGATCGGCGGCCTCGGGGACGTAACCGAGCGCGCGCCGCGCACGTGTCCGCTCGCGATGCGTCCCCCACACCGACGCGCCCTCGATCATCACGCGACCATCGCGCGGCGGCAGCACGCCGGCGACGCAGCCGAGCAGCGTCGACTTGCCACAACCGTTGCGCCCGACGACGCCGACGATCTCGCCAGCCTCGACGGTCAACGCGATGTCCTCGATCACGGTGCGACCACCGCGGCGGACCGCGAGCCCGGCGAGCTCGAGGATCATGCGGACCTCGGCGTGATCAGCAGCGCGAACGCCGTCGTCGCCAGCAACCCGACGATCCCGACGATCCCGAACAGCCCGAGCCAGAGCACTGCGAGCGCGGCCACCGCGAGCGCACCGACGACCGCGCGCGCTGCGATCCGCGAGACCTCGTCGGTGGCGAGCAGCACGCGCGTGGCGCCGAGCGTCGAGCCGAGCGCGACGCCGAGCGCCGCGAACGCGAGGTACGCGGTCGTCGACACGGTGGCATCGGCGAGGATCGCCGCAGCACCGATCGCGATCGCGGTGCCGGCGAGCTGGAGCACGCCGCTCGCGAACCCGAGCGCGAGCGCGCGGAGCACGGGCGCGATCCCGAGGGAGGCAGCGAGCCAGCCAGTCGCGCGGTGGGCCTCGACGAGCACGACGAGCGGGCCGACCTGCGCCGGCACCAGGACGATCGCGATCACCGCCGCGCCGAGCGTCGCCGCGCCACCATCGACGAGCCCGTTGTTGCGGATGAACAACCCGCCGGTCACGCCCGCGAGCACCGCGAGCCCGACGCCACGCACCAGCGCATCACCGGCGCGCCGGACGAGCGCCCGCAGGTAGATCGCGCGCATCGCCGCGAGCTGCGAGCGCCACGCGGGCCACCCACGCGTCGC
>JACCTC010000470.1 GCA_013812655.1 Deltaproteobacteria bacterium | reverse complement strand
TCTGGCGCGCCGCGCGTTCATCACGATCGCGATGCACCCGTCCCGAGCGTTCGCGTGCCGCCTTCTCGCGAGCCGCGCGCGCAGCGGGATCCGAGGTCGCGAGCTTCGCGAGCGGGTTGTCGAGCGGGTTGCGCGGGGCCTTCTCGCGCGCCGCCTTGCGCGCGGTCAGCTCGGCCTGCAGCGCGGCGCTCTCGACGTGGCTGAGCGGCTCGTCGTCGACGATCACGAGCGAGGTCAGCTTCGATAACCCGGACTGCGCGCTATCGAGGATGCGCCGCGTGATGCTCACGCCGAGAGACTAGCATCAGGGGCCGAGCAGCGGCTGCTCGGTCACGAACACGGTGATGACCTCTTCGTAGCGAGCGTGGATGCTCTCGCGCCACTTGCCATCGGCCGTCGCGTGGTCGTGGCAGCGGCCGTAGTACTCGCCGGATTCATCGCACGCCCAGCTCGTGTCGAACTTCGCGCAGTCGCCGGCCCACTGCATCCCGCAGATGCTCGTCACGCCGTCGTTGCTCTCCGCGCACTGGCGAAGCGTGAACGTCGCGCCGCCGTTGCCGCTCGCGAGGTCAGAGCCTCGGCAGGTCAGGGCCACGATGTCCTCGCCCTCGGGTGTGAAGATGTCGCCGTAGAAGGCCCCCTCCTCGTAGTCGTAGTTCGCCGCCTCGGACGCCGAGACCGTGAGCGAGTCGTGGTTGCCGCGCAGCGAGATGAACAGTGGCGTACCGCTGTTGCTCACGCGCGCGAGCATGCAGGCGCTGACCCACCGCTTCTCCTTGAGCGTGAGCTGGCGGGTTTCCCAGCGCGGCGCGAGCCCGATCGATCCGCGGAACTCGATCGGGCTGCCACCCGTCGGCGTGCCGACCAGCGTGACGTTCTCGGGGAACGCACACGAGACGAGGTACTCGAGGATCTCGCGGCCACCCGGGACGTTGTTGTCGAGCAACGCCTGGGTCGACAGCGAGTTCAGCGCGATCTTGTTCAGCGCGATCTTGTTCAGCTCGATCTTGTTCAGCGCGATCTTGTTCAGCGCGATCTTGTTCAGCGCGATCTTGTTCAACGCGATCTTGTTCGAGCTCGTGACGCCCTGGGTGGTGACCGAGGTCGCGGGCTCTTCGACAGCACACGCGACGAGCGACGCCGCGATGAAGAGCATGCAAGGTACTGCGCGCATCCACCCATGTTCGGGCCTCGTGTTCACGCACGCAAGTTCAAGCGTTGCAGCGCACCGTGAGGTTTGACGAAGCAGGTAGGTCAGATACCGTCGCCGACCCACAGGCCGGCAGCCAGCGGATACGGCGCCCAGCTCTCGACGTCGAGCGCCGGACCGTCGACGACTTGACCGTGCAGCGTCGCTCGGGAAGATCCCAGCGCAGCATGTAGGGAACCTACCCTCGCGAGGCCACCCTTCAGGACGTCGACGTCAGTCGCCGCTCGGAGGGCGACCGCGAGGATGCTGTCGGGGGCCTCGATCGCGACCGTCATCCCGGCCGCGCAGACGACCGACTTCACCGTCGCGATGTCATCGGGCGCGACCTCGGCGTAGAACGCGATGACATCGACCTCGTCGCCGACCGAGGGGTGGATCACGACGCGCAGCGCATCGACGAGCTCGCGCGTGCTCGCGTACCGCGCGGCGGGATCTGGCGCGAGCGCGCACGTGATCGGCTCGTCGATCGCGGGATCGATATCGACCTTGCTCGACGGCCGCGGTCGCGCACCGTGAATCTGGAGGTAGCTCTGCACGACGCCGGGCGCACCACCGAACGCGGGCATCCCGGTCAGCATGTGGAACGCGAGGAGGCCGAGCGCGTAGACGTCGGTGCGCGCATCGACCGGTTGACCACGCATCTGCTCGGGCGCCATCGCCGCGGGCGTGCCGAGCATGCTGCGCGATGACGTCAGACCCGGTCCGGTCTCGTCGACGAGCTTGACGAGCCCGAAGTCGAGCAGCACCGGACGTAGCCGGCCGTCCGGATGGTGCGAGAGGATCACGTTCGAGGCCTTGACGTCGCGATGCACGAGGCCGGCGTCGTGCGCGACCGCGAGCGCGTCGCAGAGCGGCTGGAGGATCTCGAGCATCTCGGCCGGCGGGATCGCACCGCGATCGTGAATCACATCGCGCAGGCTCGGACCCTCGAGCAGCTCGAGCACGAGGTACGGACGGCCGTCGCCGAGTGTCCCGTGATCGATCGCACGGACGACGTTCGGGTGATGCAGGCGCGAGATCGCGTCGAGCTCGCGCTGGAAGCGGGTCAGCGCGTCGATCGACCGCACGAGCTCGAGGTGCAGGATCTTGATCGCGACGCATTCCGCGTCGTTGTTGATCCGACACGCACGCCAGACCTGGCCGAACCCGCCCTCACCGACCAAGCGATCGAGCCGGAACCCTGGGATCTCCAGCTGTGTGCTCGCGTCCAACCCAGTTTCATTACCATCCCCGATCGGGTCGCA
This sequence comes from Deltaproteobacteria bacterium, assembly GCA_013812655.1. Lineage (GTDB taxonomy): Bacteria > Myxococcota_A > Polyangia > Haliangiales > Haliangiaceae > JABFXX01. Next base: position 24,375 of record JACCTC010000470.1, on the reverse strand, counting down.
GCGAGCGTTCGGAGAGCGCGTTCGTTCCTACATCGGCCGGTCTGCGCCGGCGTGTAGGGAGAGCCGTCAGAAGTCGTCGAGTCGGCGCGACCAGATCGGATCGCCTGCGCCGAGCTCGCGCGCGACAGCACGCCGCTCGGTTGCGAGCAGGCCATGCTTCGACGCGACGTGCATCAGCTCGAGGCGCGTCGGCGTGGCGATCGGCTGTGCGCGATCGACGACGTGAGCGATGGCGCGGTCGACCTCGGCGGCGTCCCGCTGAAGGACCGCGCGCAGCACCTGGCAGATCACGGCCTCGTCGGGCTCGAGCTCGTAGCCGGCGAGCGAGGCGAGGGATGCCGCAAGGTCAGGACGGTGATCGAGCGCCGCGAAGATCCGTGCGAGGAGCAGCTCGTCGAGACGTGTCGTACCCTCACCGTGACCGGTCTGCAGCGCGAGGCTCCGACGACCGAGGAGCAGCGCCTCGTCGAGGTGCCCTTGCCAGAGCCGGTCCTCGGCGAGGTTGTACGTCGCAGCGCGCTCGATCGAGGATTGTCCGAGCTCGCGCGCGAGCTGGATCGCGATGCGCAGATCGCTCGCCACCCGTTCGATGTCGCCGCGCGCGGACCACAGGATCGTGCGGTTGTTGTAGGCGGCACCGAGGTGAAAGCGATCGCCGGTGCGTTCGCAGAGCGCGATCATCCGATCGAGCACGTCGTGCGCCTCGTCGAGCAGGCCGCGGTCGACGAGCACGCAACCGAGCAGCAGACCTGCATCGACCTCGGCGCTGTCATCATGCGATGCCTGTGCGCCGCCCAGGACCGCACGCAGCAGCACCTCCGCGGAAGCGAGCTGGCCGTCGCGGAATGCGGCGCGCGCCGCGGCGAACTCGATGGCGATGGCGAAGCGCGCGTAGCGATCGCGATCCCGCTCGAACAGCGCGCGGGCGCGCGCCGCAGCTGCCGTCGACCGATCGAAGTCCTGGGTCCAGTCGAATGCGGTCGCCTGCTCGAGCAGTGCTTCGATCTCGAGCATCGGATCGGCAGCCTGCTGTGCGATCGCGACGGTCTCCTCGAGATCGAGCACCGCCTCGTTGACCCGCTGGAGCCGGTAGCGTGCTCGCGCCCGCCCGACGAGCGCCCGCCCGCGCTCCACGTTGCCCGGATCGAGGTTGCGCAGCGCGCCCTGCCAGGCCTGATCAGCGTCGAGCACGCGATGTTCGCGTTGCGCGTCGTCGCCGAGCGTCGCGAACGCCGCCGCGGCCGTCGCGTGATCGCCAACCGCCTCGGCGTGCCGCGCGATCCGATCGGCGACCTGCACGTTCGCCATGTCCTTGTGGCGCCAGTACTCGAGCGCGGCCTGGTGGAGCACGGTGCGCTCGGCCTCGTCGGTGGTCGCGTAGATGCCATCCTGGAGGAGCGCATGCGGGAACGTCCACGCGCACGGTGCCGGGGTCGCCAGGATCCCGGCGGTCGTGAGCTCGCGAAGCCCGACATCGACGTCGATCGTCGTGGTCGCGCCGCCGCGCCGCTCGACGGCCTCGACCACCGCGGCAAGCTCGTCGCAATCGATCTCGTCGCCGAGGACCGCGCACACGCGTGCGAGCGCGACCAGCTCGACGCTGACGTGCGCGAGCTCGCGAGCGGCGAGCCAAGGGCCGAGGGCGATCGGCGGCAGCGCGTCGAGTGCCGTCGTGTCGAGGAAGTGCTCGCCGTTGGGCCGCGTGCGGATCGCACCGCGCTCGTGGATCTCGCGGACCAGGGTCGCGAGGTGCATCGGGTTACCACGCGCGATCGCGACGATCTGTCGGAGCGCCCGGAGCGGCGGGTATTCGGCAGGTCGCAGCAGCGCGGCGGTCATCGCGACGGCATCGTCCTCGGCGAGCGGCGGCAGGCGGAGGACATGATGGCGCTCCGCACGTGCACCGAACCCGGGCCGCCGGTGCTCGAGCCGCGGCGTCGCGAGGCCGAGGATCCACAGCGCGAGCGGCTCGCCGCCGAGCGTCGCGTACTCGAGCGCGTCGAGCAGGTCGTGCTCGGCGAGCTGCAGGTTGTCGACGATGATCGCGGTCGGCCGCGACCGCGCTGCCGTCCGGATCGCATCACCGACCGCGCGCACGATCGGGCCCTCGGGCGTGCCCCCCTCAGTTGTGCCCCCCTCCGGTGTGCTGAAGAGTGACGCCAGCGCGCTGTGCCCGGGCCGTCCCGAGCCCGGCGGCGGGATCTCGGCGACGTGGAGGTCGGCGCCCAGATCGCGCAGCTGTCCGCGCAGCGCCCGTGCGACCGCCGTCTTGCCGACTTCGTTATCTCCGACGAGCAACGTCATCAACTGGAAGGCACCCGCGAGTGCAGCCGCCGCGTCGGCCGCGAGATCGGCTAGCAGCGCGTCGCTGCCGATCAGCTTGGTGATCTGTGTGGTGTCGCCGAGCATGACGAAGCCCGCGCCGAGCTCGGCCGGGCGAGTCGGCGTCTGGATCACGGCGGCGAGCGCGCGGGTCACGACGACGCCCGTCCATGGCGCGACCGGCACCCACGTCTCGGGCTTGTCGATCGCAGCGCCGGCGAACGTCGTGCCGCTCGCGCGCGGGACGACGTGGAGCGCGTCGAGGTGCAGCACGACGCGTGCGCCGGCTGCCGCGAGATCGCGCGCGGCTGCGATCGCCGCGCCCGCAGGATCGGCATGATCGGCACCGGCGATCCCTCCGAAGACCCGGCGACCGCGCTGCGAGACGATCGAGATCTTGCGCGCCGCGAGCATGCCGAGCAGTGCACGGTCGACGCGCGGGAGCTCGGCCCACAGCAGCACGACGGGCTGCTTGCCCTCGCGGATCACCGACACCGAGTGCTGCGCCCGCTGCAGCGAGGGTGTCTCGTCGCGCATCGCCGCGAGACGCTGGCGCAGCTCGGTGGCGCTCGGTGGCCGGCGATCGGGGAGCTTCGCGAGGCAATCGTGGACGAACGCCTCGACGGCGGACGGAACCGTGGCGAGCGCGCCGAGTGGTGGCGGGCGCAGCGCCGCGTGCGCGCGTTCGAGCGCGGCGCCATCACCGATGAACGGCGGGCGCCCCGAGCACAGCTCGTAGAGCACGCAGCCGAACGCGTAGAGGTCGGCACGCGTGCCCGTTGAGGCCGCATCGAGCAGCTGCTCGGGCGGCATGTACTCGAGCGACCCGACCTGGACGCCCGCGCGCGTCGGATCGTCGGGATCGACCGGCAGCTTCCGCGCGAGGCCGAGATCGAGGATGACGACCGTGCCGTCCGGGCGCACGACGAGGTTGTCGGGCTTGAGATCGCGATGCACGAAGCCGGCCGCGTGAACGCGCTCGAGCGCCGCGAGGATCGCATCGGCGATCGAGATCGCGTGGGCGATCCGCGGCCCGTCGCCGATCACGTCGGTGACGCTCTTGCCGTCGATCCGCTCCATCGCGATCCACGCGCGGCCATCGGCGAGGACACCGCTTCCCTCGTGACGCGGCACTGCAGGTGCGCCGATCGCAGCGAGCGCCTCGGCCTCGCGCCGCATCCGGGATCGCGCGAGATCGTGATCGGCGTGCGCGACCTTCAGCACCGCGCGCCCACCGCCTCCGCCATCGCTGATCTCCCACACCGCGGCGAACCCGCCGCTGCCGATGCACGCACCGAGCGGGCGCGCCCACTGCGGCGTCGCACCGATATCGCGATGCTCGGCGGGCGCGACCGGTCCTGCATGCTGCGGACACGACTGTCCGGATCGCAGACGTCGGTGACACGTCGGGCAGCGAGCCACGCGATCACTGTAGCTCCGCGGAGCGCCGCCCGGGGATGTCAGCTTCCCGGCATCAGCTCGACGGTGCTGTCGCCGACCCGCTTGCCCACGAGCAGGCGATAGTCGGAACCCCATTGCTCGACGATCAGCGTGTCCTCGCCCGGCGCGTTGTAGAGCCACCACCGACACCGCTCGACGTGACCCTCCGGCCGACCCTTCTTCATCGCGCCGAGCCCACCGACGTCTCCGAATAACTGGCAGGTCGCCGCACCACGCTTGTCGAGCGCGTAGCGAACCTCGCCGATCACGATCGCCTCGGGCGGATATCCCGAGATCGGCGTCGTGGTGTCCTGCACGAGCACGCGGGTCGACGACGCGGATGCGCGCTCGATGCCGACGACGAGCCACATCACATCACCGCCGTCGACGATCCGCCCGCCCATCCAGCGATGGCCGTCCTCGTCGTAGGCGATCATGCCCTCGCACAGGAAGTCCGTGCCGTCATACGTCAGCACGTCGTCGACGCGGAGGTCGCGGATCGTGCGCTCGAGCAGGCTGTCTCCAGATGACGGCAACATCTGTTGCCGTCTCGGGTGCCCTCCACCGCTGCCGAGCTGCTTGCGACTCTTGACCGCGATGCCGACGGCCGACAGGCCGCCTACCACGGTGAGCAACACGAGCAAGATCCAGATCACGGAGCGAGACTATCCACAGGGGCGCGCATCAACGCAACGCGGCGTGACGCTTCGTGAAGATGGCGCTCGGCGCGTTGACAACGTCGGCGCCCAAACGTACACCGAACGCCGCCCCTCCCCGAGGAGAAGTCATGGTCGCGATATCTCAGTACGGCGCGCCCGGTGAACCAGACGATCTGCGTCGCGTCCTCGACGACGACGGCAAGCCGCTGCCCGGTGTGAAGGTGCCGAGCATCCCGGAAGCCACGCTCACCAGGATCTTCGAGGTCATGTTGCTGACCCGGATCATGGATGACCGGATGATGCGGCTGCAGCGTCAGGGGCGCCTCGGCTTCTACATGAAGTCGATCGGCGAGGAGGCGAGCCACTTCGCCGTCGCGCCGCTCCGCAATGGCGACTGGATCTTCCCGAGTTACCGCGAGCAAGGGGCGTGGTTCTGGCGCGGCTACACCGTCCAGAACTTCATCGATCAGCTGTTCGGCAACGAGGACGACCCGATCAAGGGGCGCCAGATGCCGGTGCACCACTCGGCGAACTGGCTGAACCTCGTCTCGATCAGCTCGCCGGTCGGGACGCAGATCCCCCAGGCGGTGGGTGCAGCGTACGCCGCGAAGGTGATGGGCAAGGACGACGTCTCGATGGTGTACTTCGGCGAGGGCACGTCCTCGACCGGTGAGTTCCACGTCGGCATGAACTTCGCGGGCGTCTGGAAGGCGCCGTGCGTCTTCATCTGCCGCAACAATGGCTGGGCGATCAGCGTGCCGAGCACGACCCAGACCGCCGCGAAGACGTTCGCGAGCAAGGCCGTCGGGTACGGCATGCCCGGCATCCGCGTCGACGGTAACGATCTTCTCGCGGTCTGGCAGGTTGCCAGCGAGGCGATCGAGCGCGCGCGCGCCGGCGAGGGCCCGACGCTGATCGAGGCGTTGACGTACCGCGTGCAAGGTCACTCGAGCTCTGACGATCCGAGCGTTTATCGCGATCCCAAGGAGCCCGAGATCTGGGAGAAGAAGGACCCGTTGAACCGGCTCCGCGGCTACCTCCGCCACAAGGGGATGTGGAACGAGGCGCGCGAGACCGAGCTATCGGCGCAGTACAACCAGGAGATCACCGACGCGCTCGCGGCGTCGGATGGCAAGCACGCTCCGCCGATCGAGTCGATCTTCGACGACGTCTACGAGGAGCTGCCGTGGAACCTGCGCGAACAGCGCGAGTACCTCATGGCGCAGGCCCGCAGCAAAAACCCGCATCACCACGGTTAGGTCTCCATGCCCACGATGAACATCATCGAAGCCGTCCGCGACGCCCTGCGCATGCAGATGCGCGCCGACAAGCGCGTCGTCGTGCTCGGCGAGGACGTCGGTAAGTTCGGCGGCGTCTTCCGCGCCACCAGCGGTCTCTTCGACGAGTTCGGCGGCGAGCGCGTGATCGACACGCCGCTCGCGGAGGCCGGCATCATCGGCACCGCGATCGGCATGGCGCTCTACGGCCTGCGGCCGGTCCCCGAGATCCAGTTCGGCGACTTCATCTTCCCGGCGTTCGATCAGATCGTGAACGAGCTGGCGAAGTTCCGCTATCGCTCGGGCGGTCAGTATCCCTGCCCCGTCGTGATCCGCACGCCGGTCGGCGGTGGCATCCGCGGTGGTCACTACCACTCGCAGTCGCCCGAGACGCTGTTCATCCACACGCCCGGCCTCAAGGTCGTCGCGCCGTCGAACCCGTACGACGCCAAGGGCCTGCTCCTCGCGTGCATGCGCCAGAACGATCCCGTGCTCTTCATGGAGCCCAAGCGGATCTACCGCGCGAGCAAGGGCGAGGTGCCCGAGGGGGACTACGTCCTCGAGATCGGCAAGGCGTCGGTCACGCGCGAGGGCTCGCAGGTCACGCTGCTCGCGTGGAGCGGCATGGTGTCGATCGCCGACGAGACCGCGAAGCAGGCCGAGGCCGCCGGGATCTCCGTCGAGGTCGTCGACCTGCGCACGCTGATGCCGTTCGATATCGACACGATCCTCACGAGCGTCAAGAAGACCGGGCGCTGCGTGATCGTCCACGAGGCCCCGCGCACGTGCGGGTTCGGCGCCGAGCTGATCGCGTCGATCCAGGAGCGCGCCATGGAGTACCTGGAGGCGCCGATCATGCGCGTCACCGGGTTCGACACGCCGTTCCCGTACAGCCTCGAGCACGAGTACATGCCCAACCCCGATCGCGTGCTCGGCGCCATTCGCCAGACGCTGGAGTGGTAGCGATGGCCTTCGACTTCTACATGCCCGATATCGGTGAAGGCGTCGTCGAGGGCGAGATCATCGCGTGGAAGGTGAAGGAAGGCGACAAGGTCAAGCTCGACCAGCCGATCGTCGAGGTGATGACGGACAAGGCGACCGTCGAGCTGCCCTCGCCGCGCGCCGGCACGATCGCCAAGATCAACTACAAGGACGGCGAGATCTGTCCGGTCGGCAAGGTCCTCGTCGTGATCGACGAGGAAGGCGGCACTGCGAAGCCGGCGGCCAAGGGGAACGGCAACGGCCAGAAGGCGCAGGCCCAGATCGTCGATGACGATCCGCGCACGAAGACGCCAACGGCGCAGGTGATGCACCGGCAGGTAGCCTCCTCGATCCCGCCGCCGATGTCGTCCGCGCCCGCGACCGCGGGTGGCGGCATCCAGGTCGTCGATGCGACCGCGGATCGCCCGCGCGTGCTCGCAACGCCCGCGACCCGCCGGCTCGCCCGCCAGCTCGGCGTCGAGATCGGGCGCGTCCCGCCGACCGGCAAGCACGGCCGGGTCACCACCGACGACGTCAAGCAGTTCCAGACGGGCGGCTCGACCGCCATGACGACGGCGACGCCGCGCCACGCGCCGATGTCGATCCCGCGGCCGACGCTCGGCTACGAGGAGGAGCGGATCCCGCTGCGTGGCATGCGCAAGCGGATCGCCGACTCGATGTCGCGCTCGGTCCACACCGCCGCGCACTTCACGTATGTCGAGGAGATCGACATGACCGAGCTCGTCGCCGTGCGAGACCGCGCGAAGACGCGGGCCGCCGATCGCGGCGTCAAGCTCAACTACCTGCCGTTCATCGTGAAGGCCGTGGTCTCGGGCCTCAAGAAGTGGCCGGCGCTCAACGCGAGCCTCGACGAGGCCACGCAGGAGATCGTCCGCAAGAAGTACTATCACATCGGGATCGCGGCCCAGGGCCCGCAGGGCCTCGTGGTCACCGTGATCCGCGACGCCGACATGCGATCGATCTTCGATCTGTCGCGCGAGATCGATCGGCTCGCCGAGGCGGTCCGGACGAACACCGCGACGCGTGACGAGCTCTCGGGCTCGACGTTCACGATCAGCTCGCTCGGCAAGCTCGGCGGCGTGCTCGCGACGCCGATCATCAACTTCCCCGAGGTCGCGATCATCGGCGTCCACAAGATCGAGGAGCGCCCGGCGGTTCGCAACGGCCAGATCGTCGCCCGCCACCTCATGAACCTGTCGATCTCGGTCGATCATCGCCTCGCCGACGGCTGGGACGGCGCGATGTTCCTGCAGGACGTCAAGCAGCTGCTCGAGGACCCGACGACGATGTTCATGGAGATGGTCTAATTCCACGTGTGAGCGCGCGCGACGCCAAGCGCGCGGCGTATCTGGTCACTCGCTTCGGCATCCACGAGGACGGAGACGACGCCGATGATGACGAGGCCGCCGAGGCCGAGCTGCTGCGGATGGGTGCACGTGCGGTGCCGGCGCTGATCGCCGCCCTCACGCCCCGCGGCTACGGCTATCGCGCCGCCATGATCCTCACCGAGATGGGTGCGCCGCATGCGCGTCCGGCGATCCCGGTGCTCACGAAGTACGCACGCACGTCGACCGCGCACTTCCTTCACCTGTGGTCGGCGCGTGCGCTCGGCGTCCTCGGCGAGCTCGACACCGTGTTCGCGCTCGTGAAGCGCGAACGCACGCAGTACGCGGCGGTCGTCGGCCTGGCGATGGCGCGGCCGGCGAGCTATCGGCTACTCGACGAGCTGCTCGACCGCAAGGACGCAAAGCTCACCGAGCTGATCGCAAACGAGCTCCGGCCCGGCATGGCCGCATACGAGCCGGCATCGCGAGAGTTCCCGCTGGTCGCTGCTGCGGCCGCGAGCAAGCACGAGGTCATTCGCAAGGACGTCGCGATCGCGCTCAGCAGCTTTGCTCGCGGCACCGACAAGGCGCGCGCGGTTCCGGTGCTCGCGAGCATGCTGACGGACCGCTCGCCCGAGGTTCGCCGGCTCGCCGCGCTCAACCTCGGGTTCTGCCGCGGCCACGCGCGGGGCGCCGTCGATCAGCTGAAGCCGCTGCTGAAGGATCGCGTGAAGAAGGTCCGCGAGACCGCGAAGGACGCGATCGCCGAGATCGCGAAGCGACGCCCCGGCACCTGAGCCAGTGCCTGCGGACAAGTCCCCGTACTTATTGGCTTCCGAGATCCCGGCTCCGAAATCCTCGCGGTTTCGTCACTTTCTGCGTGAGCTTTCTCTCAGCGCCGGCGTCTCCCTCTGACAGCGGCAACCAACGGCAACGGTGGGGCTGCGGGAAGGTGGATTCTGGTGAAGGCAATGGCCTTGATGGCGACGTGTGTCGCACTCACAAGTTTTGTAGATGTCGCATGCGCGGAGAGCCCCGAGCGTGCGTACTTCGCGGGTTTGCTGGTCCGCACGGATCGGTCGACCCAGTTGACGCGGTTCTCCGGCGGGATCAAGACGGGTCGTGTCGCGCTCAATGTCGTGCTCGATCCGCTCGGCTACAACCGCGCCGGCCAGCAGAGCGATACGGACGCCTTCGTCGAGGTCGACATTGTTCGCAACTGGGCGCTGATCGGCGGGTGGCGCGTCGTCGCGACACCGGTCCTCGGCAGCTTGTACTGGCAGCATCGGGCGTTCACGGGGATCTCGGCTCCCCTGCCTTCGCTGATGTGGGGACGGGTTCGCATGCGCGTGGCCGGCGAGGTGTCGATGCCGCTGGTCAAGCACGGCGATGACCTGCCGACGATGACCGTGATGGACTCGAACGAGATCGGCTGGAGCTTGTTCCTGCGTGCCGAAGTGACGGGGGGATTCTGATGTGGAAGCTGCTGGCTATCACGCTCGTCGGATGTGGTCTCGCCGGATGCGGCGTCATGCCCGTCGAGCGACCGCAGGCGACGCTCGTCTGCCACAACGCGAACTGCGCGGGTGCGACGGAGCCGACTGCCGATAACACCCTGGCCGCGCTCGACGCCTCGCTCGCGCTGCAGTATCGCGGCAGGCCCGCGATCGATGGCATGGAGGTCGACACGCTGTGGGATCGAAGCCGTTCGACGTGCATCTTCGCGCATCACTTCGGACAGCTTGCCGGTCCGCCGGCGCTCGGCATGGACGCGGCGGAACGTGTCGCCACGCACCTGCTGCAATCGGGGCCGGTGTCCTGGAGCGGCGATCGGTTCTTCATCAAGATCGAGCTCAAGGCGGAAGTCTTGATCGACGGCACGTCGCACTCCGACGAGGAAGTGGGCCATCACCTCGCCTGCGTGTTCGACATGGCGGACCGGATCATCGCGGCGGCGCGCCAGAACAGCATCGCGCTCGAGCTCGGCTTTGATTCCGAGAAGGTCTCGCTGCTCCGCGCGATCACGAAGCACGCACGCTGGCCCGGCAAGGAGCCGTTCGAGGACGTGAGCCTGCGGCTGATCGCAAACGTTGCATCGCAAGGCCTCGAACCGACGGATCTGCCGTCGCTGCAGGGTGACAGCACCAGCGAGGGCGTCGACGTGCTCGCGTTTCATGCGACGCGCATACCGACGAAGGTCGTCGACGACTACGCGGCACTCGGCGCGACGCTGATGTTGTGGATGCAGGATGCAGCACCGGAGACGCTCGACGCGATGCGCACCTACGAACCGCGCTACGTGGTGACGAACGAAGCAACGCTATTTCGCCGCTGGGGGGAACAATGAAGATCTCGATCGCGATGTGTCTGGTGGGAATGCTGGCGAACGACGCGCGCGCGAACGCGATCGATGCCTGGCAGGTCGGCCTGCAAGTCTCGAGCGACGCGGATACCCAGCAAGCCCGGGTCGACGGTGGTGTGCACCTCGGTGCGTGGAAGCTCGGTCTCGTCGTCGACGCCCAGCCGTTCGCGGATGGCAGCGACGATCTGGATGCGACGGTGGAGTTCCACCCGACCTCGGATGCGTGGGGCCTGCTCGGCGGCTGGCGCACGAGTGCGATCTCGATCGAGCAAGGTCGTCAGTGGCACCAGCAGCTGCTGCTCGGCGCGACCGGCGCGTTGCCGCGGCTGTTCGACGGGCGACTGCAGCCGAGCTTCGGTGGCGCGCTTGCGGTGACGATGGTCCGGCATGGCGACGAGCTCGAGAGCGACTGGATCTCGCTCGAGAGCAGGCGCCACTTCAAGGACACCGTGAGCTTGAACTTGTTTCTTCGCTTCGACTACGTCTCCGCGCTCTGACGTTCACTGCTGGCGTTCGACCGCGCCTTCATGGCCTACCTGGCCGATCGCGGTCGCCAGCGCACCAGGTCGCGGAGGTGCACGCGCCACGGCGTCGCGGGTAGATACGGCGGCGGCGGCTCGCGGTGCCTCACGATCCACGCGAACACCGCGAGGCCGGCGAGCACGGTCGCGATGCAGCCCCACTGCGCCGGCGTCAGGCCCGCGTAGCGCGGGTCGCTGGTCGCGGGGCGCAGCAGATCGAGGAAGAACCGCGGCACCGCGTAGCCGACCGCGATGAAGCCGACGTACCAGCCGGCGGGGCGGGGCGTACGCAGCATGATGATCGAGATCGCGAGCAGCACGAGCCATAGCGCCATTTCGTACAGGCCCAGATCGTGATGCGGCCCGACAAGGCCCGCCGGATTCCCCGCCGGGAAATCGACCGCGAGCGCGAAGTCCGTCGCGACCCCGACGTGATCGTGCACCGACGCGCAGCCCGCACGCCCGAACACCAGGAACACCACGACGCCGAGCGCGCCGACGTCGGCGAACCGCAGCCGCGCGATGCGGTTGCGATGCGCGAACACGAGGAAGCCGAGCGTGCCGCCGAGCAGGCCGCCGTACGACGAGATGCCGGCGAACGGGTTCAGGAAGCGCCACACCGCGTCTGGCCGCGCCGACCAGCCTGGCTGGTAGAGGAAGAGATCGACGTAGTGCGCTCCGAGGATGGCGCCGATGCCGCAGTGGAGCGCCATGCCGTGCAGGCGCGCCGGATCGAGCCCGAGCTTCTCGCCGTGGCGCCAGCTCGCGGTGATCGCGAAGATCAGGCCGACCATCGCGAGGACTCCGAACGACGTGATCGGCCCCCACGTCGGCGGCTCGAGATAGGGGAGCATCCGGAGGCTGGAACCACGCCCGGCCGGCCGGCATTCCTGCCAGGGCCAGGAGTCTCGATCGACCGTGCTCGATCTCGCGCGGCGCCCGTAGTACGACGCCACCATGAACGACGGTGGCATCTGGTACATCGGCCTCAACGGCCAGCAGCAAGGCCCGCTCGGCACCCAGCAGATCCTCGAGATGATCCGCGCCGGGCAGCTCAACCAGACCGCGTACGTCTACGGGCAAACCCAGCCCGCGTGGACGCCGATCGCGCAGGTCTCTGCGTTCGCGTCGATGTTCCACGCCGCGCACCAACCGCCACCGCCGCCCGCAGGTCCGGCGCCGCTGGTCGCCGATCAGATCGACTTCGAGGTGTTCGGCGGCGACATGCAGTTCGTCGAGATCGTGCTCGATCCCGGCGAGGCCGCGGTCGCCGAGGCCGGCGCGTTCTTCTACATGGACCCCGGGATCAAGATGGAGATGATCTCCGGTGTCGGCGCATCAGCGGCGCAGCAGCCGGGCTTCTCGCACAACGTGGCCGCCGGGGCCAAGCGCGTGCTCACCGGCGAGTCGCTGTTCATGACGGTCTACGGCAACGGCGCACAGCAGCGCCAGAAGGTCGCGTTCGCGGCGCCCTACGCCGGCAAGATCATCCCGATCGACCTGCGCCAGCACGCGGGCGCCCTGCTCTGCCAGAAGGACGCGTTTTTGTGCGCGGCGAAGGGCATCTCCGTCGCGATCGCGTGGAACCAGAAGGTCGGCGCGGGCCTCTTCGGCGACGACGGCTTCACGCTCCAGAAGCTCGAGGGCCAGGGCCTCGCGTTCGTCCACGGCGGCGGCACGATCGTCGCGAAGGAGCTCGCCGCCGGTGAGACGCTGCGCCTCGACGCGGGCTGCCTGGTCGCGCTCGAGCAGCGGGTCACCCACGACATCGGGTGGGTCGGTGGGTTCAAGAGCGGGCTATTCGGTGGCGACGGCCTGTTCGTGGCGACGCTGACCGGTCCCGGTCGGGTGTGGCTCCAGTCGTTGCCGTTCTCGCGGCTCGCCGGGCGCATGCTCGCCGCTGCGGTCTCCGCGGGCTTCGGACGCGGTCCGGCTTCGTGATCAGCATCAGCGCCAGTACGGCGTGGGCGCGCGGTGCCAGATCCAGTGCCAGCGATGGTAGTCGCGCGCGGCGAGACCGTAACGGTCGCGCGCGATCCCGCGCGGTGTCGTGAACTTCGCGGGTAGCCGATAGCCGCGCAGCGGTCCACCGTCGTAGACGGGCAGCGGCTGGGACATGTACGGGAACACCAGCTCGGGCAGTGGCGTGCCCGCGCGGATCGCGTCGCTCAGCAGCTGCAGGATCACCGCGGTCTCGTCGTCGCTCCACTCGCCGCTGCTCGGCAGATCGAGGTCCTCCTCGAAGCCGTCCGGATACTCGACGGCGGATTCGACGGCACCGTCATCGATCGACACGCTCAGGCTGTGGTGGCGATACCGCACGTAGTAGTGGTGGCCGGCGAAGTCGACCTCGTACTGCACCGGGTGCCCGCCGCCACCCACGAACGGCAGCATCGGATCGTCGGGGCGTGCGCGCGGAAAGCTGTACTCCGCCGAGAGCAGGAGCAGGCGCTCGATCGCGTCGGGATCGGTCAAGCCGCCCGCGACCGTGCGGTCGTGATGATCGAGGATGATCAGCTCGCCGCGCGGATCACCGCTCGCCAGCAGCCAGTCCGCGATCACGAGCTGAGGCGCCTCGTCGTCGGGGTCCGCGCTGATCGCGGCGAGCAGATCGGCTGCCGGGCTCGCGGCCATCTCGAGATGCTGGCACGTCCCCGCGGTCGCTGGCATCGATTCCTGAAGGTCGCGACCCGCATGGTGGACGCCGGTGTGAGGTGCCGATAGATTCTGCGACATGGTCCACGCCGCCTCGGGGGCACCACGCACGGGTGCCTTCGCGTACTTCGATGGCGACGTCACCGCGAAGGCGACCGGGCTGTTCCAGCTGCTGCGCGAGGACGGCACCGCGACCGACGAGCCCGCGCTCGCGACGCTCGACCGTGGCCTCGCACGACGCCTGTTCGAGGGCATGTTGCGGATCCGGGTGACCGATGCGCGGATGATGGCGCTCCAGCGCCAGGGCCGGATCGGGTTCTACGGCGAGGCGGTGGGTCAGGAGGCGGCGGTCGTCGGCTCGGCGGCCGTCAGCGAGCCGCAGGACTGGATCGTGCCGGCGCTGCGCGAGGCCGGCGTCGGGCTCTACCGCGGCATGACGACGGACTCGTACATCGCCCAGATCTACGGCAACGCGGCGGATCCCACGAAGGGCCGCCAGATGCCGTGCCACCCGTGCGATCGCGAGCATCAGTACGTCGTGATGTCGTCGTGCGTGTCGACGCAGATCCCGCACGCGGTCGGCATCGCGATGGCCATGAAGATCGCGGGCGATCGCGGCAAGGTCTGCTTCGGCTACATGGGCGACGGCGGCACGAGCGAGGGCGACTTCCACGTCGCGGTGAACTTCGCGGGCGTCTCGAAGGCGCCGTGCGTGCTGATCTGCCAGAACAACCAGTGGGCGATCTCGACGCCGGGAACGCTGCAGACGGCCGCCGAGACGATCGCGCTGAAGGGCGTCGGCTATGGCGTCGAGGCGATCCGCGCCGACGGCAACGACGTGCTCGCGGTCTACCACGCGGTCGCCTACGCGGCGGACAAGGCGCGGCGCGGCGATGGCCCGACGTTCGTCGAGCTCTTGACGTATCGGGTCAGCGCGCACACGTCGTCCGATGATCCGTCGCGCTACCGCGACGAGTCGGTGACCGAAATCTGGCGCGGTCAGCGCGATCCGATCCGCCGGCTCGAGACCTACCTCGTGAAGCGCGGCTGGCTCGCAGCCGGCGAGCGCGAGGCGATCGCGGAGCAGATCGAGGCGGATGTGCGTGACGCGATCGCGCGCCAGGAGGCGATTGCGCCGCCCGCGCTCGAGACCCTGATCGAGGACGTCTTCGAGGAGCCGACGTGGCTCCTGCGCGAGCAGCTCGCGGCGATCGCCGACGGCCCGCGCGTCAAGAGCCCGCACCATCGCTGAGCGACAGCCGGCTGCAATCTCCACGCAGCGCGACAGCGTGCGGTCTGCGACACGTCCATGCCCTCGCCGCGCGATCGTACCGTGGTCTGGCACGCGAGCGGCGCCAGTGGGTCAGGCGGAGGTCGGACGCAAGCCAAGGCGGTATCGAAGCCACGCGACGTGGAAGACGGCGAAGATCCCGAAGACGCCCCACCCCGCCATCGGGCCTCCCTCGAGCTGCGACCACAGCACCCCGATCGCCGCGGTCGCCGACCAGATGACCTTGAGATTCAGCATGGCGCGAAAGGCATCGGCGCTGGCGTTGCGTCCGAGGTACGACTCGATCCCGATCCCGAACAATGCCGCCGCGACCAGGCGGGTGGAGATCGGATCGACGGCGGTCCACCCGAGCCAGCCGAGCACCTGAACCGGCGCGACGAACAGTGGGATCGCGGCGAGCATGTCCGCGATGAAGTGAACGACGAACCACCGCCTGAGGCTTTGCGGGACCATCGGTCGATCTTCCCATGGCAGCGATGCCGACGACACGCTCACGACGACGCCCGCCATCGTTCACAACGTGGTGTCTTGGACGGCATGGTCGCGGCGACAACACCGCCAGGGCCAAACCAATCGCGGTCACATCGCTGACTGCGACAGCCGGCTGCGGTCTCCACGCAGCGCGACAGCGTGCGGTCTGCGACACCGCATCGCGGTGCGAACGCTCCTGCTACTCGCCGACGGCGGCGTAGCGGTACTCGGGATCATCGGCGTAGTCGGAACTGCGCTGACGATCGAGGTTGACGTCCTTCGCGAGCTGTTTGCGTTCGCGAGCTTCTTGGCTATCGGGTTTGCCGCCGCGCCCTGCTGCAGCGTGGCGAGCTCGCCGCGCACCTCGCCGTGCTCTTGCAGCCAGTCCGCATAACCGCGAACGCTTGGTCGCTCGGACCCTTCTTCAGCTGCGCTTCGAGCTGCGCGTTCGTCGCGCCGATCGCCGGCTGCTTCGGCGGTTTGCCGCGGAGCACGTGGCGGTAGCCCTTCTTCAAGTATTCGGCGAGCTGTCCGCGCTGATCGCCCCTCGCGCGCCACTCGTCCTTGTGCGTTCTCTTCGTCGTCTTGCCAGCGGCGCCGACCGCGCCCGTCGTCGTGTGTACGGTTCCCTTGTCGACTCGCGACATCCAGCTGCTCGCACGCGCCGCTGGCGACAAGGCTTCTGCACCGCGACGAGCCGCACCACGGACGAACCCAGGCAAAGCAGCTCCGCGATGTTTGGCGTATCCTGACCCGTGGTCGGCATTGTCACGATGATCGGCGCCGCCGGCCTGGTGATCGCGGTCGTTCACCTGCTCGCGCGCGTGTTCCATGGCGTGCCGATGCGGGTCTGGGCGGCTGTGCTCGCGCTATCGGCGATCGCGGTCGTCGTGTGGGTCAGGGCGACCCAGCGCGACGAGCTTGTCGGCGCGTCCTGCGAAGTTCGCAAGCCCGAGGTCCGCGACAGTAGTGACCGCACGATCGAAGTCTGGGCAAAGCTGCGCTGGACCGTCGACGGTAAGCCGATCACCACGTACCAGCCGATGCGCTTGGCGAGCGGCAAGCCAGCGGAACGTGCTGCGCTGGAACAGCAGTACCCAGCGGGCTCGCGCGTCGAGTGCTCGTACTTCGCAGGCATGCCGAACCGGATCTACGCGGAGGATGCGCGGTCCAAACGCGCGCTGGTGCACGCGACCGCGGTGGGCGGCTGGATCGGTGCCGTGCTCCTCGTCGGTGCGGCCGTGCACGCCTGGATCGTCGCGCGCAGACGGCGGCGCGTGCGCACCTGGGGGCTGCGTGGCGCCGTCGGTGCAGCAAGTGTGTTGGCCATCGTCGGCGGCATGCTGGCGAAGACGGGCGTCAGCTACGTCCTGGCGGGTGCGGGTCTTGTGGTCGGCATCGCGCTGATCGTGCGCGAGGTCATCGGCAGCGACCGCGCCTTCGCTCGCATTCGCAAGCAGCTCGCGAGCGCGAAGCACTGGCCAGCGCCGCAACGTGCGAGCTCGTCGGGAGGCTGGAATCCCTACGAGGACGATCGCGTCACCGGTACCTATCGCGGACGCAAGGTCTGGGTCGCGCTCCACGCGTCCGGTGCGACGGTGAAGGCACGTCTCGACGGCTGGCCGGGTGCGCTCGAGCTGGCGCGGCGGGTGCACGATGACGAGCCACGCACGGGCGACGAGGGTTTCGATCGCGTCGTGCAGCTCGCGGCCGCTGACGACGCAACGTGGCGCGCAGTCCTCTCGAGCAAGGTGCGCGCGCAAATGATCACGATCTTCGAGACCTGGCACGCGCGGATCGCCAACGCTGTGCTCGAGGTCGAGCTGGGCGATGGCGAGACCGACGCGATGCAAGCGGCGCTCGACGCCGCGACAAGCATCGACGTGCTCGAGCTCGAGGATCTGGAACGTCGCGTGTTCGAGCTGGCGCGCTCCGAGCCGAACGCGACGGTGCGCGCCGGGCACTATCGCTGGCTCGTCGGCCACTCGTGGAACCCGCCCCTCGTGTACCGAGCTGCGGCAGAGGACGACGATCTCGAGATCGCCGCGTGGGGCAAGGCGGAGCTGCCGCCCGACGGTGGCGCGTTCCGGTAGGGCCTCGGGCTGCCCGCGCGTCGAGAACCCGGACCATCGCTGACTGCGACACCGGTTGCGGTCTCCGCGCAGCGCGACAGCGTGCGGCCTGCGACACCGCAGCGCGACGGCAACCGCTACGAGCGGTCAGCAACGCGTGCTGGTTCGTTCGCGGGGTGCGCGCGTAGATGACTGCATGCGCAAACTTCGAGGCTGGCTTCCTGTCCTGATCACGATGGCCGTGGTCACCCCGGTCGCCGGGTGCTCGCACAACCGCCCGACCCACGTCGACGGTGGCGTGCTCGGCCGGGTCGTGATCTATCGCAACGGTGTCGCGTTCTACGAGCGCCATGCTCGGGTCGAAGATGGCCGGGTCAGCGTGCGAGTGCCGCGCGATCGGGTCGACGATTTCCTGAAGTCGCTGACCGTGGTCGATCCGACCACGCGCAAGCCGCTGTCGGTGACGATCCCGCGCAAGGAGGCAGACGACGGCAGCTACCTGACGATGACGCTCGAGACTCCGGACCGCAAGCAGGCGCGCGTGCTGCTGACCTACGTGACCGAGGCGCCCGCGTGGAAGCCGAGCTACCGGGTCGTGGTCGGCACGGCCGGCAAGGTGATGCTCGAAGGCTGGGCGATCGTCGACAACACGACGAGCGAGGACTGGAAGGGCGTGCTGGTCGGGGTCGGCGCCAGCTCGGCGCTCGCGTTCCGCTACGATTTGTGGAGCGTGCGCCAGATCGATCGCGACCTGCTCGCCGGCGAGGAGAAGTTCGCGATCGCGCCTCCGACCGCCCTGTCGCCCTACTCGGAGACGTCCGCGGAGGAGCTCGCCTCGCTCGACGCCAGCGAGCTGCGCACGGATGCCCGCGGCGAGCCGATGCGCGGCGCGACGGCAAGCGAGAACACCTATGTCGTCGACGGCGCGGTCCGGAACGCCGGTGCGGTGCGTGGCGTGGTGAGCGACGCGCGCAGCGGCGAGAAGCTTGCGGGCGTCACGATCATGGCGAGCTCGGCGGCCAACAACATCTCGAACGTCGCGGTGATCACCGACGAGGCCGGCAACTACCAGCTCGAGAACCTGCCGCCCGGCAGCTACTCGCTCGAGTTCTATTACGCGGACACCACCGTCAAGCGGAACGTCACGGTGCAGGCCAACAACGTGACCCCGGTGTTCCAGAAGCTCAAGCAGAGCGCCGGCGGCGAGGTCATCCGGATCACCGATAGCGCGCCGTCGATCGATCCGACCTCGACGCGCCAGGGCGTCACGATCATCAGCAAGAACTACACGAAGCTGCTCCCGGTTCCCGGCCGCAGCTTCGGGCAGGCCCTCGGTTCGGCCGCCGGCAGCTACAGCGTCGACGGAGTCAACACCGGTGGCAGCGGCAGCTACGAGGCCCCCAAGCCACCACCGCCGGTGCAGCAAGGCGACGCGAAGCTGAAGGCGATCGCGCAGCGGGTCATCAAGGACAAGCGCGACGTCGTGATCGAGGTGCGCGGCGCGCGCGGGACCGAGGCACAGGCATCGGCGCGCGGGACCGCGGTCAAGAACAAGCTCGTCGACGATGGCGTGCCGGCGTCACGCATTCACATCGTGCCCAAGCTCGGCGACGGTGAGCCGGAGGCCGTGCGGGTGGTCGCGGTCGCGCCGCAACCGAAGGAGCCGGCCGCGCAGGGCGCCGCGCGCATCCCGGCCGGCGATACGCCCGTCGGCGAGAGTCACTTCATGGCGGATCGGCCGATGACGGTGCGCTCGGGCTCGAGTGCGATGGTGTCGATCATGCACGGCGAGACCACGGGCGGCGTGGTCTACGTGTTCGACCCGATCTCCGAGCGTGGGGACCAGCGCTTCGCCTTCAAAGCGGTGCGCCTCGATAACCCGACCGGCGACACGCTCGAGCCGGGCCCGGTCACCGTGTACGGCGACGGTCGCTTCATCGGCGAGGGCATCACCGAGCCCGTGCCACCGCACGCCGCGGTCGTCGTGCCGTTCGCGCTCGACAAGCAGATCGTCGTCGAGCGCACCGGCTCCGAGGAGGACCGGATCGCGAAGCTCGTGACCGTGCAGCGCGGCGTGGTCACCGCGGAGGTCCAGCACCGGCGCAACACCCGGTTCGTGGTGACGAGCCGGCTCGCGGTGCCGACGACGGTCTACCTCCGGCACCGCCTCGAGGCGGGCTGGACGCTCGTCGAGGCGCCCGGCAAGCCGCTCAAGGTCGGCGACTCGCAGCTGTTCGCGATCACCGTGGCGGCCGGCGAGACCACCCGCGTGACGATCGCCGAGGCGACACCGGTGCAGCGCACCTTCGATCTCAGCTCGGACGCCGCGCTTGGCATGATGAAGGTCTTCATCGCCGAGCCCGAAGCGTCGCCCAGGCTGCGCGCGCAGATCGAGGCGTTGCTGGCGACGCATCGCGGCGCGGCCGATCTCGGCGATCGGATCCAGACGCTGCGCGATCAGCTCGGCGAGTACCGGTCGCGGTCGGGTGAGCTCCATGCCCAGGTCGTGACCCTCAAGGCGGTGCGGACCGGAGGCGATCTGATGGCGTCGCTTCGCACGAAGCTCGCCGAGATGTCCGACCGCGTGCAGCGCGCGACGATCGAGATCGTCGAGACCCAGGAAAAGCTGATGCTGGCGCGCGTCAAGTTCCAGAATCAACTCGCGGACTTGAAGCTCACTGACGTCACGGCACCCGAGCTATCCCGGAGGTAACCCAGACGAGCTTCACGTTCGTGCCCGGTGGTCGACCTCCATGACGTGCGCCCCTTCCTGTTCTCGGAGGTCATCCCGCTCGCGGGACTGCCGACCCGACAGCTGCCCGGGGTGGAGCCGCCGACCCGACGGATGGCTGCCCTGGACAGCATGCAGGCAGCGCTGCTTCGCGAGACCGATCGGCTCGTCCTCCGCGTGATCGCGGTGCAATGGGCCCTCGCGCTGGTGTTCGGCCTCATGACCAGCAAGCCGCTCCTCGGGCTCGCCGCGGGCACTGGCCTCGCGATGCTCGGCGTCGCGACCATCACCACGCTGCGATCCTTTGCGGGTGCGCGGCACGGGCTTGCTGTCGCGCAGCTCGCGTGGTGTGCACTGATCGGCACGCTCGCACCAACGCTCGTCGAGACAGGCCCGCTGCTGGCACTCGGCGCGCTCGCGATGCTCGCCCTCTATCGCGACGCCCGGCTCGTGGCCACCGCAACGATCGCGATCGTCGCACATCAGCTCGTCCTCGCGGCCGTGGTCCCGACGGACCTCGGCGCACTCGCCAACCAGCTCGCGGTCGTCGTCGTCATCGCTGGCGTGCTCGTGGTCGCCTGCCGCCGCGGCGCGGCCGATCAGCGCAACGACGCTCGCCGGGTCGCGCAGCTCGCACGCGTCACGGCGATCGTCGAACGCAAGGTGCGCGAGCACACCCTCGAGCTCCAGGAAGAGATCGAACAGTTCCGCGAGATCGTCGAGAGCACCGAGGCGGTGGCCTTCGAGTACGACATCGTGAAGAACCAGCTGATGTACGTCGCCCCCCAGGCTGCTCGGCTCCTCGACTGCGAGCCCGCGGATCTGCGCATGGGCTTCCTGCTACGCCGCGTGCATCTGGATGACCGCGCGAACGCGCTGCGCGAGTACGAGCAGTTCTGCCAGGGCCACCGCGGTCCGAGCCATAGCTTCGACTGCCGGCTGCTGGCGACGCATGACCGGGTCGTCTTCGTGCGCATGCACGTCAGCAAACGCCCCGGCAGCCGCCGGGTCCGCGGGTTCTGCCTCGACATCACCCGCCACAAGGAGCTCGAGTGCGACCTCCAGCAGTCGCAGAAGCTCGAGTCCGTCGGCCGACTCGCCGCGGGTGTCGCCCACGAGATCAACACGCCGATCCAGTTCGTAGGCGACAGCGTCGAGTTCGTACGCGGCGCGGTCGATGATCTGCTCGACCTCGTCGCCCAGCAGCGCGCCATCGTCCGCGGCGTGCTCGACGGGACGGTGTCTCGCGAACAAGCGATCGCCGCCGAGGAGACCGTCGAGCTCATCGACCTGCCGTACCTGACCAGCAACCTGCCGACCGCGATCGTGCGAGCCGTCGAAGGTGTCGAACGCGTCGCGCGGATCGTCCGGTCGCTGAAGGTGTTCTCGCATCCCGACCAGCCCGAGATGGTCGAGGTCGACATCAACCAGGCGATCGACAGCACGCTCACGATCGCGCGCAACGAGTATCGCTACGTCGCCGACCTCGTGACCGACCTCCGCGAGCTACCGCGGGTGTGGTGCCACGCCGGCGACCTCGGCCAGGTCGTGCTCAACATCGTGATCAATGCCGCCCACGCGATTGCAGCCGCCAAGCCCACCGAGCGCGGCACCATCACGGTGGCGACCAGGCTCGACGGCGATCACGTCGAGATCACGATCGCCGATACCGGCTGCGGCATCCCCGAGCACGCCCGCCACCACATCTTCGACCCGTTCTTCACGACCAAGGCGATCGGTAAGGGCACCGGCCAGGGGCTCTCGATCGCGCGCTCCGTCATCGTCGACCGCTACGGCGGCACGTTGACGTTCGACACCGTGGTCGGCGCTGGCACGACCTTCCGGATCAGGCTCCCCGCTCGCCCGCACGCTCTGGAGGCAGCCGCATGACCGACCTCTGTCGCATCTTGTTCGTCGACGACGACCCCGGGATCCTGTCGGGCCTGCAGAATGTCCTGCATCGAGAACGGCGGCGCTGGCACATGACCTTCGCGCTCGGCGGGGAAGCCGCGCTCGCGGAGATCCGGGCGAACCGCTTCGACGTCGTGGTCTCCGACATGCGGATGCCCGTGATCGACGGCGCGGCCCTGTTCGGCACGCTGCGACGCGAAGCTCCCGAGACCTTCCGCATCATGCTCTCGGGCTCCGACTGCGAGGCTGCGATGGACGATATCCACACACTGCTCCCGAAACCGTGCAGCGCGGCGACCTTGCGCGAGGCGATCGAGCGCGCCCTGCTGCGCTCGATCTGACTGCGACCACGGGTGCGTGGTATGAGACGCGCATGCCCGAGCAACGTTTCGACGCAGTCGTCATCGGCGCCGGCCCCGGCGGCTATCCCGCCGCGATCCGGCTCGGTCAACTCAAGGTCAAGACCGCGATCATCGAGCGCGAGTACATGGGCGGCGTCTG
Organism: Deltaproteobacteria bacterium; assembly: GCA_013812655.1. Taxonomy (GTDB): domain Bacteria; phylum Myxococcota_A; class Polyangia; order Haliangiales; family Haliangiaceae; genus JABFXX01. Next base: position 1,835 of record JACCTC010000470.1, on the reverse strand, counting down.
CCTCAACGTCGGGTGCATCCCGTCGAAGGCCGTCATCCACGCCGCGAAGACCTACGAGAAGCTCGGCAAGACCGAGGACATCGGCATCACGATCTCCGGCAAGCCGACGCTCGACATGGGCAAGCTGCAGGCGTGGAAGGGCGGCGTCGTCACCAAGCTGACGACCGGCGTGCGCACGCTGCTCAAGGGCAACGGCGTCGAGATCATCGACGGCACCGCGAAGCTCGAGAAGAGTGGACCCGATGGCCACCGCATCACGGTGCAGACCAAGAGCGGCCCGCAGACCGTGATCGCGAAGAACATCGTGATCGCCACCGGCTCGCGGCCGATGGAGATCCCCGGCTTCAAGGTCGACCAGCAGCGCGTCCTCGATTCGACCGGCGCCCTCGCCCTCACTACCGTGCCGCCGCGCATGATCGTGATCGGCGGTGGTTACATCGGCCTCGAGCTCGGCATGGTCTACGCGAAGTTCGGCACGAAGGTCACCGTCGTCGAGGCGACCTCGCGCCTGCTCGGCTCGATGGACAAGGACTGCGTCGCGGTCGTCGAGCGCAAGCTCAAGAAGATGGGTGTCGAGGTCATGCTCGACACCAAGGCCAAGAGCTGGGAGGACAAGGGCGATCGCGCCGTCCTCACCGTCGAGCTCAAGGATGGCAAGTCCGCCACGATCGACACCGACAAGATCCTGCTGTCGATCGGCCGCCGCCCGAACACCGAGGACCTCGGCCTCGACGCCCTCGGCGTGAAGCTCGAGCGCGGCTTCATCGTCGCCGACGATCACCTGCGCACCAACGTCGGCGGCATCTACGCGATCGGCGACGTGATCGGCGGCATGATGCTCGCGCACAAGGCGACCAAGGAAGGCGAGGTCGTCGCCGAGATCATCGCCGGCCACAAGGTCGCGTTCGACGTCCGCACGATCCCCGCCGTCGTGTTCACCGACCCCGAGATCGCGTCCACCGGCCCGACCGAGGAGGAAGCCAAGGCCAAGGGCCACGCCACCCTCAAGGTAGGCAAGTTCCCGTTCGCCGCCCTCGGCCGCGCGCTCTCGGTCAACGACACCGAGGGCTTCGTCAAGGTCATCGCCGACGGCAAGACCGGCGAGCTCCTCGGCGTCCACATCGTCGGCAACGGCGCCAGCGATCTGATCTCCGAGGCCGCGCTCGCCATCGAGATGGGCGCGGTCGCCGATGACCTGCGGCTCACCATCCATCCGCACCCGACGCTGTCGGAAGCGCTGATGGAAGCCGCCGCGGTCGCCCTCGGCGAAGCCATCCACGTCATCAACCGCTAGGGACGGTCTCCACTAGCTCAACTTGCGGTGTGCAACTTGCCGCAAGCATTGACGTGAACGGGGTCGTCGCTGGGCTTGCCCGTCCTTGGTGGACACCTCTTTGAGGCAGTGACCTGCCAGAATGGTGTGACCCGTGGGGAAAGCGAATCGTCGAAAGTTCAGCAAGCAGTTCAAGCGCGATGCCGTCGCTCTGTTCCGGACCAGCGGAAAGAATCAGAGCCAAATCTGCCGCGAGCTCGGCATCGGAGTGAGCGTGCTCGGAGCGTGGATCGCGATGGTCGACGCCGAAGAGAAAACCGGGTTGACCACGGACGAGGTCGCCGAGCTCAAGCAGCTGCGCAAAGACAAGGCGCGGCTGGAGATGGAGGTCGAAATCCTGGGAAAAGCCACGGCCTTCTTCGCCAAGCGAAACCACTAAGGGACCGGCGCCAAATAAACCGGTCGATTGATGACGTATAAGAGCATCGATCGTTGCACGTCGCCGATCTGCTGTCGATCCGTGCTGATCGATTTCTGCGGGGAGATCCGGACTCAGTCAGTC
>JACCTC010000466.1 GCA_013812655.1 Deltaproteobacteria bacterium | reverse complement strand
GTGCACGGCGTTGTGCTGCTCGCAGAGGACGCCGGTATCGAACAACCCGACGAGCGCGCGCGAGCCTGGCTTCGCCGCCGCGGGATCGCTGGGACGTGGCGTCGCGCCGCGCGTCCGTCGCGGTGGCAACGTCGCCGATCCGCGATGCGTCGTGCGCTGCGCCGATCCGGTAGCGGCCGTTTCCACTGCGGGCGCTTCGCGCGCGTCGCTGCGCTGGAGCACGTAGAGCACGACACCGGCGGCGACGAGTACCAGTCCGATCGCGAGCATCTTGGCGCGGGTGGTCACGCGCGCTCATTCTCGCACCTGCGTCGGGGAGATGCGACGCGGGCTTGCGTGCGGCCTCGCGACGCCACTACGTTCGGGCGATGAGATCATTCCTCCTGCTCGCCCTGCTCACCGTTGCCGCCTGCAAGTCATCCGACAAGGAGGCGCCGGCCGGCCTCGCGATGTCGAGCAGTAGCGCCGCTTGCAAGAAGGCGATGAAGTGCTGCGAGCTCTACGCGAAGCTCGAGACGCCGAGCGACCTGAACCTCAAGTGCTCGGGCGTCGCGCTCGCGAAGACCGATGCCGACTGCGATCTGTTCCGGCAGGGCCACGCATCCGCGTTCGAGTCCAAGGGCACCGCGGTCCCCGCGGACTGCAAGTAGCCCGCATCACGGTGCGCCCGCATCGATCGGCTCGGCCGCGTCGAGGTAAGCGCCGGCATCGTGCAGCGGCGGCGGCAGCTGCGGACACCAGCAGAAGCCCATGCCGTTGCATCCACCGCCGGCCTCCGCGCACTGCGGCGCTTCGTGGCCGATCTCGCACGACCGCGAGCACTTGCCGAAGGTGCCTGCTGCATAGAACCGGCAGCTACCAGACGCGCACTGGGAGTCGGTGTTGCACGGTTCGCACAACGCGAGCCCCGACGGCGACGCGTCGCTCACGCTGAGACAGCCCCGGCATACCGGACGCTGTGATTCGTCGGCGGGCATGCACGCGACCACGAAGAGCAGGACGAGCGCCCATCGGGTCATCCGTCGACGGTATCAGTCACGTGGTGGCCGTCTTCAGCTTCTCGCTGACCGCCATTGACCAGCAGCCCCGTGCGGTTCGCACCACGATCGTGCAGGTGCGAACCTCGAGCTGGCTCGATGTCCGATCGAGTCCTCCGACGGAGGTAGCGACGCCGAAACGGCAGATCCCGACGATCCTTCCAGATCATCGGGATTACCGTGGAGAGCGAGAGCTACTTCTCGTTCGCCTTCTGACGCGCCTCGCCCTGGAGCTCCTTGGCACGACCCTCGACTTGCATCTCCTCGTTGTCGATGACAGCGCCCACGCGGTTCTTCACCGCACCGGCGATCTCCTCGATCTTGCCCTTGGTGCGCTCGGCTGCCTTCGCAGCCTCCTGCTTGGCCTCGCCCTTCTTCTCCTTGACGATGCCTTCGGCCTGCATCTGATCGTCGCCGAGCACCTTGCCGACGCCCTGCTTGATCTTGCCGCCGATCTCCTCGGCGACACCTTCCGCACGCTTGCTCTTGTTACTCATCTGGATCTCCTGATTGGTTGATGCCCGAGGTAAGAGCAAGCCGCAGGCCATCGCGTGCGCCCTGGCACGGACAATCCGGGGCCCCTCGTGGCCTCGATCCGCACACGGGGCGCATCGGCCCGCTCGAACGCGAGCGTTTCGTAAGGGATCATCCGAAGCAGCGCGAGTCGCGTTCACCGAGGCGTCGCAGCGGTCACTGCCGGACGAAGCCGTCCGCGAGCTTCGCGGCGATCTGCTCGGCGAGCGCCGCGCGTGCCTCGGCCTCGGTCGCGAACGGCTTGAGCCGGGTCTGCCCCTTGGCGCCGAGCTTGCCGAACCGGGTCATCAGCCGGACCTCACCGCTCTCGATGGCGATCCACGCTTCCCAGAATCGATCGTCCTGCTCGAAGCGCTGCGGCACGTCCACGGCTGGTTCGTCGGCAGTCGCGTCGTTCGCATCGTCGTTCGCATCGTCGTTCGCATCGTCGTTCTCATCGTCGTCGTCGTCGTCGTCGTCGTCGTCGTCGTCGTCGTCGGCGGCGGCGTTCGCGTTCGCGTCGTCCGCGGCCTTCTGCTCGACGCGTACCGTGACGCCCTTGATATCGAGCATCAGCAGGAACCTCGCGGCGTCGTTCTGCCCACCGATGTTCGAACCGAAGCCAACCCGCACCGTGCCCGTGGTGCCCTCGAGCTCGAAGAGGTACTCGGCGTCGGTCAGTGGCTCGCCGTCGTTGTCGCCGTCCATCATCAGATCCTCGAGCTCCTCGCGCGCCGCGGCGATCACCTCGTCGATGCGCTGCCGTGCGGCCGCGTCCTTCGTACGGACACGGACGACGAACGACTGCTCGGTCTGGACGATCAGGTCGGCACCCTGCTGCTTCGCGTAGATCGAGATGCCGGCCTCGCCGATCTGCTGGCCGTAGGGGATGTGGACGATGACGTTGGAGCCGATCGCGACGATCTCGAGCCCGCCCTCCTCCATCTCTTCCCACGCGAAGCCATCTTTCTTGGGCCACGTGAACCCGTGCGCCTTGGCAAAGCTCTTCATCGGCGGACTCGGCTCGTAGTAGTGATCGGCCGACCACTCCTCGTAGGCGTCGCTGTTCACGAACTCGAGGTGCTCCTCGTACATCGCCGTCAGCTCGCCGGCGATCGCCTCCGCCTTCTGCTCCGTCCCGAACCGCGCGACCAGCAAGTACGGTCCGCTGTTGCTGCTCGCGAATGCCTGCCAGGTATAGGCCGCCGGGCCGGCATCGGGCATCACGCGCCCCGACACCACGCGCGCGCCTGCGGCCGGCGCGTCGAACAGCTCGCGCGTGCACCCGCCGGTGTCGGCGTGCGGCCGGGCAGTGCGCATCACCGACCACAGCGACTTGAGGTCATCGAACGTCGCGAACGGCACGCGGGCCTTCGCGAACGAGCACGCTTGTACCTGCTTGTCGGGCGTCAACATCAGCGCCTCGTCGCCGGCGCCACAATCGGTGCGCGCGAACAGGTATGGCAGGTCGCGGAGGTGCGGGTACCAGCAGATGTCGACGCGGATCGGCAGACCCTCGAGGATCGCGATCGATCGGGCGAGCTGCGCGAAGCCGCCCGCGTCGAGGCGCAGGCTCGCATCGTCTCCCTTGTAGCCGAGCAGCAGCACGTTTCGCGCACCGCGCTTGAGGAGCTCGAGCACGCGTGGGACCACGAGCGCGACATTGGCAGGCGTCACCAGCCAGTTCGCGCCGACCGGATGGTCACGCAAAAGCTCGAGCCGCGCCGCCCAGTCGTTGTCGTCGTAGATCGACAGCCGGTACTCGGAGATCACGCCGCGAAGCCGATCCGCGAGCTCGCGCGTGAGGAACATGCCGTTCGTCGTGACGTTGACGCCGAGCGGCGTGGTCCGATGGATCTCCTCGACGAGCTCGGGAAACCGTCGGAACAGGAACGGCTCGCCACCGCCGAACGCGACCTCGAGCACGCCCCACCCGGCCGCGCCGTGACACAGCGCGACGATCTCGTCGTACGTCCACCGGCTCGGCGCCTCGGTGTCGCGATAGCAGAAGCCGCAGCGCAGGTTGCACGCGGTGAGCAGGCCGATCTGGAGCGTGCGGGGGGCGTGCCGGACGAGGTGTCGTGTGGCGTCGGTCGCGACCAGCACGTTCGAGCCGGTCGTGCGGTCGAAGGACAGGAGACCACCGTCGAGGACGTGCAGGCGTCGCTGCTGATGCTGCATGCGGCGACGATATCCGATCGGCCGCAAGCTCCCGCGCTGCTGGCAACCGGACCTGAGGCGCCTGCAGAAGGTGCACCGGCTCGCTTCGTCGACGTCCCAGATGGTCGGCGTGCTAGCGTCGCGACATGTTGCGCTCTCTGGGTTGGGCGATCACCGGCTTCGGCGCGGCGCATGTTCTCGAGTCGGCGTGGCACCGCTTCACCGCGCACGGCAAGCGACCCGATCCGACGCGGACGGGTCATCTCGAACATCACCGCAAGGCGAACGAGGAAGTCGATGTCGGCGGCGAGATCCGCGAGCACGCGGGTCGGCTCGGCAAGCAGCTCCTCGTCGCCAACCTCGTCCTCGCGCCGTTGGTCGGCCTTCGCCGGACCGTGCCACTGACGCTCGGGCTGGCGGCCGGCCTGGTGGCGGTGAGCTACTACCACGCACGCATGCACCGGCGTGCGCCGCGCGGCCGCTACGAGGAATGGATGTGGCGCTTTCACTGGCACCACCACGCCTCGAACGTGCGCGTGAACTTCGGCCTCACCAACCCGCTCCTCGACTTCGCGCTCGGCACGGCAGTCGTCCCCGCCGAGGTCGAGATCCCCGCGAAGCTCGCGCCCGCGTGGCTACACGCTGCAGGTGGCTCGGTCGCGGGACTCAGCATCCGTGCCATCGACCGCGCGCGCACCGCGCCGTAACCCGTGCCTTCCGCGATCATCGTCGGTGCGTCGACCGGGATCGGGCTGGCGCTCGCCGGCAGGCTCGTCGCCGCAGGCTGGACGGTGACCGGGCTCGCGCGGAGCGCCGCCGGCCTCGAGCACGCGCAGTATCGCCACGTCGTCGCCGACGTTCGCGCAGCGAGCTATCGCGACGTGCTCGCCGCCGCGAGCGAGCCCCTCCCCGATCTGTGCGTGTACTGCACCGGCATCGGCCACGAGCTCGACTTCGCGCAGCCGACGCGCGAGTCCGACGTGTTCGCGACGAACCTCGTGGGCGCGGTCATCACCGCCGAGGTCATCGTGCCGCGCATGGTCGCCGCGCGCGCCGGTCACTTCATTGGCCTCTCGAGCCAGGCCGATCGCATCATCGATCGCGACGCGCCGAGCTATGCCGCCTCGAAGGCCGGCATGTCGTCGTACCTCGAGGGCCTCGCGCTCGCGTGTCGCGCACACGGCGTCGCGGTGACCAACGTGCGGTTCGGCTTCGTCGACACCGCGATGGCGAAGGCGCCCGGTCCCAAGCCCTTCATGATCTCCGCCGATCGCGCCGCGCAGATCATCGAGCGCTGCATCCGTCGGCGCCCGATCCGCAAGACCTACCCGCTCCGCATGGCCGCCGTGCTCTGGCTCGTGCGGTGGGGCACGCGCATCCGCATCTGGGCGTCATGAGCGGCAGCGTCGTCGCACGGGACGCCGTCATCGTCGGCGCCGGCCTGTCGGGCCTGGTCTGCGCGAGTCGCCTCGTCGCCGCGGGCAAGTCGGTCCTCGTGCTCGAGGCCCGCGATCGCGTGGGCGGCCGGCTGTGCTCGACGACGCTTGCCGGCACCACGATCGATCTCGGCGGCCAGTGGATGGCGGTCGGCCAGCCGCGGCTCGCCGCGCTCGCGGCGTCGCTCGACATCGCGACGTTTCCGCAGCGCCGCGAGGGTCACGCGTTGTTCGGGGTTCCCGATCGGCCGTGGCTCGCCCGCGTCGCAATCGCCCTCGCGCAGTGGCGTGCCGCGCGGCGGATCCAGCGG
>JACCTC010000438.1 GCA_013812655.1 Deltaproteobacteria bacterium | reverse complement strand
GCATCGCCGCGCTCGCGATCCCGAGCGTGCTGTGGCGCTCGCCGGTCGCATCGATCGCGATCGTGACCGTCGCGGCGGCATTCGCGTTCGCGCAGCGCGCACGGCTCACCGATCGTGTCGCGAGCGGGCTCCGCTTGCACCGCACGGCGCTGTCGTTCCTCGCGCCCGCCGCGATCTCGATGCTCGTGCTGGTCGCGACGCCGTTCGTGATCGGGCTCGTGCTCGGCTTCTACGATCACCACCACGGCCAGTGGTCGTTCGTCGGCATCCGCAACTTCGGCGAGATCCTGTCCGGAGGCGGCCGCCCGCTCGATGATCCGTTGAACTTCTGGTTCATCCTCGGCGTCACCGTGCTGTGGACCGCCGCGAACGTCGCGCTCCACGTCACGATCGGCGTCGCACTCGCGCTCGTGCTGTCGCGCTCGTGGCTGCGCGGCCGCGGCATTTTCCGGATGCTGCTGATCCTGCCGTGGGCGGTGCCGAACTACATCACCGCGCTGATCTGGAAGGGCATGTTCACCGGCGAGTACGGCGCGATCAACTCGCTGCTCGGTGCCGCCGGTCTCGACGGCGTCTCGTGGTTCAGCTCGTGGGCGACCGCGTTCTCGGCGAACGTCATCACCAATACCTGGCTAGGCTTCCCGTTCATGATGGTCGTCGCGCTCGGCGCGCTCGAGTCGATCCCGCGCGAGCTCTACGAGGCCGCGGCTGTCGACGGCGCCAGCGCGTGGCAACGGTTCCGGCACATCACGCTGCCGCACCTCCGCCCGTCCCTCGGTCCAGCCGTCGCGCTCGGCGCGATCTGGACGTTCAACATGTTCAACGTGATCTTCCTGGTCTCGGCCGGCCAGCCGGGCGGCTCGACGAACACGCTCGTCGTCGACGCGTATCGCTGGGCATTCGAGCGCGGCGAGCGCTACGGCATGGCCGCAGCCTACGCGACGATCATCTTTCTGATCCTGCTGCTGTGGACCGTGTTCGGCACTCGCATCGTGCGGACGAAGGGAGACGACTCGTGAAGTCGCGCCGCCCGAACATGCTGCTCACCATGCTCGTGTACGCGGGCCTGATCGTGCTGTGCGCGCTCGTCCTCTACCCGGTGATGATCATCCTCAAGAAGGCGATCGAGCCAGGGCGCCAGTTCGCGCTGTCGGCGTCACCGATCCCGAGCGAGATCACCGGCGATCACTTCCGCGAGCTATTCAGCACCCGCGGCTCGAACGGCCAGCTGCTGTTCCTGCGCGGCGCCATCAACTCGATCGTCGCCGCGGTGCTGACATCGATCGTCGGGGTGGCGGTGTCGTGCACGGCGGCATACGCGCTGTCGCGGTTCCGGTTCCGCGGCCGCAAGATGGGGCTGACCATGTTCCTCGTGGTCCAGATGTTCCCCGCAACGCTGCTCCTCTTGCCGCTCTACGTGATCCTCAACAAGCTCGGTCTGCTCAACTCGATCCTCGGCCTCGTGCTCGTCTACTCGACGACCGCGATCCCGTTCTGCGTGTGGACGCTCAAGGGCTACTTCGACTCGTTACCCCGCGAGCTCGAGGAAGCAGCCCGCATCGACGGCGCCACGCCGTGGATGATCTTCCGCAAGATCATCTTGCCGCTGTCGCGACCGGCGCTCTCGGTCACCGCGCTGTTCTCGTTCATGACTGCGTGGAACGAGTTCATCATGGCGTCGACGTTCATGACGGATCAGACGAAGTACACGCTTCCCGTGCTGATCCAGTCGAGCGTCACCGAGCACAGCGCCGACTGGGGCCTGTTCGCCGCGGGCGCGGTGCTGACGTCGATCCCGGTGATGATCCTGTTCTACGTGCTGCAGAAGTATCTCGTCGGTGGCCTCACCGCCGGCGCCGTGAAGGGCTAGATATCGATCAGGCCGCCGCCGCCCGGCTTCTTCGGCTTCTTGCCGCCCGGCCTGCCGCTGCCACCCGGCGGATCGGGGCGCTTGAGGCCGCCGCCGCTGCTGCGCTTGACGAGCTCGACCTTGAGCGTCGTGTCACCCTCGACCTCGACCTTCTGTTCGACGTCCTTGTAGCCGCTCGCCTTGACGAGGACCTTGACCTCTTTCTTGGCGGCCTCGCCGAGCGTGACCTCGAACTCGCGCGTCGTGATCTCCGATCCATCGATCACGATCTTCGCCGTGCTCGCGATCGCTTCGGGCTTGATCTCGACCGTGAGCTTCGCGGTCTTCACGGTCGGCACCGCGCTGCCCGCGCCCGACCCATCCGCCACCATCGCGGAGCCGCTGCCAGCACCGCTGCCCGCCCCCGCGGCGTTCGCCGAGCCGGTCGCCGGCGTCGCGGGCTTGCCGTCGGTCACCGACTTCGGCGGCACGATGTTCGGCGTCGTCGACGTGGTGTCCTCGGTCCCCTCGATCTTGGTACCGACGAACTTCTTCTCGCTCGTGTTACCGGCTGCCTTGACCTCGGTGCCCGTCCCGAGCCCGAACAGCAGGCCGCAGAACACGCCGACCGCGAGCCCGGCCGACACGATCACGGGCACGGCCTTCGGGGTGCCGCGCTTCGGCGTGCTGACCATCGCGGTGCGCGCCCCCTGCGGCGGCCCGCCGTGCCCCATCGGGTTGCCCATCGGCTGCATCGGATATCCACCGGGATTCGCCATACGACTCCTTAGAACTGACCGGCGAGCACGAAGCCACCGGCATCGGGTTTGACCCACGGCACGACGTCGACCTTGGCATTGATCTGCGAGCCTGTCGCACGCCGTGCTTCGCGGCTTGCCTGTTCGGGGGCCTGCTTGCGCTTGGCTGGCTTGTACCTCGTGAAGTACCAGTAGGCGGCGATGCCACCCGCGACGACCGCCCCGCCGATGCAGAGGTCGGTGATCAGGGCGTACCGCTTGCCGGCATCCCTGGCGTCCGCCCGTTCGGCCGAAGACGCATCCGCGGAGTCGAAGGTGCCGTGCTCGCCGACCGCGAGGATCCCGGTGATCGCACCGATCGCGATCAGACCGACCGCGGTGCCACCGGCGACGAACATCGGCGTCCGCGACGGTCCCGTCGGTGACGGCACGTCGACCGGGTCCTCCGTCGGGTCCGCGGGCTTCGGGACGACCGGGTTTTGGGCGGCGTCGAGCTCGATCGTGCGCTCGCTCTCGGAGCCGGGCTCGACGACGAGCTCGCTCTCCTTGGGTGCGTGCCCCTCGGCCTCGAGCGTGAACGTGTACGTGCCAGGCATCAGCGCGATCGGCTCCGCGAGCGGCGCCGTGCCAACCTGCTTGCCGGCGATCGAGATGGTCGCGCCATCCGGTTTGACGATGAGCAACACGAGCCCGATCTTCGTGGTCACGTCGTCGAAGCGCGCCGTCGCCCTCTTGACGACGTCGGGCCTGACGCCCTCGGCCTTGATCACGTGCCGGTATCGCACCGCCGCGCTCGCGAGCTTGCCGAGCTTCTCCTCGACAAGGCCGAGGTCGTAATACAGATTTGCGTCACCTCCCGCCTCGATCGCCTGCTCGTACAGGCTCACGGCGCTCTCGTAGCTCGCTGTCGCGGCGTCGGACTTCTTCGCGCGCGTCGCGGCGTCGCCCTTCTGGACGAGCTGCTTCGCGGTCGCCACGTGCTTCTTCGCGGCAGCCGGATCCTTGACCGGCACGGTGGGCTCGGCGGGAGGCACCTCCATCTCGATCTCGTCCTCCGCGTGCGTGGCAGGCGTGCCGCCGACCAGTCCAAGCACGAGCCCGATCACGAGCCCTGCGACGCGGATCCGCGTGCCTCCCATCCCTCGAGTGTACTACGAGGTCAGGGCGTACCGCTTCGGCCCGATGCGGCGCCGAGCTTGGCGATGTACTCGAGCGAGCGTAGCGGCTTGCCGACGAGGCTCGACACCATCGCGACCATCGCGTCGCGCGCCGCCATCCGGTCCGCCGGCGCGAAGGCCGGATCGGTGTCGACGGCGCGGGCGGCAGCCGGGTTATCGAGCGCGAGGACGCGCTGCAGGTACGCTTGGGTCGCAGGCTCGAGCGTCCGGACGCCGGCGCCTCGACTGATCGCGGCGCAGCCCCGGCAGATCGCGCCGCCGCGCGCAGGATCGAAGATCGCCCCGACCGCAAGGTCAGGGTTGCCGCAAGCCGCGCAGCTGTCGATCGCCGGCCGATGCCCCGCGACCTCGAGCAACGCGAGCTCCGCGGCACGCAGCGCGCCGGGCGACGGTCCGGCATCCGCGAGGCTGTCCCACACCGCGACGATCACCTCGAGGGCATGCGGATCGGGAACCTCGGTCGGCAGCAATGCGCCGACCAGCTCGGCGATGTAGCTCGCGTGGGCGACCGCGACGACGTCACTCGACAGCCGCGTCCATTCGCGCACGACCTCGGCGCCATCGAGCCCCCACAGCTCGCCGCGCGGCCGGCGTCCGAGCTCGTAGCGGCCGAGCACGAGCAGCGAGAGCGCGCCCGCGAACCGTCGCTGCGAGCGCCGCGCACCGCGCGCGACTGCCGAGATCTTGCCGTGCGTCTCGGTGTAGAGCACGACGAGCAGATCCGACTCGCGAAGCGGCGTGGTGCGGAGGACGACGCCGAGGTTGCCGTCGGCCACCGGTTCGTCCGCGATCAGCCGATCGAAAGATCGGTCGCGTCGCTGCGCGTGACGCCGTCGCCGCTCGAGCTCGGGCGCCGCATCAGGTACGAGAGCGTCAGCGTCGCCGCGATCAGCAGGATGATGACCGCGAGGGTCAAGCCGCCCTGGCGCGCGCTGCGGTCCTCGCGATCGAGGAGGATCGGCGGAAGAAATGACCGGCGCGTCGAGGACTGCGCAGCGGCCCGCTCCTCGAGCTCCTGCTCGGCGCTCTCGGGATCGGCGTCGTCGATCACGAGGCTCGGAATCACCCGCGACGTCGAGGTCGAGCTCGACGCACCGAGCGGGCGGCGCCACGGCACGCTCGCCGTCGTTGTCGGCTGCGTCGCGTGCGGCGGCATCTTGGGCTGCCACGTCACGGTCGCGATCGGCTCGTCGTCGACGGCGGGCACGACCAGCGGATCGAGCATGTCGATCGGCGGTGGCAGCGGCGCCATGAGCTCGGATGCATCGACAGCGGTCGCCGCGACGGTCGCCGCGACATCGAGCGTCGTGGTCTCAACAGCCTCGGTCGCGATGGGCTCGGTCGTGGTCTCGGCCGTCGTGGCGGGAACGACCGGCAGTGCCTCGAACGGAGTGCCGCTCGCGAGCGCCGACACCTGACGCTTGCCGCGCCCCTTACCGACGCGACTCTTGCGCTTCTTCTTGGTGGCCTGCGGCTCGGTGGCGAGCAGCGCAACGTCGGATGCAGTGGCGGTCGCGATCGGCGCGGCGATCTCGGCGGCTGCGACGAGGACCTCGACCGGCGCCACGCCAGGCGCCACGCCAGGCGCGAGGACAGGCGCGGAGACAGGCGCGGCGACAGGCGCGGAGACAGGCGCGGCGATCTCGGCGACAACCGGCGCGACCTCGGCGACAACCGGCGCGACCTCGGCGACAACCGACGGCTCCGACACGACCACGTGCCCGATCGGCGTCGGTTCGCTGACCAGGATGATCTCGAAGGGCCGTGCGCGCATCGCTTCGTTCGCGCGTGGCGCGAGATCGCTCATCGCCTCGACCACCGCACGGGCGCGTGCCGTGCTGACGGGCGGCGGCGTCGTGCCCGCTGCGGTCGCGATCGGCTGAGACACGGTCGCGGCGACTGGATTCGCACACGCCTCGTAGCGGCGCAGCGTCTCGGCCTCGTCGATGCCGCAGCACTTCGCGAAGCTGCGCACGAAGCCGCGCACGAACACTTCGGCAGGGAGCCCATCGCTCGGCTTGACGAAGCCCGCCTCGAGACGCTCGAGGATCCGGACCTGGATCTTGGTGATTCGCGCGACGTCCTCGAGCGTCAGGCCGCGCTCGGCGCGACCGCCACGCAACCACAACGCGAGGCTCATGCGCGTGTCGACAACCGTTCCGGACGTGGACGCGCGTGACCCCGAGGGGTGCTGCGCATCAGTCTTGCCGTGTTCCGGTCGCCGCTCCATGAATCTCGGTTGCTCCCCGTTCTATGGCCTCATGGCAGTTGGTCCCAGCCCACCACCATCCGCACGACACTGGTTCGCGACGCAGCTCCGGCGCGAGATCTTGAGACACGCATCGCGGGCGCGACGAGCATCTTCGACCAACCCTTGCTGCATCCGCGTCTTCATCAAAAAGAGGCTAGCTTCCTGAGACCCGCAGGACGGGTCATCGGACGCCGTCTGAAAAAGTTCCGCCGCTTTTTCCCACTCTTCGCGTGCGAAGTAAACCCTCGCAAGCCGATATGTGGCCACGCACATGTTGGGCTGGAACTGCACCGCTTGCCGCAGCTCCTTCGCTGCCTCGACGTACTTCTTTTCGTGGAACAGCGCCCACCCCAGATGGGCTCGCGTCAGCCCCGGGCTCTCGAGCCGCATCGGGTTCTCGAGGGCCTTGGTCAGGTACTGCGCTGCGGCCGGGTAATCCTCGAGCAGCGTCGCGACGACGCCACGGTTCGACCACGCCTCGCCGTACGTTGGGCTCAGCTTGGTCGCCGTCGCGAAGTCCTCCTCGGCTTTCTTGAGGAAGCCGTCGAGATCCTTCTGGGTCGCCTCGGCGTCGACGCCGGTCAGGCACGACTCGATCTCGAGCGTGCGCTGGGTGTCGATCGCGCGGACGATCGCGACGAGCCCGCGGATCACGAAGGCTTCGTCGTTCGTGGGGTTCAGCGCGAGCGACCGGTTGGACTCGGTGTGCGCCGCCTCGAGCTGGTGCTTACGAAGGAAGTCCTTCGCGAGGTCGAGGCGCGTGGCGCTCTTCGCGACGTCGCGCTCGGACTGGCCGCCATGGAAGCAACCGCCGAGTCCGAGCCCCCCGAGACAGATGATCGGGAGTGCCGCGAACATCAGTGATCCCAGTCGCTTGCCTCCCACGGCGCGGACCCTATCGCGCGAGCTCTGACGCGTCAACGTGCGGACAGATCCCGTCATGGCACTCCTCTTTTCATCGTGTGTCGTCGGTGGCCGCGGTCGTGTTTCCTCTCCCAGTGCTAACAGTGATTAGTTCGGAGGGCGATTTCCTGGCGAACTCGCGACGCGTATACAAGTGCATGCATCTATGACCGAGCGGGATCTACCCGGCCCCTTGGCGCCGACCTCCACGCCGACGATCGGCGGGCTCTACGCCGAGCAGTTCTTGCCCACCGGCACGCCGAAGGGCGCCGTGGTCATCACCCACGGCTACGCCGAGCACTGCGGACGCTACCGCGAGCTCGCCCACGTGATCGTCGACGCTGGCTGGGCTGCGCTGTCCTACGACGTCCGCGGCCACGGCCAGTCGCCCGGCACGCGCGGCTTCATCGACCGGTTTGGCGGATACCTCGACGACCTCGCCGCGATGCAGGCTGCGGCGCGCGCGCTGATCCCCGAGGGCGCCCCGCTCGTCCTGCTCGGCCATTCGCACGGCAGCTTGATCACGCTGCGCGCGCTCGCCGACGACCACCCGCCCGACGTCAAGGCGGCGATCATCTCGTCGCCGTTTCTCGCCCTCCGGCTTCGCGTGCCGGCCTACAAGAAGCTGCTCGCGCGCGTCGCGAGCCGGGTCGCGCCGAAGCTGGCGCAGCCGAACGCGCTCCGCGTCGAGGACCTGACGAGCGACAAGGCCAAGCAGCAGGAGCGCCTCGCCGATAAGCTCTGCCTCGACATCGCGACCGCCCGGTGGTTCACCGAGGCCGCGAGCGCCCAGGACTACGTCGCAGCGCACGCCGGCCGGATCCGAGTTCCCACGACCTGGCTGGTCGGCGGCGCCGATCCGATCGCGGACCCCACGCGGTCGCGCACGATCGCGTCGAGCATGCGGGGCGCGACCTACCACGACCTCGCGGGCCTCAAACACGAGGTTTTCAACGAGACGACCCGGGGTCAGGTGTTTGCGGAAGTCACTCGCGTGCTCGCAAGCGCTTGATAGTGGGTCGCTTCGAAGACTAATTGGCGCGATCAGACGGGCCCTCTATACTAGTGAGGTTCGTCGGGTCGGGTTCGGTGGCGTGTTCGCGTGTTCCTTGACGTCCTGAGACCTCGTTCTGTCACCAGCCACGTGGCGGTGCAGCGACCGTGTCTTTGGCCAGGTTTCCCTCCTCTCCAATGAAGCTCTTCGCCTGCATGTGCAACCAACCGCAGCGGCTCTCGGCCGCGCTGGCACCCGTGCGTTCGGCGCTCGTCGCCGAGCCGCCGGTGACGCGCTGGGGCATGGGCTACATCCAGGGTGGGGACGTGCTGCTGGTGCGGACGCCGAAGACCAGCTCGGTCCCGGTCGACCTTGCCGGACCGCTCCTCGAGATGAGCACCGACTGCGTGATCGCGCAGGCGACGAGCGACACCAAGTTTGCCGGCACCGACAACACGCCGCCATTCCGGTTCAGGCGCTGGCTATTCGCGCAGACCGGCACGCCGGATCTCGACGGCGCCACATCGCGCCTGCTCGAGCACATCCCCGAGTACCTGCGCCGCAACCTCAAGGGCCGCACGCCGGGCGAGCTGTTCTTCCATATCTTCCTGTCGATGCTCCACGACGAGGGGCTGATCGAAGATCCCAACCTTCCGCCGCAGGCCACCCGACGCGCGCTCGCCGCGACGCTACGCCTCGTCAGCAGCGAGCTCGAGAAGGCCGGCGTGTCGGGCGTCCCGCTCGGGACTGTCGCGCTGTCGAACGGGCGGTCGATGGTGGTCGCCCGCCCTGCCGGCCAGCTCCAGCCACTGCGTCTGCGCAAGCTCTGGTTGACCGATGACCGCGGCAAGCCCGAGCACGGTCCGGAGGCATTCCGGGGTGTCCTGCTCGTCTCCGGCAACGGTGGGCGCGGTGAGGGCGAGCCACGCGAGGGCTTCGAGGACGTGCCCGCGAATCACGCGGTGCTGATCAGCCGCGACCTCCAGTTCTCCCTCGCCGACCTGTCGCCCTGATCCCGTCGCGTGGCCGTGGCCGGCCCGCTCGGATTCATGCGCTGGGGCTTCGGAGGAGAAGATTGGCCGGCCAATCCGAGACATCACGCCCGTGCGTATGGACCGCCGCTCCGTGCCGCGCGGTTCAAACCTACTTCACGAGCTCGTAGGCCTTCGCGCGCGAGGCCTTGGAGGCCTTCTTGCCGGCCGCGCCGCCCGACGGGGCCGCCGCGAAGTCACCATCGGCGGCACTCGTCGCCGCCTCGAGGCGCTGCAGCATTGGCTTGCTGAGGTTCTTGTTGAGGCGAACGGCCTGCACGCGCTTGTGGAGGACTTCCTGCGCCGCGGCGGCGCCCTGCGTCTCGTAGACCTGGGTTGCCTGCTCGAGCGCGCGCGCGGTGTGCACCTGCTCGACGGCATCGACCGCGCTCGGATCGATCGTCGCAGCGACCGCCGCCTCGTCGTCGACGATCTCGACGCGGACACCCGCGGTCGCCTTGCGCTGCGCGCCATCGCTGACGCGGCGCCAGCCGAGCTCGAGCGCGGTGACGTCGAGCGTGCCGAGCGTCCGGGTGGCGACGTGGACGCGGAGCACGACCTTGCGGGTCTCGCCGGCGCGCAGATCCGAGATCTGGACGATCGCGTGATCACCTGCGCGCGTCATCGGATAGCCGTAGGCCTCCTCGATCCGGACGCCCGGGCGATCGGTCAGCACGAGCCGGACGTCGGCAGCGACGGTCTCGGCGAGGCCGCCGAGCTCGCGCGCGAACATCGCTTCGAGGTGGCGGGTGTCCTCGACGAAGTAGTAGTTGCCGCGGCCGACATCGGCGAGCCGGGTCATCGTCACCTCGTCGAAGTCCAGGCCGACACCGACGGTCGAGATCGACGTGCCCTTCGACGCGGTCTCGCTCGCGAGCTCCGCGAGCTGGTCGCGATCGAAGATGCCCTCGTTCGCCTGGCCATCGGAGATCAGCATGATGCGGTGGACGCCTCCGAGCACCGGCGAGCGCGCCAGCTCGTTCGCGCCGCGTACGAGGCCGCACGAGATGCAGGTACCGCCGTCCTCGGCGATCTGCGCGATCGCCGCCATCGCCGCGGCCTTGTTCGCGTCGGTCGCGCGCGCCATCGGCGCGACGGTCTCGTCGCTCGACGAGTAGGTGACGATCGAGAACGCGTCGCTGGCGTCGAGCTGGGTGACGAGCTTGGCGGCCGCAGTCTTGGCGTTCTGCAGCGGCTCGCCCGACATCGAACCCGAGCGATCGATGACGACCGCGAGCGACAGCGGCGGCCGCTGCGCGGCGCGGCCCTGCGGCGCGGTGATCGTGACCGCGAGGTCCTGGTCGTGGGCGCCGGCGAGGATCCGTGTGGACGTCAACCGCGCGGTCATCAGCATGCCGTCGTCACCGAATGCGCTCGCCTGGTTCGCCGTCGGGCCACTTCGCGGGTGCCCGCTACGCGGATGGAGTAGCAGCGCGGCGACGATCGTGGCGCCGGCGGTGCCGAGCGCGAACAAGGTACGAGCAACGGACGCGGTGGGGACCATTATCGTGTGGACGTACGAGCCCCCGCGCGCGGTCTGAGGGGGGGCGATCTTTCCTGCGACAAAGTGAACCAGGTTAGATCCGAATGGTGAGTCAGCTTTGGAAAGCTAGCGATTGCCAACACCTACACGTGAGACGTCGCATGTTAACCTCAGGAATCTACGAGGTAATCAGCTGCCACATCTTGCTGCTTGACCAGGCGCGTCAAGAATACTACATCGCCTCCATGACGAACGCTCAAGAACGTAAAGCGCAGGAACGCCAGGCTCGCCGCCGGCGGATCCAGGAAGCCGCTCGCTCGGTCTTCTCGGAACGCGGCTATGCCGGCGCATCGATCGAGCTCATCGCGCGCGCTGCCCAGCTGTCGGTCGGCGCCATCTATCTCTACTTCCGCTCGAAGGAAGACCTCTACGTCTCGCTGATCGAAGACACCCTCACGGTGTTCGACGTCGAGATGGTGCAGGTCCGCGAGCAGACCGAGGTCGGCCGCCGACTCCGCGAGACGTGGAGCATCATGGTCCGCTGGGCGGAGAAGGACCCCGAGGGTCCGCGCATCCTTCGCCTCATGGCGCAGCCGGCGATCCGGCCGCAGCTCTCCGAGGAGGTCGTCGCCGCCGTGTCCTCCGGCATCAGCCGGATCCAGGACCACATCGGCGCGACGGTCGCGGACGGCATCCATGCCGGCATCTATCGCCAGGTCAACGCGCGCGAGATCGCGGACCTCGCGTGGTCGGTGCTGCTCGGCAGCCTCGACGCCGCCGAGATGCACACGAACCTGGGTCTCCAGAGCGAGGCGCTCGTCGCTCGCACCGATCGCGCACTCGGTCTGATCGAGAGCGCGCTCGCGCCGCAGGTCGCCGCGACCCTTCGCGCCGTCGCCTGATCTCCCGATCTGACTCGCGCATCGGTCATCCGATGCAGCTCCCTCGCGTCGTCGCCGGCCCTCGAAACTTTGGTAAGGGCGCTCGTCATCGGCGACGCAACGCCAGCGGTCTGTCCGCCGTGATCGCACTCTTTGCGATCGCGTGTAGGCGTGCTCACCAGCGGCGCGCGAACCGCAACCCGCCGACGAGGTAGTAGGACGCGTACGATCCCGCGTTGACGCCGGTGATCAGCGGGGTCTCGCGCAGCGGCGAGAGCGCTGGGACCGCGGCCTCGACGACCGTGACGTCGACGTCGGCGAGTTGGACGAAGCCGAGTGCGGCCCCGATCTGCCAGCCGTCCGCTTCGTAGCCGCCGCCGATCGCGAACAGGTGCTTCGCGGCGTCGACCGTGCGAACCGTGACGGTCGACGCCGGTGCCGCCGCAGTCTCGTACGCGTAGCCCGCGCCGAGCATCAGCTGCGGCCCGTGCCACTCGACCCCGACCGAGGGCGCCAGCGACGTCTTGTAGTCGCGCGGGACTGTCACGTCCCGAAGCTCGAGCGGACCACCGGCGACGTCCTCGATGCGAATGCTGCCGGGCGCGATCGCGATCTCGTCGTGCATCGACCAGAGCTCGACGGCGAGCGCGACCTCGGCGCGCAGCGCGGGCGTGATTTGGGTCTCGACCCCTGCGCGCAGCGTCGGCGGCAGGGTGAACGAGACGCGCGCGTCG
>JACCTC010000435.1 GCA_013812655.1 Deltaproteobacteria bacterium | reverse complement strand
GCATCGCCGCGGGTCGCGAGCAGGCGCGGGGCGACGCCGGTCTCGTCGGCGACGATCTGCACGATCGCGAGCAGCATCTCGGACCAGCGCTGCGCGCGTGGGCTCGGAGCTCGCGAGATGGGCGGCGCGGCGACCGCGT
This sequence comes from Deltaproteobacteria bacterium, assembly GCA_013812655.1. Lineage (GTDB taxonomy): Bacteria > Myxococcota_A > Polyangia > Haliangiales > Haliangiaceae > JABFXX01. The sequence continues at coordinate 9,970 of JACCTC010000435.1, read as the reverse complement.
GTGGCCTGGCATCGGCGAGCGCGGCGATGAGCTCGCCGGCGCGCTGCTTCGCGAGCGGTGAGACCGCCTTGCTGTTGCGGACCGCATCCTCGCGATCGGGGCGCAGGCGCGCGAGCTCGACGATGCCCTTGTCGTTGAGCACCTGACCGAGCGGCCGATCGAGCTCGACGGCGACGCGTTGCCGCCACGCTGCGAGTGCGATCACCGCGGCGAACGCGTCGGCGTCGAGGCCGCGCAGACCACCGACGTTGCGCCACGCGGTCTCGGGCGTCACCTGGGTTGCGGCGGTTGCATCGGCGGCGACGATCGCGCTCTCGGCGCGTGCCCACGCGAGACGCTCGCCGAGCTGCGCCGCGAGGTGCGCGAAGATCGCAGGGAGGTGGCGGACGTCGGCGTCGGCGTACGCGAGCTGAGCATCGGAGAGCGGGCGGCGACCCCAGTCGGTCCACTGCAGCTCCTTGCCGAGCGAGGTGCCGAGGAGCTCGTTCGCGAGGGTCGCGAAGCCGACCTGATCACCGATGCCGGCGAACGCGGCCATCACCTGGGTGTCGACGATGCCCGGCAGCGAGATGCCGAAGCGGGTCGCGAGCAGCGCGAGGTCCTGGCGGCCAGCGTGGACGACCGCGCAGTGGTGTGCGGCGAGTGCCCTCACGACCGGCGCGACATCGACGGCCATCGGATCGAGCAGCGCGACCTCCGGCGGCGTCGTGGCGACGGCGCGCGTCCATTCGGGAGCGACGCTCGCGACTCCCGGAGCATCCAACCCCAGATGTGCCGGCACCCACGAGACCTGCATCAGGCACAGCGTCGGCACGAGCCGGTCCTGGGACAGGAACTCGAGGTCGAAGGCGGCGAGCGGCGCCGCGGCGATCTCGCGCGCGATGGCCTCGACCTTGGCGGGCTCGACGACCAGCGCGTGCACGGCGCGATTCTAGCCGGCACGGCCGGTTCTTCGGGGCACCCGCCCTGCTAGATTCACCCCGACTTTCTCGTGAGGACGCATATGACGAACAGCTTCGGTAGCAAGGCGCAGATCACGGTCGGCAGCAACAAGATCGGGCTCTACCGCCTCGACGCGCTGGCCAAGGCCAAGGTCGGCGATGTCGAGACCCTGCCCTACTCGCTGCGCATCCTCCTCGAGAACCTCCTGCGCTACGAGGACGGCAAGACCGTCCGCGCCGCGGACATCGAGGCCGTCACCAAGTGGAACCCCGCGATCCGCACCGCCTACGAGGTGCAGCTGCGCCCGGCTCGCGTGTTGATGCAGGACTTCACGGGCGTCCCCGCGGTCTGCGATCTCGCCGCGATGCGCGACGCGTTCGTGAAGCTCGGGCTCCCCGGCAACGCGATCAACCCGCTGAACGCCGCCGACCTCGTGATCGATCACTCGGTGCAGGTCGACGAGTACGGCACGAACGCCGCGTTCCGCAAGAACGTCGAGCTCGAGTACCTGCGCAACCGCGAGCGCTACCTGTTCCTCCGATGGGGCCAGCAAGCGTTCGCGAACATGAAGGTCGTGCCGCCCGGCACCGGTATCTGCCACCAGGTCAACCTCGAGTACCTCGCGCGAGTCGTGTGGACGGATTCATCGAGCGGCACCACGGTGGCGTTCCCGGACTCGCTCGTCGGCACCGACTCGCACACCACGATGATCAACGGCCTCGGCGTGTTCGGCTGGGGCGTCGGCGGGATCGAGGCCGAGGCCGTCATGCTCGGCCAGCCGATGGCGATGCTGATTCCCGAGGTCATCGGCGTCGAGCTCACCGGCCAGCTGCCGCCGGGCACCACCGCGACCGACCTCGTGCTCACGGTCACCGAGATGCTCCGCAAGAAGAGCGTCGTCGACAAGTTCGTCGAGTTCACCGGCCCGGGCATCGGCTCGCTCGCGCTGCCCGATCGCGCGACGATCGCGAACATGGCGCCCGAGTACGGCGCGACGATGGGCTTCTTCCCGGTCGATGCCGAGACCCTCGCGTATCTCCGGTTCACCGGTCGACCCGACGAGCACGTGCAGCTCGTCGAGCGCTACTGCAAGGAGAACATGCTCTGGCACGACCCGAGCGCGAAGCAGCGGTTCTCCGACACGCTCTCGCTCGACCTCGGCAGCATCGTGCCGTCGATCGCCGGCCCCGCGCGCCCGCAGGATCGCGTCCCGCTGACGCAGTCACGCCGGTCGTGGCGGCGCGCCGTCGGCGGCATCCTCGGCAACAAGGCGGGCGCCGACACCGCCGCCATCGAGGCGTGGTCGAGCGAGACCGGCAACACGCTGCCTGCCATCGCCCCGGGCCAGCTCGCCGTCACCAAGGACGTCACGACCGACAAGGGCACGTTCCCGCTCGGCCACGGCTCGGTCGTGATCGCCGCGATCACGAGTTGCACGAACACGTCGAACCCGTCGGTGCTGATGGCCGCCGGCCTGCTCGCGCGCAAGGCTGTGGCGCTCGGCCTGACCTCGAAGCCGTGGGTCAAGACCTCGCTCGCGCCCGGATCCCAGGTCGTCACCGACTACCTCCGCGAGGCCGGCGTGATGGCCGATCTCGAGACGCTCGGCTTTCACCTCGCGGGATACGGCTGTACGACCTGCATCGGCAACTCTGGCCCGCTGCACGACGAGATCGCCAACGCGGTGAAGGACGCAAACCTCGTCGTCTGCTCGGTGCTCTCGGGCAACCGCAACTTCGAGGGTCGCGTGAACCCGTCGGTGCGCGCGAACTACCTCGCGTCGCCGCCGCTCGTCGTCGCGTACGCGCTCGCCGGCACGATGAACATCGATCTCGCCACCGAGCCGCTCGGGACCGGCACCAACGGCAAGCCCGTGTATCTCAAGGACGTGTGGCCGTCGCCCGACGAGATCGCCGCGCTGATGCGGAGCTCGATCCACCGCGAGCAGTTCGAGCAGCGCTACGCGCACGTCCTCGAGGGCGACGCGGACTGGCGCAACCTCCAGGTTCCCGCCGGCGACACCTTCGCGTGGGACGACATGTCGACCTACATCCGCAAGCCGAGCTTCTTCGACGACCTCGGCCCGACCCCGAAGCCGCTCACCGATATCGGCGGCGCCCGCGTCCTCGCGATCCTCGGCGACTCGGTGACCACAGATCACATCTCGCCCGCCGGCAACATCGCGAAGGACAGCCCGGCGGCGCGCTACCTCGAGAGCCACGGCGTCCCGCGCGCCGACTGGAACCAGTACGGCGCCCGCCGCGGCAACCACGAGGTCATGGTGCGCGGCACGTTCGCGAACATCCGGCTCAAGAACCTGATGCTGACCGGCGTCGAGGGCGGCTACACCAGGTACTTCCCGACGATGGGCGGCGAGCCGCAGCAGATGGCGATCTACGACGCCGCCGTGATGTACGCCGACGACTGCGTCCCGCTCGTGGTGTTCGCGGGCGACCAGTACGGCACGGGCAGCTCGCGCGACTGGGCTGCGAAGGGCACCTTGCTGCTCGGCGTCCGCGCGGTGATCGCGAAGAGCTTCGAGCGCATCCATCGCTCGAACCTGATCGGTATGGGCGTGCTGCCGCTGGTGTTCCTCCCCGGCGAGGACGTCAACACCCATGGCCTGACGGGTCAGGAGCTGATCACGATCGAGGGCATCGCCGAGGGCGTGTCCCCGAAGAAGCAGCTGACCGTGCGCGCGTCGTCACCGGGCTCCGAGAAGAAGTTCACCGTGATCGCCCGCATCGACAGCCCGCAGGAGGTCGAGTACGTGATCCACGGCGGCATCCTGCAGTACGTGCTGCGCCAGCGCGCCGCCGCGCTGAAGGCCTGAGCTGCGTGCCGGCCGCGCATCGACCGGTGTGAAGCACCGCTGTTGCGTTCAGCGCAGCAGCGATGCGCCATGTGCGTCGAGGATGCCGTCGTAGATCGCCGCCACCGCGATGTCCGCGTCGAGCATCGGCAGCCGGAATGAGTCGTCATCGCGGTAGATGTCGGCCTCGGCCAGCCAGTCGCCGGTCTCGGACCGCCGGTAGACCATCACCCGCCGCTCGTCCTGGCAGGTCAGGACGTAGGCCTGCAGCGACGGGCACGCCTGGAAGTCTCGTCGCTTGTCGCCATCGTCGTCACCCTCGCTGCTCGGGGACAACACCTCGACCACGACCGCCGGATTCGTGGTGGCCTGCGGGTCGTGCGGCGGATGCTCGGGCTTGCCGCAAATGATCGAGCCGTCGCTGTACCGGCCACGAAAGCTCGACGCGATCCAGAACCGCTGATCCGGCGTGTAGTAGCGACACGCGCCACTCGTGCGCATGCCGAACAGCATCGCGATCTTGCCCGCGATCGCGTTGTGTTCGTCGGAGCCGCCGGCCATCGCGACGATCACGCCCTCGATGAGCTCGTGGCGATGCGCGCTGAGGTCTTCGACAGCGAGGTAGTCTGCGTAGCTCGCTCGGCGCGGTAGCTGCAGCGTCACCTTCATCCCTGGCGATCCTAGCACCGAAGGGTCGGCCCCCGATTTGGCGTCGGGAGCTGGGTCCGGAGAGCTCGGCCGCGATGGTTGACGCTTCGGTCCGGTCACCTCGCGAGCTTCGCCGTCGGCAGCCGCAGCTTCGAGCGTGGCAGCAGGCCCCAGGCGCGGGCCTTGTCGGCGAACGTCGACTTCGCCATGCCGAGGTGACTCGCGGCCGCGCGGATCGAGCCGTGCGTGGCGAGCGCCTGCTCCATCGCGCCGCGCATCATTGCCTGATACGGCAGCAGCTGATCGCCCTGGACGCCGAGCAGCGGGGTGCGCGTGCCGAACCGCAGCTCGGGGAAGAAGTCGGCCGGTCCGAGGTCCATCCCGCCGAGCGCGACCGCGCGAGCGATCGCATGACGGAGCTCGCGGATGTTGCCCGGCCAGGGCGCGGTCACGAGCGCCTTCCAGCCCGCCTCGGTGACGACCTTGCGGCCATGCTCGGGCGCGGCTTCGTCCAGCATGTGCTCGACCAGCTCGACGAGGTCGCCCATCCGCTCGCGCAGCGGCGGCAGCGCGAGCACGACGGTCGCGAGCCGGTGGTAGAGGTCGAGGCGCAGCCGCGACGACTCGCAGCCCAGCCCTTCGAGCCGGTTCGTCGCCGCGACGATCCGGACGTCGACCGGCCGCTCCTGCGCGCCGCCGACTCGCCGGACCCTGCGCGTTTCGAGCGCGCGGAGCAGGTGAGGTTGCAGCTCGATCGGCAGCTCGCCGATCTCGTCGAGGAACAGCGTGCCGCCGTGGGCCTCGACGAAGTAGCCATCGCGCTCCGCGTGCGCGCCGGTGAACGCACCCTTCTCGTGACCGAACAGCTCCGAGCCGATCAGCTCGCGCGGGATGCCGCCGCAGTTGACGGGGACGAACTTGCCGGCCGACCGTCGCGACGCCTCGTGGACCGCGCGCGCGATCAGGTCCTTGCCGGTCCCGGTCTCGCCGATCACGAGGATGTTGCAATCGGTCTGCGCCGCCCGCAGCGCGTGGTCGATCGTCGCGCGGAACACCGGGTCATGGCCACGCAGCGTCGCCAGCGCGCTCTCCTCGTTGGTCCCCGGTCCGGCGACCGCGACCAGCGTCGTGCAGCCGATCGTCAGGTACGAGCCGACGCGCAGCTCCGCGCCTTCGACGACGTTGCCGTCGACATTCGTGCCGTTGCGCGAGCCCTTGTCACGCACGATCAGTGCCCCACCCGGCCGCCGCTCGAGGATGCAGTGGACCGTCGACACGTACGGATCCTCGAGCACGACGTCGCAGCTGTGGCCGCTGCCGATGACCCAGCGCCGCGTCGTCGTCGCGAGCGCGAACTGCTTCGCGTCGCGCGTCGACCGCAACCCCATCACGATGCCTGCGCGCCGGCCATCTGGCGCGAGCGTGGACGTACGACTCTCATGAAAGCTCATCTCTGGTTCCTCCTCGAGAACGCGGGCCTATCGGACACGTCACATCGCAGTTGCGGCCTTTGTGCCGCTGCAAGTGTCCGGAACGCCGTCGCCAGATGTCCGGAGTGTCCGGAGTCCGGACCAGCGCCGGACAGCCCGGCTGTCCCCAGCGCCGCGCGCCGTCGCGCCGCCCGATCGGCTTCGCCTCCGCTGCGCTCCGGATCGACTGTCCCTGCGTGCTTCGCAGGCCGAATCGCTTTCGCGACCGGACGGCCGCTTCGCGTCCGCGGCTCGTTCTCGTCACCTATCAAGCCTCGGAGCCGGCTCACCGCATGCGCTGACACACCCGAACAGATCGCTCGGTGCGTCAGTCCATGTAGAGGCAGCAGCGCACGAGCACGAGGATCAGCATGCCGAGGAAGTAGGCGGCGCGCGGCCCGAACAGACGGCTCGGCCGCGAGCTGACGGCAGGTCGAGCGCCACCAGGCTCCCTCGCCATCGGCTTCACGGTCGACGGCACCACCACCTCCGGCACGCACGCGCGAAGGGTAGCGATCGCGGTCACCGTCGCTTCGCGCATCGCCTCGTTGATCCGGATCATGCCGGCGGCGACGAGGTACGGATCACCCGCTCGCGCGCGCGCGACCTGATACGCGGAGACGTCGCGCGCGAGCCGGACCACGATCGCGCGTGCTTGATCCAGTTGCTCCCACAGATCGCCCCAGCTCTGGAGATACGCCCGGCGCAGCTCGGCCTCCTCTTGCAACCCCAGTTGCTCGAGCAGCTCGAGGTTGACGTTCAGCAAGGTCTCGGCGATCGAGATGTGGTTCGCGAACGCCGCGAGCTCCGAGGTGTCCGCGGACTCCCTGTAGGCCATCATGCTCGGCCTTCCCCTCGGTATCGGGCCGCGAACATCGCGGCGCGGTCGTCCCAGTCGATGATGTGCCACGCGTCGTCATCGTCGATCCGGAAGACCTCGAAGGCGTCCGCGTAGCAGCGCGAGTCGATGCCCCAACGAGCCGCCTGGAGCTTCGCATCGAGCTCCTGCGAGGCGAGCTCGACGAGGCGCGCATTCGCGCTCGTGCACGGCAACAGCCACGGATCCGCGCGAGCACCGGGGTTGGCGGGTTGATCGCCTGCGCCGACCCACTCGAAGTCGAACGCGAACGGCATCATGCGCTCGTCGACCTCCGGCGTCCGCAGCGTCTCGGCGCGAACTCGATAGTGCGCCCCGAGCAGCTGCTCGATCCGCGCGACCAGTTGGGGTTGCGCGAGCTGACACCACGACGCCGGCGCGCTCACGTAGCTCGTTCGCGTGAAGCTCACGAGCATCGGGTTATCGATCACGCACTCCATGGCCTCGAGGTGCCACACGCGCAGCAACTGCCAGCGCGCGTGGTCCGCTGTCCTCGGCTCGTCCGCCGAGCCTGCGATCGCAATCGTCGTGCTCATCATGGTCTCCTTTCACCAACCCGTATCGATGTGATCATCCGGCGGCGGCACCGCATACATCGCTTCCGTGGCCTCTGCGCCCGCCGAAAAATCCGGCTTCTCGCCTCGCAAGACCTCGAGCACCGTCGCGTTCCAGTTTCCGGCGTGGAGCGCCGGGATGTATCCATACTTCTGCTCGAGCGCGCGGCTCTCCTCGGACATCGGCTCGTAGTACGTCCTCAAGCCCGAGGTGCCGTATGGTTGTCGCCACCGGCGGTCGCCGAGCTGGCGCCGCGTGACGAGCCGGTCCGCTTGGGCGGCGAACGAGCGAGGGTATTCGGAATCCCGAAGGCCCCACTCCGTCACTCGTCGAAACACAGGGCTCTCGAGGAGGAGCTCCCACATCTTGATCTCGTCGACTTCGTTGTCCATCTCCCACATACAGGATGAAACCCAGGGGAAGTTGGCCCCGTGGGCCATCGTGATCAGGTTGCCCAGATACGGCGACTGGGCGAGTTGCTGCATCGCGACGAAGTCGAGGGAAGGTGCGCCACGGAACTCGAGCTGACGCACGCGGGCGAGCGCCGGGCACTGAGTTAGTGCGGGAAGGTAGTCCCGCCACAGCCCTTCGGGAAGTGACTCCGGTGCGCCGACAAAGAACACCACCATTGTGATAGGGGCCAAGCTCATCAGCGTCTCGCCGTGCTCGATGAACACTTGGGGTTCGACGTAGATCGTGTCGATGAACCCTCGATCGAAGTCGCAGCGGATCGTGTCCGCGTATTGGCGGAACGGAGCCGTCAGCTCGTTGTGTAGCGCGTCGGGCGGATCTCCATACGTGTACGGAACACCTGGCACAGCCGTGCGTTGGAGGCGGCACTCGATGTAACGAGACCACGCCGGGTTTTCGGATTGGATCGCGCCAGCGTACGCGTGCCGAAGATCGTCTCGCTCCGGCTGCAACAGGATGTCGGCAAAGATCTCTCGTGGTGATCTCATTTGTTCGCCTTCTTCTCGCGCTCGACGTGCTGTTGAGCCGTCTGGCTCGTGGTGGGACCCAATCCCGCGTCGAAGTTTCCGCTCTTGGAGTGAGCGTCATGCTTGCCGGCGGCTTCGATGCGCTCGAGGGCTTTCCTCCCATTGGGCCCCATCCGCTTGAACTCTTCGACGGGGACGAACGAGTAACGCGAGGCCGCACCGCGGACCTCGAAGGCTCGATACGTATCGCCGATCCGGATGTGCACCGTGTAACCGAGGTACCGACTGTCGGTCGCGAAGTCGGCCTCGATCCGGACGGGATGCTGATCGGGTCGGTACGTTCGGCGCGCTTCGAGCGCAAGCGCGCCGATCTCCGGTGGCAGCTGGCCTGGGCTTCCGAGCGCGCTCACGAACATGTCGCCGACGACGGGCGTCTTGGTCGTGGCCTGCGTGTCGTACACGGGTTCCAGTTTGCCGTCCTTGTTCTCGGTACGGAGCTCGATCCGCTGCGAGCCGTCGGCTGCGGTCGTGATCTCGGGTCGTTTGATGCTGAGGTCGGTATCGACCACCATGTGGAGGCGCTTCGAGCTCTTCGATCCTTCGAGGACGAAACCTTCCGCGCGAGCGCGTTCGATGACCCCGGGATCCCCATACGCTTCGACCATCGAGCGAAACTGTCCGTTCTGGAAGAGCCCGGCGGGCTGGTCCTTCGCGACCAAGGTCACCTCGGCCTTCGTCGTGTTGCGGAGGACGATCTCGGCGCCACTGACGGCGTTGCCGCCAGCGCCCGCGAAGACCCACGTCCGCTTGACGTCGTCACGCGCCTTCGCGGTGTTCTTGATCGTCTCGTCGTTGGTTTCCTTGCTGAAGAACAACTGCCGCTGACCGTCGGTGGCGTCCTCTTTCACCAGGTCGTCCCATGCTCGCTGTGCGTCCATGGCCGTGAGCGCTTTGACAGCCGTATAGCCGGCGTCCTCCCCTTTGGTCTTCTTGAGTGCCGCGATCACATCGGCGGGCGCATCTCGCAGCACCTCTCCGACGCGGCCGAGATCGGCCTCGCGCGTACCCTTGATCTGGTCGAGTCGCGCGAGCGCGTTCATCGCGTAGTCCTTGTGTGGTCCGTCCTTCGCCGCGAGCTGCTTCAGCGCGTGCTCGATCGCGAGGATCGACTCGCCGGCGCTCGCGTACCGAACGCCGCCGGGAATGTGCTCGCTCGGGAAGCCGGGCGCGGTCACGACCTTGCCGCCAATCTCGAGCGTCAGCGGCGGCGAGCCGTCCGACGGCGCGATGTTGAGCAGGAGCTTACCGTGCTCGGTCCGCAGCGTGCCGCGGCCGTCGATCACGTCGCCCTGGGCGGCGAGCGAGTCCTCCCAGTAGCGGATCGCGTCGACCGGGATGCGCTCGCCCGGGCCCGCGACCTCGCGGACGTCACCGAAGCGCGCGCGGTAGAGATCCTGGAGCTGCTGCCCGACCTGCGCGAGGATGTCCGCACCATCCGACTGCCAGCGCCCGCGCGCGTCGACGAGCAGCGTCGCGGGATCGCGGCCGGCCAGGGCCGCACCGCCGCCGAGCTGGACACCGTCGACGCGAGGATGCGCGCCCTGCGCCGCCTGGGCGCGGTACTTCGCGAGCGTCCGCTGGCTCACGAGGTGGCGCAGCCGCGCCGCGACATCCGCGTACTGGGCGATCTGGTCGCGGGACAGGCGCTGGCCCGGCTTGGTGGCCATCG
>JACCTC010000419.1 GCA_013812655.1 Deltaproteobacteria bacterium | reverse complement strand
TCGATCGCGCGCTCGCAGACGCCCGGTGCGAGCTCGAGCTCGCCGAGCTCGCGGTCGGCGTCGCGCACGATCGGCGCGGTGCCCAGCTCGGGTGGCTCGCCGCGCAGCCGGGCCAGGATCACGCCATCGATCTCGAGGGCCGCGAACGGGCCAGGTCGTCTCGCGCGCGCCTCGACGATGCCGAGCCGCACGAGCGGCGACCGCGGATGAAGCTCGGCGGCGATGTCGTGGCGGTTCACGCGGCCCTCGAGGATCTGCTCGACGAGACGCTGATCGACGAGCGCGCGCCCGGGGTCGTTCGCGAGGATGCCGTACATCCGGGCGACCTCGCCGTGGAGCGCCGGTGCGGCGATCACGAGCAAGATGTCGATCGCGGTCGCCGACAACCCGAGCTCGTCGGCCAGCTCGGCGAGCGGCATCGCGGAACCGCGATACGCGGCGTGCAGCGCGAGCTCGCGCTCGTGGGCGGCGAGGGCGCTACGCGCGGCGGCCAGGTAGTCGGTGGCAAATCCGCCATTCATGCCGACGAGCGCGGCGACCTCGTGCTCGTAGGGGTGCGTACCCTCGTTGCCATAGCCGAGGCGGCGCGAATCCCATGCACCCGCGATCGCTTGCAGCGTCCACAGCATCACCGAGCGGATCTCGCGGTCGAGCTCGTCGAGTGCCTCGATCCGGGTCACCCGCGCGCGCGGCGGGCGCGGATCGAGCGAGTCGACGACCACACGGGGCCACGCTGCGGTTGGCCGGAAGCTGGGTTCGGGCGCGGCTTGCTCGTCGGGCTCGGGCTCGACCGCACGCGCGCGCTCGGCTTCGCACGCGACCGCCACCGGTGGCGCGACCGGCTCGACCGGGCCGCTGTCGTCCGCGTCGCCGTGTACCGCGATCCCGGCGCGGACGGTGGCCGCCATGCGCTCGCCGATCGACGCGAGCTCGACCGCGCCGCCGGGCAACCGGATCGCGAGCTGGGTGCCGTCGGGATCGATCGCGACGTCGTCGACGTCGGCGTCGACGACCACCACGCCGAGCGACCGTCCGAACCGCAGATCGATCAGCTCGAGGCGGTCGGGAGCCTGGCGGAGCACGGCGAGCCCACGCCGCGCAGCGATCGCGAGCGGCTCGGAGGGCAACATCAGGGTCTGCTGGATGCGGCCACTCGACAGCGCGATCAGCATCGCGGTCCGCCGGCCCTGGTGATCCGCGAGCGCGAGCAGGGACGTCCCGTCGAACAGTACGCACGCGCTCGCGATCCGCGCGCCATTCACCAGCGTGCAGATCGCGCCGGTTGGCAGGGTGACGCGCGCGCCGACCGCGCGGACGTAGCGACGACCCGCGACCGGCACGACGGCATCGGCGTCGACGTCGAGAAACGCGAGCGCGCCGAGATCGTCGACGATGATCGTCGGCTGACTCGTGGTCCACATCGCCGCCGGCGCACCGACCGTCGTCGGAATCAGCGTGGCAGCTACGTCTCCTTGCAACGCGTGCTCGCCGATAGTCCGGCCGTCGAGCGTGAGCCGCACCAGCGTGCCAGCCCGCGTCGCGACCCACACCTGATCGGTGAACGCCGCGATCGACTGGATCGCGGACAGCTCGACGCGCCGGCGTGGTGTGCCATCGACGGCCTCGATCACCAGCGCGTCGGGCTCGGCGAGCACCAGGTGGCGACCATCCCGGGTGAACTGGAGGAGGCTCGAACCGAGGATCGTTCTCATCACCGTGGTAGATGCGGCCGTCGCGCGTTGTGACGGGCATCGCCAGGTGGCTGATCTTGTTCAGGTCCCGGCTCTGGACTCGAGTGTGCGGCCGGCGGTTGTCAGCTCGAAGCCCCGGGCGCGGAGTGCTGGCACGAGCAGCCGGACCGCGTCGATGGTGACCTCACCGCCGTCGCGCGCCTCGTGCAGCAAGATGATGCTGCCCGGCCGGGTGCGCTCGAGGACGCGCGCGGCGACGGTCTCCGCGGCGGCCCCGCGCCAGTCGTTGCTGTTGACGTCCCACAGCACGAGCCGCTTCGCGTGGCGCTCGAACACCCGGACGTTGCGCGTCGAGCGTCCGCCGTAGGGCGGCCGCGCAAGGGCCGGCACCGCGCCGGTCGCGCGTTCGATCGCGGCATCGGTGGTCGCCAGCTCCTCGGCAACGCGGCGCGACCGCGCGAGCGGCAGGTAGCGATGGGTGTACGTGTGGTTGCCGATCTCGTGGCCCTCACGAGCGATCCGGGCCGCGAGCTCGGGGTGTGCATCGACGGCACCGCCGACGAGGAAGAACGTCGCGCGGACGTCGAGCTCGGCGAGCGCGTCGAGCAAGGCCGGCGTGCGCTGCGGATCCGGACCGTCGTCGAACGTCAGCGCGATACGGCGGTGATCGCGCGAGCCATGGGTCGCGGTATCCATCGCCCAGTCGATCGGACCCTCGATCCCGCCGTACAGGAACAGGTACGCGAGTCCGGCGATCGCGGGCGGGACGAGCAGGAGTGGAAGGAGCACATCCTGATCATGGGTCGCGAACCGCGACCTGCTCGCGCAAGCACCGGCAAAGCTGGGAACCGAACTGCGGTAAGCATGGGCAATGAGCTGCGCGGTGCCGCATCCCCTCCGTGAACGCGACGGCGAATCGTTCGTTGCGGACCTCGAGATGATCGGCGGCTACGACCGGGAGACCTGGCTGCGGTGCCGGCGCTGCGGCGAATGGTTCTGGGCATCGACCGACCTCGGGGACAACAAGTACCAGTACGTCGGCCACGTGCGGCTCGATCGAGCGCTCGCGGCACGCGCGTTCCTCGCGCAGGATCTCGATGCGATCGCGCGGGTCGTCGTCACCGCGAACGTGCCGGTCGGCCCGATGTGGGGAACGCCGAGCGCGCTCGCCGGGATCTTTCGCGTGCTGACGCCCGGCGCGACCGACGCGGTCCGCGCACGCGCGTTACTCGCGGTCCCGGCGCGTGCCACGTGGGCGGCCGCGGCAAGGCTCCTCGCGCAGGATGCACGCGCAGCGGCGCAGGCGCCTCCACGAGAGCTCGCGTTCGCGATCGATCTGCGGCTCCCCGGTTACGAGCTCGACGAATCGTACGAGGTCGGCAGCTCACTCGTGCTGCTCCCCGCCGGCCGCGCCGAGCTGCTGCGGCTCGATGCGAACGGCCTCGTCCAGCTGCCGCTGTCCGGTGTGCCGCGCTGGCTCGCTTGCCGGCGCGACGAGCAGACGAAGCGGCGAGACGCGCTGGCGCTCGCGATCCCGACACCCGGTGGCGACGCCGTGCTGATCCTCGACGCCGCGGGCGCCGCGACCGCCGCGCCGCCGACGCCCACGCAGCACGCGGTCACCGCGCTCGACGACGGCTGGTGGCTGTTCGTGCCACTCGTCAGCGGTCTCGATCGTGCCATCCAGCTTCACCGTCCCGATGGCACGCCGCACGTCGAGCTGCCGCGACGGTTCGCGGGCGACGGCCACTGGATGCCACCACCGCGCCGCTTCGCGGAGGGCTGGATCGTCTCGAACCTCGTCGACGACGACGGGCACGTCCAGGCGCTCACACTGTTCGACGCACAGTTTCGCACCGCCGCGTTCAGCACCGGCATCACCGGCGAGCGCCACGTCACGCCGACCGACGAGTCCGCATTCTGGGCGAGCGCGAAAGGTCCGAGCGGCAACGCCAACGACGCCACGATCGAGCGCTGGGTCCGGCGCGGCAGGGCCCTCGAGCGCGAGCAGAGCTTGCCGGCGCGTTCGCACTGGTTTGTCGGCGACCGGATCGTGATCGACGCCGTCGGTGGCGCGGTCACCGCACGCGATCCGGCGGGCCAGGTCGTGTGGACGTGGCATCGCACCACGACAGGAGCGAGCTACGGCGTGGTCACCACGGCCGGCATCCTGTTCTACGACGACATCCGCGCCGACCTGCTCGATCGCGACGGCCGCGAGGTGACCACATTCGCCGTCGAGAACCCCGATGTCAGCGTCGGCGCGGGCGGCACCGTCTACCTCAAGACCGGGGCGGAGCTCTGGATCATCCGCGAGCAGGCGTGGTCCCTCGAGGTCGGCAGTGATCTCGAGCTGGAGAACACCTGCGGCGACGATGCGCTGCTGCGGCGCGACGACGGCAGGTGCCTGCTGGTCAGTCGCGATGGCAGCCGGCTTGGCTTCGAGGCCGCGGACGCCAGCTTCTCGGTCGTCGGGACGACCGGCGGCCCCTATGTCGTCGAAGGGGAGCGAATTCGTGTGGGGCGCTTCACGTAACCAAAGGTGAGTGTGAGGACCTCGCCAGGAGTCTCAGCGGAACATCAACTGGCGCGCTTCATCGCGTAACATGACGAAGTCGATGTCATTCAGCGGTGACGAGGGAGAGCGCACCGACGTGTTTGCCATCCCGCTGGCGGTCGAGGATCGCGAGGAGACCAATCCCGTCGCAACCGGTCTCCAGCTGCTGTGCGTCGCCGGGGATGATCTCGGGAAGACCTTTGCGCTCGAGGCCCGGTCGATGATCATCGGCCGCGGCAAGGCCGATCTCGCCCTGCGAGCCACCGACGTCTCGCGCAAGCACGCGCGCATCTGGTCGTCCAGCGGCAGCCACTGGATCGAGGATCTCGGCAGTGTCAACGGCACCCTCGTCAATGGCGCGCCGCTACGCGAGCCGTTCGCCCTGAGGTTTGGTGATCGCGTCCAGATCGGCAGCACGATCCTGGTGTTCTCGCGGCACGACGAGCTCGAGGAACGCCTGCGCCAGCTGCAGAAGCTCGACGCGATGGGCGCGCTCGTGAAGGGGCTCGCCCATGACTTCAACAACACGCTGCAGGTGATCCTCGTCGGCATCGACACCCTCGAGGAGCTGCACGGCGGCGACCGCTCCGATGCACATGCCGTCCTCGCGGACATGACGCGCGCCGCGGAGTCAGCATCGGGGCTGATCCAGCGGCTGCTGCGGATCGGCCGCACCCAGCCCGAGGCGCTCGAGCCGGTGAGGCTCGACGCCGTGCTGACCGACGCCCTCGCGATGGCACGGCGGATGTTGCCGGCGAACGTGACGATGCAGATCGCGGGCAGCACCGAGGTTCAGGTGCGCGGCTCGCGCGGCGAGCTCCAGCAGGTCCTGCTCAACGTGTTCGTGAACGCGCGTGATGCGATGCCGGATGGCGGTACGATCGACATCCATGTGCGAACGCTCGAGCTCGACCGCACGGTGGCGAAGCAGCACCATCTGCAGGTCGAGGGGACATACGTCGAGCTCGCCGTGCGCGACAGTGGCATCGGCATGGAGCCCTCCGTGATCGAACGCGCGTTCGAGCCGTTCTTCACGACGAAGGGCGAGGGCAAGGGCAGCGGGCTCGGGCTCGCGATGATCTACAGCACGATCAAGAGCCACGGCGGTGCGGTGCTCCTCGAGTCCGAGCCCCGACGGGGCACGACGGTGCGCATCTTCCTGCCTGTAGCTCGGTGATGGTCGCTGGTCAGGATGTCGCGCTCGTCGGTCGGCTCCTCGCGAACCGCTACGACATCCTCGCGCTGATCGGTGCGGGTGGCATGGGCGCCGTGTACCGTGCACGTGATCGCGAGCTCGACGAGCTGGTCGCGCTCAAGGTGATCCGCAGCGACCTCGCCGGCGACACCGCGATCGTCGAGCGGTTTCGCAGCGAGGTGAAGCTGGCGCGTCGGGTCACCCATCCGAACGTCGCGCGCACGTTCGAGCTCGGCGATGCCGATGGCGTGATGTTCTGCACGATGGAGCTGATCGAAGGCGAGTCGCTCACCCGCCGGATCGCGCGCCACCGGCGGTTGTCGGTCGCCGAGGCAACGACGATCGCGTGCGCGGTCTGCGAGGCACTCGCCGCGGCGCACGCCGTCGATGTCATCCATCGCGACATCAAGCCAGACAACGTTTTGATCACGAGCTCGGGTCGCGTCGTGCTCGCGGATTTTGGCATCGCGTCGGCGCGCATCACGATGCGCGTGGGCGGCGACGACGGTGACGTGTCGGGAACGCCCGCGTACATGGCGCCCGAGCAAGCGCGCGGCGAGCCGCCGACCCCCGCCACCGATGTGTACGCGGTCGGCCTCTTGCTCTACGAGATGCTGACCGGAGGCCCCGCGTTCAGCGGCGAGACCACGCAGATCTTGAATGCCAAGCAGGAGATCAAGCGCCTCGTGGTGCCGCCGAGCTCCGACCTCGATCCGCAGCTCGTCGAGACGATCGCGGCGGCGGCGGCACGCGATGTCGGTTCGCGGATCGCGTCGGCGGTCGCGCTGCGTGCGCGGCTCGCGCCGTGGGCAAACGTCGCGAAGCTCGAGACCGCGGCGGATGACGTGCCCGTCGATCCCGGCGAGATCCGCACGCTGATCGTGCTCTCACCGCGTGCGGAAGGGGCTGACGCGCGGCTCTATCTCGCCGAGGCGGTGCACGAACAGCTGCTGCGCCGGCTCGCACGCCTGCCGCGGCTCCGCGTGCTGCCGCGTGCCGGAGCCAACGCCGATCCGAAGATGACGACCGTGGAGCTGGTCGCCACCGACGTGCTGACGATCGCGGTGTCCACGCCGGGCGGCGGCGAGGTCCTGACCCTGCGGCTGCCGCTCGCCGTCGCGCAGATCGGCGAGGCCGCCGAGGCCGCGACCACGGCGATCGTGAAGTGCTTGGTGAGCGAACACCCGCCGAGCACGGCGGCTTCGACCGAGGCACTCGACCTGCTGCTCCATGCGCGCCACCTCGGCCAGCGCGACGTCGCGTACATCGGTGATGCGATCGCGAAGCTCGAGCGTGCGAACGAGCTGCTGCCAGGCGATCCGCGGATCGCGGCGAGCCTCGCGATCCTGCAGGTGCGCCGTGCTTTCTTCTCGCCGGCGACCAGCGCCGAGCTGCTCGCGGCCAGTCGTGATCTCGTCAACGCCGCGCTCGCCGCCGGGCCGCGGCTGGCAGAGGCGCACCTCGCCGCCGGCCACCTCGAGCTCAACATCGGCGAGGCGCGTGTCGCGGCCGGTCACTATCGCGTCGCGATCGCGTGCTCACCGCACGTTGCCGAGGCGCACGAATCGCTCGGCCGCATGCTCCTCGAGGCCGGGTTCCTCGAGCCCGCGCTGGCCCGCCTCGAGGAAGCGATCGCGATCGCGCCGAGCTTGATCGCGATCCGCTGGGACATCGCGCGCGCATTCGCCCTCGAGGAACGGTGGGCCGATCACGACGAGGTGATGGCGGAGCTAGCGCGCCAGAACTTCGCGCGCCCGGTTCGCTCGTTGCCGCTGCGCTTGCGGTTCGCGGCATGGCGCGGTGATCGCGACGCGATCGCGGCGATGCGCCTCGAGACCCGTGACGGCTTCGATACCCCGTTTGTCGACGCGTTGCTCGCGGTGTTCGCCGACGGAGCCTGGGATGCATCGCGCGAGGTGCTTGTCGGTCGCGTGCTCGAGAGCACGGAGTGGCCGCGCCGGCGTCGCGCGTTCGTGGCCCAGCTCGTCGCCGAGGTCGCTGGCTATGCCGGCGACGCCACGACCTGTCTCGCGATGATCGGCAAGGCGGTCGACACCGGGCTCTTCGATCTGCACTGGCTCGATCGCTGCCCCCTCCTCGGCGTCGTGCGGACCACCGACGAGGTCGCCGGGCATCGCGTGCGGGTCAAGCAGCGTGCCGATGCCATCCTCGACGCGCTGTACGGCGATCACGACGTCGGCGCCCTGTCTGATACCGTGGCCGCAACGGTCGCTGCCTCGCGGCCGTGACGGTCAGCGCTGCTGGCGCATGCGTTGCGCGAGATCGATCAGCACCGCGAACGAGAACGGCGAGCGGGTCGCGAGACGACGGCCGAACTGCTGGATGCGCTGCGCCGCCTCCTCGCCAAGCGATGCCCGATCGCGGAGACCGTCGACGATGATCGCGCCTGCGAAGCGGACGTCGACGAGCAGCGGCCCGAACAGTGGCACGAGCGCGAGGGCGAGATCGAGCAGCAGCTCGGGAGCCTCGGAACCGCACACGAGCTCCTCGGGGACGATCCTAGAGGCGTCGCGCACCCGCACCGGCAGCGCACGCGACCCGCGACCCGTGATCACGAAGCCGCGACGTCGCGGCCGCACGCGAAGCCCTGCGGCATGCAGCGCGGCGAGCACCTCGCCAAGGCTGCGTGGCTCGCTCGCGCGGTCCTCGACCTCGCGTTCCGGCGCGACGCGATAGGGATCACCGCCGCCGGGCGGGACGATCGACCGCAGCGCCGGCGGCGACGTCGGGGGGCGGAAGGCCAGCGTCCGGAGCCAGCGCCACATGATCAACTGTGGCACGCGATCCGGCGCGCCGGCGAGGTCCGATCGGCGTGAGGAAAGGTGGTTGCTTGCACGCGAGTGCACAGCACTGGTTGCGGTGCTCGCGCGAGGTGGCACTCGTGACGCGAAATCACCGAAATCATGACGTGTCAGGGCGATCGGAGCGGGCACGATCCATGAAGTAGGTGCGGTCATGAGAAGCCTCGTCTGGATCGCGGTCACGGCCTCGCTCGCCGTCGCTGTCCCGGCTCGTGCCGAGGCCATCGAGACCCCTGGGCTGGACCGGATTGGCGTGCGGATCGATCCCGGCCCGGTGTTCCTGACGTCGGCCCAGCGTCGGTCACGCGCCGAGCTGATCCGCGACACCGCGGCCGCCGCCGGCATGACCAACGCGGCGCTCCTCGCGGGCATCGGCGAGGTCGAGACCAACTTCGCGCACTGCTGGTCGGAGGCGACGTGGGCCTGCAAGGGTCCGAATTCGTCATCGTGCGGCAACGGTCCGGTGATCGCCGGCGCCTCCGATGGCGCGTGCTCGCTCCAGCAGGGCGGGCTCGGGATGTTCCAGTTCGACTCCGGGACGTTCTCCCAGACGATCGCGACGTATGGACCGGACATCGTGACGCTCCAGGGCAACGTCAACGCGGTGATTCCGTTTCTGCTCACACGAGCCGTCGAGTCGGTCGAGGGCGTGAACACGCGGGCCGAGGCGCTCGCGTGGATGAACTCGATCAGGATCGCGGACGGCGACGCCAAGTACGAGGCGTGGCTGTACTTCGTGGCGTGGCGCTACAACGGCTGCAAGGGCTGCACGACGCAGATCAACAAGTACCGCAACGGCACGAACAAGCTGCGCGACGAGTTCGGGCCGGAGTTCTGGCAGACCTCGGGCGAGCCGCCGCCGGCGTGTGGTGCGATCCCGGTGGCCGGGCGCACGATCGAAGAGACGGATGTCTGCTTCACGAGGACCGGCACCGAGACATCCTGGTACCAGGGCGATCGCGGGATGGATGGCGCCTGTCTCTACACCTACGCGACCGACGACGCGGCGCCCGACAACCAGGGCACCTGGGAGCTTCGCTTCGAGGCAGATGGTCGCTATCGCGTCGAGGTCTACACCGACGGCGGTGACCTCGCGCAGACCCGGCAGGCGAAGTACGTCGTCACGCACGCCGCGGGCAAGACCGACGTGGTGATCGATCAGTCGGCGACGACGGGCTTTCGCGGCCTCGGCACGTTCGAGTTCATCGCCGGCGAGCCGTTCTCGGTCACGCTCGGAGACAACACCGGAGAGAAGTACATCGCGACCGCGAAGATCGGGATCGCGTTCGATGCCGTGCGCGTCGCACCGGTCGACGGCGCGCCCGACGACGCGGGTGGGTGCAGCACCAGCGACGCGGGCGCGGGCGGCACGCTGCTGCTGGTCGGCCTCGCGCTCGTCGTGTCGCGTCGGCGAGCGAGCCTTCGACGGCCGCTGATCAGCCGCTGATCAGGCCTTGAACCGGACGTTGGCGATGTTGCCGGGGTCGACCTCGGTGTTCATCCGCCAGGTCAGCCGGAACATGCAGTGGTCCGCGCCCTTCGCGAGACAGGTGTCGTGGTTGAGCTCGACGGCGAGGCCGCCGGAGCGCCCGACCACGCCGGCCAGGATGCCGGCCGTCGACGCGCACAGGATCGCGTTGGCGATGCCATCGGTCACCGTGACCTCGGCGTCGGTATCGACGACGTTGACCGACGCCGTGCCCCAGGTGTGGTAGCAGCGCCAGAACAGATCCGCGGAGCGCAGCACCTGCGCCGGACTCGCCGCCGAGAGGTCGGCGCCGTAGAACTGGTCGAAGCTCGCGTCGACCGTGGTTCGCCCGAGCTGCATCGCGATCGTGGAGCACTCGCGCTCGCTGGCGCCGAGTGACTCGAGCACCGAGATGAAGGCGCTCGTCGGGTGCCAGGCCAGCGCCGAGCTCTGCGGTGCGAGCGCGAGGGCGAGCTCGGGATACCTGCGCGAGACGTCCGCGACCCACGCGGCGCCGCGGCGCGCGCCGAGCACCTCGTAGACCGCGCGAAACAGCACGCCACGCGTGTTCGGCACCGCCTGCAGCGCACCGCGCGCGGACGAGTTGTGCACGGTGATCGGGCGGCGGACCTCGATCACCTCGGCGGTCGGCCGCTCCATCGTGCGGCGTGGCGTCGCGTCCTGGAGTGCGGACGTGAGCGCCTTCGCGAGCTCGCGCGCACTCTGCGGCCGCTTCGCGGGATCGGGATCGAGCGTTGGCAGCAGGACCGCGTCGACGTCCTCGGACAGGTCGCGGCGAATCTCGGTGAGCGGACGCGGGCGATTCGCTGCCTGGAGCTCGAGCACCTCGATCGGGCTCGCGTCGCCGAATGGCGCCTGCAGCGTCAGCAGCATGTACGCGAGCGCGCCGAGGCTGTAGACGTCGGTCGCGGGAGCCTCGCGACCCGAGCCGAACACCTCGGGCGCCGTGAAGCCGGGCGTGCCAGCGGGGTTCTTCTCGCCACGGCGGACCGCGATGCCGACGTCGACGAGCACGCAGCGGCGGTGGATGCGATCGAAGAGTACGTTCTCCGGTTTGACGTCGCGATGCAGCATGCCCGCGCGGTGCACCGCCTCGAGCGCATCGCTGACCTGATCGATGATGCTGAGGACCTCGGGGATCGGCATGTGACGCCGGCGCTGGCGTGCCGAGTGGATGCGCTGATCGAGGCCTTGGCCCTCGACGAGCTCCATCGCGAAGTAGACATTCGCGCCGTCGACGCCGAACGCATAGACCTGCACGAGGTTGGGATGGCGGATGCGCGCGAGCGTCGCGGCCTCGTGGCGGAAGTTCTCGACGAACACGGTGTCGCGCGCGAGATCGGGCCGCAGCAGCTTGAGCGCGACCTGGCGACCGAGCGCGAGATCCTCGGCGCGATACACGACGCCGAACGCGCCGCGACTGATCTCGTGGCGCAGCTGGTAGACGCCACCGAGCGTGTTGCCGATCTGGAAGTCGGGCTGCGGTGCCGCATCCACGACATCGTCGCTCGCCAGCGCGATCACCTCGCCATGCAGGCGCGCGCGTTCGCGTGCCGCCATCGCCCGGCCGAGTGCGGCCTCGCCGGTGTCGTCTTCGTAGTCCACCTCTGCGATACCCGCCGAGACGGTGAGGTTGATGGTCGCCTTCTCGTGGAGGACGGGTGTCGCGTCGACGGCGCTCAGGATGCGGGTCAGGATCTCGGTCGCTTCCTCGGCGGCCGCGCCGGGCATCACGATCGCGATCGAGTCGCCCGCGTACCGCGCGACGATGTCCTGGGCCCGCGCCTCGAGACGTGCAACCTGCGCGATGTGCGTGAGCACCGAGTCGCCGGCCGGATACCCGTGCCGCTCGTTGATCAGGCGCAAGCCATCGACGTCGACCACCGCCACACTGAACGGCTCGCCGCGTCGCTCCGAGGCCGCCACCCGCCGCGACAGCTCCTCTTGCAGCGCCGTGCGGTTCGCGACGCCGAGCACCGGATCGATACGCGACAGCTCGCGTAGCTTGTCGCGATCTGCAAGCAGGCGCTCGTGAACGATGCGCCACGACAGATCCGCAGACAGCCGCGTCGCCAGCGCACGCAGGTAGCCGAGCGCCTCGCGCGCGAACGGTACCGGCTGCTCGCGACACAGCAGCACGAGTGCAATCGGCGGCGCGTTGTCGTGCCCCAGCGGCACCCCGAGGAACGCCTGATACGGGCGATCCGGGCGCGGCGGCGCGATCACCGTCGTCGCAAACTGACACACCGTCTCGCAGAGTGGCTCGAGATCCGCGAGCACCTCCTCGGACACGCCGCGCGCCGTGTAACACGTCGCCTCCTCGGACAACACGATGACGCAATCGTCCGCGTCGAACGCGCGCGCCAGCCGGGCCGCCATCTCCTGCAGCGTCTCCGGCAAGCTCACGCCGAACACCGTCAGCGTCAGCAGCTCGCGCAACAACAGATCCGCATTCGCTGGCATCCCCGGCCGCAGCAAGTCGCACACCACCGACTCGTCGGGATGCGAGAACATCACGCAATCCGGCGTAGCGCCGCCCTGCACCATCGATCGCGGATCGCCAATCACGATCAGCCGCACCGTCGGTGGCAACCCCGCAGCCAGCTCGGCCAGCAACGCGTCATCCGGCCCCAGCTCGATCACCACGACCTCGGGCATCTGCTCCCGGGCCACGGCCACGACCTTCTGAGCCGTCGTGGCGAATCGCACCGATGCCCCACACCCGCGCAGCGCCTGGACCAGATCAGCGTCCGCAGGCCCGCTGGCGTGCAGGACGATGACATCGCGCATGCTGGTGCCCGCTCCCATGGACCCATCCTAACAGGCCCCACAAGCCTCGCACCGGGGTTCCGGTCGCGTTAGCTAATACAGCTGCCGCAGCGCGCGCACGTCGCCGAGGCCCAGCGAGAGACCCGCGTTGGTGCACGGCGCGGTCGCGGTGCTCATCGTCAGGTTCGGATGGTTCGACTCGGACACGTGACCGAGGCCGAAGATGTGGCCGAATTCGTGAGCGCCGACGGGCTGGATCCCGAAGCGCTTGGTGCAACCGGAGGGGACTCCGAGCGCGTACCACGCGTGACGCGTGCTGAGCTTGACGTCGCCCTCGAGGGCGACGCCGTTGCCGTCACTCCAGCTGCACGCGACGCCGAGGTAGGTCGAAGGCAGCGCGCCGAAGCCGACCGTGTTGACGCTGTCACGCGCGCCGCAGCTCACCGAGGTCGTGCCGCCCTTGATGTTGGGCGCGCTCGTCGTCCGGCCGAGATACTGGTGCGTCGCGGAGACCAGATCGGCGAAGCCGCAGCTGTTGCGCGAACCCGTGATCGCGTTGGCCGCGCGCACGAGGCCGGTCTCGACGTTGTCCCTGCTGTTCGCGCCCGGCGTACTGCCGGCCTGAAACTTCCACCGATACTCCGTCGTCCACCGATGTCCCGCGAGCTTGAAGGCGCCGTCCTGGCACGGCGCGGGCGACCCCGCGGCGATCACGAGCGGCTCGTCGTCGGGCGCAGTCGTGACGATCGTGACGATGCCATCGTGGGCATTCGCGATCGCGAGCTCGAAGCTGTCGCCATGCTCGTCGTCGACGGTGATCGTCACGGTCTCGCCGGCGGCGGGCACCTCGACCGCAACGTCGCCGGCGCGGATCACATCCCCGGCGGCTAGCTCCGCCGGAAACGGCTCGTCGACCGAGACCTCGATCGGATCGTCTCCGACAGTGCAACCAGCGAGGATCACGGCGACTACAGCGGCGCGCATGCGCTGCCCATCAGCAAGCATGTGGCCAACTCCATTGCCACTGTTTCCGATGACTTCGCCGTCGCCGCTGGGGCAGGGCGATCGCACTGCATCATCGAGGTCGCAACCTCGGCGAGGCGTTACGTACGCGCTCGCAGCACGAACCGCAGCTCGACCATCTCCGCCAGCGAGTTGTTGACGAACCGCCGCAGGTCCCGGACTTCTGCCCTGACTTGTAGGAGGCGGTGCTGCGCGGTCGCGATCTGACCGTTGTCGACGAGATCGAGGATCGCCTCCGCTTCGCTCGCGAGCCCATCGGCGAGCACCTGCGAGGCCTTGAGCATCACGCCGTCAAGGTTGTCGAGCGAGCGGAAGGCCTGCTCGATCGCCGCGAAGTCGTTTGGCGTGATCTTCTGAAAAACGCCGCTCAGATCTTCCTCCCAGATCTTGTGGATGACGCCGCAGTGGCCGCGCATGGTCGCGAGCTTGACGAGCGCGCTGCCACCCTCGAGCTCGACGAGCGCACTCCGCCCGGCAGGCGAGCGCAGGTCGGCACCGAGCAGGCTCACGAGCTGTGACTCGATCACCTCGAAGCTCTTCGCGATCTCGTCGATCGCCCCATGCAGGCGGGTCCCGGCGAGCTGGCGTTGTGTCTCGGGCAGCTGCACGGCTCCACGGATCAACCCGATCCCGTCGGACAATGACTTCAGCCCGTCGAACAACACACTCGCGACGCCTAGCAATCCCATGCACCTGCACCTTACGACACCCGCGATCACAAGCGAGCCGTCGCACGTCAGTTCCAGCTCGGACACACCGCATTCGCCATCGTGCCCAGGCCCATGGCTCACGTCACCGCGCGACGCGACCGAACACGATCGGCGTCACGATGTACCACTCGCTCTGCGTCCCCGACCAGCCGTAGCTCGTCGCGCGACCGTCCCCATCGACGAGGAACACGAGCGTGCCAGTACCAAAGCCGCCACCCCCGCCACGCGCGCGGTCGTCCGCCTGGTGATACGAGGACGTCGAATCGACGATGCGCACCGCCCAGCCGCCCGGCAGCCCCGGGACCGGTAACGGTCGCTCGACGACAAAGCCGACGTGCCCGGTGTTCTTGCTCGGGAGCCCGCGCGGCCGACGCCACGCGAAGACATCGCCCGGTAGCACGTCGTCGAGGCGCGAGATCCGTTGCCATCCCGATCGCGGCCGCTGGGTCGGCGCACGCTCGATCGCGGTCACGAAGTCGCGTGCCACCGGGCGGCTGCTCGCGAGCGCCTTCCACGCGACCGGCGCCGCCCGCCGCAGGATCCAGGTGGCCATGCCCGAGCAGTCCCAGCGATAGCTGCCTTCGGCGACTCGCACCGCGGTGGCCGCCTGATATCTGGTGTCACGTAGCGTGGCGCGGATGTCGCCGATCACCGCGAGCACGCGTCGGCCGGCGGGCGTCGCGGCAGGCGGACGCTCGTTGCTCGTTGGCTCCGGCGGCAACGGACCATCGATCGGCGCGTTGATGATCGGCCACGGAACGCCTTCATGGATGCCGACGTCGAGCTGGCGCTGGCTGCGCGGCACGTCGGCGACGGCGGTGCCGGCCATCAGCACGCACGCGGCAGCGACCCCGACCCGACGCATCCCTCGAGCATGCAGTGACGACGGCGGCGATGCCACCGCGACCAGACACCGAGGAGCGCGCGCGGTTGCAGTGCAACGCGGATCACGTCGCGGCCGCGGCGGAACATCGGCATACAATGCGGGGGTGCGGTGCTCGTCGGTGTTGTTCTGCCTCGCGCTGGTCACGGGCTGCGACCGCATCTTCGGGATCGAGCCGCGCGCCGACGCTGGTGTCGCCGTCGATGCTGCCGATGCCGCGATCCAGCCGCCAGGTGTCGCCTTCGAGAGCTATAGCGGCGCGCGGCTCGCATACATCGCGAGCACTCGCGCGAGTCACACGATCGGAGACTTCACCGGCCGGCTCCTGATCGTCGCGCTGTCGACGAGCTACTCCACGACAACGGCCACCAGCTTGACCTATGGCGGCGGCGCGCTCACGCGAGTCGGTTTTCTCGACGCAAGTCAGATGGACGGCCGGATCGAGCTGTGGAGCCTGGTCGATCCGCCCACTGGAACCGCGGACGTCACGATCGAGCTCTCCAACGCGAGCAGCTCCGTGGTCGCCGGGATCATGTCATTCACCGGAGCCGATCCGATCGCACCACTCGGTGCACCGAGCATGATGCGCGGCACCTCGGGTGACCCGACGGTCGTGGTGACAAGCGCGACCGACGAGCTCGTGCTCGGCGTCGTGATGTGGAGCGGCGACTACAGCACCTTGTCGCCAGCGGCTGGTCAGCAGCCGCGATGGAACGAGAACGCGCCGGTGATGATCGGCGCTGGCAGCACCGCCCCGGGTGCTGCCACGGTGACGATGGCGTGGACCGTTGTCGGTGCGTACGATGACTACTGGGTCGCGGGTGCGATCGCGATCAAGCCGTGACGCCACCGTAGGGCGCGCACCGACAGGTCACCGTGCGCATATGAGACACGTGCATGACCTCGACGTGAGGCGACCGTTCGTAACACCCGGTCCGCTTCAACCTCGACGAGGATCGGGGTGCATGCAGCCGTTGCCACGCGTCAGCATCCTGGTCGTCGACGACCGGCCGGAGAATCTGCTGGCACTGGAGGCCAGCCTCGAACCGCTCGATCAGGTGATCGTCCGCGCGACCTCCGGAGACGAGGCCCTGCGGGCGGTCCTCGAGACCCAGTTCGCGGTGATTTTGATGGATGTCCAGATGCCCGGCATGGATGGCTTCGAGACGAGCGCGATCCTCCGCCAGCGCGAACGGTCGCGGCACATCCCGATCATCTTCCTCAGTGCCTATCCGGAGGACACGAACCGGCTGCAGAGCTACGCCTCTGGCGCGGTCGACTACATCCTCAAGCCGTTCGATCCCGCCGCGCTGCGATCGAAGGTCTCGGTGTTCGTCACGCTGCGCCAGAACGAGCTCGCGCTCGAGGCTGCACACGCCGATCTCGAGCGGCGCGTCACCGAGCGCACGGCGGAGCTGGCCGCCGCGAACGCCGCGCTCGAGCACGAGATCCGCGAGCGCAAGCTCGTCGAGCAGCGGCTGATCGATCAGGCCTATCACGACAACCTCACCGGCCTCGCGAACCGCGCGCTGTTCCTCGAGCACCTGACCCGGGCATTCGCGCGATCGCGGCGGCGCGCGCTGCCGGGCTTCGCGGTGATCCTGCTCGACCTCGATCGCTTCAAGGTCATCAACGACAGCCTCGGCCACCTCGCCGGCGACACGCTGCTGAGCGAGACCGCGGGGCGGTTACTGAGCTGTCTGCGCGAGGTCGACACCGCCTCCCGGCTCGGCGGCGACGAGTTCGCCATCCTCGTCGATGGCGTCGATGCGCTGCGCGACGTGACCCGGCTCGCGGATCGCATCCAGACCTGTCTGACCCGGTCGTTCACGATCGAGGGCAAGGAGGTGTTCACGTCGGCAAGCATCGGCATCGCGATGATGACCGACCGCTACGAGCGCCCGGCGGAGCTACTCCGGGATGCCGACGCGGCGATGTACCGCGCGAAGGAGGCCGGCCGCGCGCGCAGCCAGGTGTTCGATCAGGAGATGCACACCTCGGTGGTCGAGCAGGTTCACCTCGAGGCGGACCTCTCGCGCGCGGTCGAGCGCGACGAGCTGTTCCTCGCCTATCAGCCGATCTTCGCGATGCGCGACGGGCGTACGAGTGCGTTCGAGGCGCTGCTGCGCTGGCGGCATCCCGAGCGTGGAATCGTGATGCCCTCGGTGTTCGTCCCGATCGCCGAGGAGACCGGGCTGATCCGGCCGATCGGCCGGTGGGTGCTGCAGACGGCGTGCAAGCAGCTCGCGGCATGGAAACGACCTGACCTCACGATGAACGTGAACGTGTCCGCGCAGCAGCTGCACACCGAGCTCGCGAGGGACGTCGCAACGCTCCTTGCGGAGACCGCGGTCGCACCTGCGCGACTCAAGCTCGAGATCACCGAGAGCGCGATGATCAGCGGCGGCGGCACGACCGATCAGCTACTCGCGACCCTGCGCGCCCAGGGCGTCCAGCTCTGCCTCGACGATTTCGGCACCGGCTACTCCAGCCTGAGCCGGCTACACGACCTTCCGGTGACCACGCTGAAGGTCGATCGCTCCTTCGTCCAGCGCATCGGTGTCTCGGACGAGCGGCCCGAGATCATTCGCTCGATCATCACCCTCGCGCATCACCTCGGCATGGACGTCACCGCCGAGGGCGTCGAGACGGCGGAGCAGCTCGAGTGGCTCCGCAAGCTCGAGTGCGATCACGTCCAGGGCTTCTACTTCTCGCAGCCGTTGGCGGCGGAGCAGGCCGCCAGCTCGCTCGCGCGTGAAACCCGCCTGATCACCTGAAGCACCAGAGCCTGCTCGGCAGAGACGTCGCGAGCCCGCGCCGCCTTCACTGCCCTCACCGCTCGCCGGCTATCGCGCTTACCAGGAAGCGCTCGCACTACCACCAGACGCATCGACCGACCGGGTGCTCGACGTCGTCGCGCGCGGGATGGTGACGGTCGCCCTCCTGCGCGACGTGCTCGTCCTGCGCCCAGGTGCGCGGTCGCGTTTCTTCCGCTCGGGTACGCCCTCGCCACGCTCGGCGATGGCGAGATGGCGAGTCAGCTTCGCAGGGCAGCACTCTCGATCCATCTCAATATCGCCGAGGGTACGGGGCGGTTCGGCAAGGACGAACGCAGGTTTCTGGTGATGGCGCGCGGTTCTGCACTCGAGTGCGCCGCAGTCCTCGACGCCATGCAGGTCGTCGGGATCGATGATCGACGAATCTCCGACGGCCACGTGTTGCGGGTCCGCATCGTCTCGATGCTGACGAAGATGATCGGATGAGCCGCCGACGCCGACGCACGCCGATGCCGACGCCGATGCACGCCGACGCTTACGCCTACGCCGGATCAACACAGCCGAGCTCTGGGGTTAGAGCGACGCGAGCGCGACGATCACGCCGGCCATCGCGCACGCCAGCGACACCGCGATCCACGGCAGCCGCGAGACGCGCCGGGCGGGCATCGCAGCGCTCTCGCGCCAGGTCGGTACCGGCAGCGCGACCGGCACCGCGATCTGAAAGAACACCGGTGCGGACCGCGGCCCGGAGCCGAACACCGGAAAGAACTGCGCGACATCGAGCGGTGCAACGA
>JACCTC010000409.1 GCA_013812655.1 Deltaproteobacteria bacterium | reverse complement strand
TCACCTTGTGGCTCGGTGTCAGCTTGCTGTTCGGGCTCTACCTCAGCCATTTCGATCGCTACGAGACCACCTACGGAACGCTGGGCGGCGCGATCATCTTCTTGACCTGGCTCTGGCTGTCGAACATGGCCCTGCTGTTCGGTGCCGAGATCAACGACGTGCTCGCCGACTTCCGCAAGGACCGCGATGCGGCCGCGGCCAAGCTCGCCGATCCGAACGAGCCCGGCGTCGACCCCGAGACCTGAGTCGCGCCGGAAATGTCGATGGGATCACGGACGGCGGTGTGATCCACCAGTCCGGCGGCGACGAAATCCCTGTGGGCTGCACTACGAGCCGCGCGGCGTCGAGATCGCGTCGCACGTGGTCGCAGGCGGAACGGGGAGACGAGCCTCGCGAAGCCGTGCAGGGCGTGCCTATACTCCGCCACGAAATCCGCGCTTAGAGGAGAACGACATGAAGAAGTGGCTTGCTTGCTTCCTCGCCCTGACGGCGAGTGGCTGCCCCGATATCCAGACGGATGCAGACGAGACCGGCGGACCGCTGGTCGAGTTCGATCCCGGAAACAAGATCATCCCGTTCCCGAATAACCTTCTGCTCGATCGCACGACCGGGAAGGTCAACCTCCCGGCATCGTGCAACGAGACCGCGACCGCGAAGGCGTTGCGCGAGGGCGTGCTCAACAAGCTCGACGGCTTCGGCACGTACCAGACGGCGATGTCCGTCACCCTCACCGCGCCGATCGACATGGCGTCGGCTGCCGACAAGGTGCTGCTCTACAAGCGCTCCGCTGATGGCGTCGCTGTCGATCCGAGCGCCGCGAACCCGATCCCGGTCGTCGTGCTCCCCGGCACGAGCATCCGCTACGACGCCGACTGCATGAACCCCGGGCCGGTCGCCTCGGTGACCATCGTCCCGCTCGCGCCGCTCGATCAGCGCTCGACCTACGTGGTCGCGCTCAAGGCCGGCATCAAGTCGACCGACGGCGAGGACTATCGCGCCTCGTCGACCTGGGCGCTCGTCCGCCAGGCCGAGTCCCCGGTCACGTTCGACGACAACGGCAACCTCGTCTCCGAGCGGACGCCGCTCGATCCGTCGACCGACGCGGGCCTCGCATCGCTGCGCGGCCTCGACCTGCTGTGGAAGGCGCACGCGACCGCGCTGGCGTTCCTCAGTGCGAAGGAGCACGTCCGCGGCGAGATCCTCCTCGCATGGGAGTTCACGACGCAGACCGTGCAGGACGCGCTCGACCAGACGGTCGCCGGCACGCCCGCCTCGCAGGTGTCGACAACGCCGCCGCTCCGCGGCCCGACCGGCGCGGGTAACCCCGTCTCGATCACGGCAGCAGCTGCCGCGCGCACGAACTATCCCTTCCTGGTCTGCACGACCGGCTCGACGACCCCTGGAACTGCATTACCGGAGTCGAACAACACGCAGTGCTTCCTCAAGCTCGCTCTCGGTCAGGGGTTGACCTGCTCGACGCAGGCTGGCTGCGAAGCGGCCTTCTTTGCCGGCACGCAGACGTGCGGCGCGGTTGGCTGCCAGGCCGTCGGTGATGTGCTCGCGGGCGCGCTGATCTCCAAGCAGTACCAGGTCGAGACCCCGAACCCGCTCGGCTCGACGTGTGACGCGAACGGCGTCGGTACCGGCACCTTGCCGTGCAAGCCCGTCCCGGGTCCGTGGGCGGACCCGGTCAAGCCCCCGATGGTCAAGGTCGAGGGCATCGGCGCCCTCGTGTTCGTGCCCGCCGCGGCGTGCCCGGCCGCCGGCTGTGCAACAGTCGTGTTCGGTCACGGCCTCGGCAGCTCGAAGACGTCCGCCTTCGCGATCGCACCGCAGCTCGCTGCGAACGGCTTCCAGACCGTGGCGATCGACTTCGTGGCCCACGATAGCCGCGCGATCCGGCTCTCTCGGGACGCGGCGAAGGGCTGCGACACCGGCTTGCCAGTCACCGTCGCGCCGCAGTGCTTCGCGCCGTTCCTGTCGACGAACCTCGCCGCGACCCGCGACAACATCCGCCAGAGCGTGCTCGACCTCCAGAGCCTCGCGAGCTCGCTCAAGACATGCGGCACGACGATGTGCGGCACGCTGGTCGTCGACCCTGCCAAGATGGTCTACCTCGGCATCTCGCTCGGCGGGATCATGGGCACGGTCGCCACGGCGACGACGCCCGAGCTCAAGGCCGCCACGCTCAACGTCCCCGGCGCGGGCTGGGTCGACATCATCGAGAACACCCAGACGCTCGCGATCAAGTGCTCGGTTATCGACGGATTGATCGACGCCGGCATCCTGATGGGCCCGAAGTACGACACCAAGGGCACGCCCGCGGATCCGACCGATGACACCGGCCTCTGCGTCGGCGACGAGTGGAAGACCCAGCCGGGCTACCGCCAGTTCTCGGCGATCGCTCGTTGGGTTCTCGACCCAGCCGATCCGGCCAACTTCATGCGCCGGCTCGCCGGGACCAAGCGCTTTCTGATCCAGGAGGTCGTCGGTGACACCGTCGTGCCAAACCTCGCGACCGATCGCCAGGCGCTGCTCGGCGGCCTGACGATGCCGCTGATGGCCGACCCGGCGCTCAGTGGGACCCCGCCTCCATCTGCCGCGATCACCTCGATGCCGATGACGAACAAGTTCGTGAAGTACCCCGACCTGCCGGCGAACGCTGGGACCGGCTTCCCCGGCAACGCGTTCACGCACTCGTCCTTGCTGCGACCGGCAACCGGCACGGCTGGCCTGCTGGGCACGATCCGCATCCAGACCGATGCGATCACCTACCTCGTCCTCAACCGCTAGCTTCTCGAGGCTTTCATGAAGACCCTACGCACCACTCTCTTCACGGCTCTGAGCCTCGGCGCACTCGCCGGCTCGGCGTCCGCGAACGCATTCAACATCAACGAGCATGACGCTCGCGTCACCGGCCGTGGCGGCGCAACCGCCGCGAGCAACACCGAGCCGTCGTCGATCGTGTTCAACCCTGGCGGCATTGCGATCAACGAGGGCACCCAGGTCGCGCTCGGCACGTCGTTCTACTTCGCCGAGGGTTCCTACGAGAACGACTCGACCCCGAAGACCACCACCGACTCCGGCATGTCGCTGGTCCCGAACGTCTACCTGACGTCGCGGCTTCACGACATGGTCGCCGTCGGCCTCGGGCTGCACTTTCCGTTCGGCCTCGCGGTGTCGTGGCCCGATAACCACACGCAGTCGGACGTCATCCAGGATCAGACCCTGAAGACGTACTTCATCACCCCGTCGGTCGGGCTCAACCTGCACGAGCAGGTTCCCGGCCTCTCGGTCGGGGCCGGCATCGACATCGTTCCGGCGACGATCGAGCTCGAGCAGACGATCTCGTTCGGCGACGTCCAGGGCAACGCGCACCTCGGCGGCGACGCGGTCGGCTTCGGTGCTCGCGTCGGCGTGATGTATCACCCCGAGGCCGTCGAGGGTCTCAAGCTCGGTGTGACCTATCGCAGCCCGGTGAAGCTCGAGTTCGAGGGCAAGGGTGACTTCGACATCGCGCCCGAGTTCCGCGAGCAGCTCCCCGCAGACGGTGACATCCAGGCGGAGATCACGTTGCCGCAGTCGGTTGCCGGCGGCGTCGCGTACTCGCCGATCCGCGCGCTCGAGTTCGAGCTCAACGCGGTGTGGATCAACTGGAAGCAGGCCTTCAAGGACGGCGATCTCACGATCAACCTCCCCGATGGCGCCGTCACCAGCTCGCCGCAGGACTACAAGAACACGGTGACGTGGCGCCTCGGTGTCGAGTACCGCCTCGCGCAGCACCAGGCCTCGGTCCGCGCCGGGTTCATCTATGACCCGACGCCGATCCCGACCACGACGCTGACGGCACGCCTGCCCGACATCGATCGCAAGAATGTCACCCTCGGTGCGAGCAAGCAGTTCGGTGACTACGGCGTGCACCTCGGCCTGTTGTGGGTCACGCCCGGCGAGCGCGACACCTCGGACGAGATGTACCGGCCGGCGTTCAAGGGTCGCTATGGCGTGCAGGCCTTCGTGGCCTCGCTCGGCGTCAGCGGCGCGTTCGGCGCGAAGTAGCTTTCGAGGATCGAACTACCGCGGTTCAGCGCTGCATTGCTGTGAAGCGCTGAACAATTCCCTATCTAAGGGAAATGTTTCTATTCGCTTGAAAGCTTGGCGAGGCGGCTGATGGCGTGATCAGCGGCTGCACTCCTGGTGGCGTGTACGTCTGCAAGAATCCGACGCTGCCACCACCAGCACCTGCACCTGCCGTGGACGATTTCTTTCCTACGCCGGGCGCGATGTTTGCGATGCCGCCAGCGCCACCAGCCCCCGCTCCGTTGACACCGATACCACCATCGGCTGGCGTCGCGGTCGACCGCTGCCCGTCCGCCCCGACCGAACCGAACGTGCCGCCGCCAGTACTGAACCCGCCGCCGCCGCCGCCGCCATTCGCATACAGCTCACCGGTGATCGTGATCGCCCGGCCTTGCAGAACGACATAGCCGCCCGTTCCGCCCCCAGCGGCAGCATTCACGCCGGTTCCGGCGAGATCGGTATGGCCCCCAGCACCTCCACCCCCATTCGCATCCACGATTCCAAGGATCGATACGGTGCCCCGACACGAAATAAGCGTCGCTGCGCCACCCGCTCCGCCGCCGGCCGCAAGCCCGGCTCCCCGAGCGCCACCGACCAGCATCTCGAGCTCCGCAGGATCTATCGCTATGCTGCCACCATTGGCAGCGCCGCCATCGACTGTCGTCGTGCCACCGGCGCCGCCTGGACTACGAAAGCCCGCACCGCCATTACCGGTCGGATGTTGAACAAATGGCGAAAACACCGTGCCCCCTGCCGGCCCATGGATAAACGTGTCCGCACTCAGATCGAGCGTGCCTGCGATGGTCATCGCATCGTCAGCCACGAGTGCGAGTGCGCGGGTTCCTTTGGTCTTCAGGATTCCCGTCTGGGTCACGGTGATCGAGCCGTGACGCAGCAGGCAGATCGCTGGGCCCGAGGACTGCGCGACGATGCCTCCGGTACATTGCGCATCGACGCTGGTATCGATCTCTGTGGAGCTCGATACAGTGAGGCTGGCTTCCGTCGCAGCTTGATCGCAAACGTCGGGCAAATACTTCGGAACGATGTGCGTCGTCGGCGTGCACGTCTCCATCCCCACAGGGCAGGCTCTGCAGCCAGCCTCCTCGAGGCTGCATCCGTTCTCGCATTGCACGACGTCGTAGTCATCGCCGGTGGCGTTGCAGACGACCGCGCGATCGTCGCGACAGGTCTCGAACTGACCAGCGGTACACGCCACGGCGATGCACGTGCCGGGCTCTCCGCTGATGCTGCCGTCCGCATCGCAGAATGGGAGCGATGGGTCGGAGCAAAAGTTGTCCTTGCAGGAGGTCGGATTCGGCTTCGTGCAGGCTGCCGCGAGACCGAGGCTCGCGAGCAAGATCGTGATGGTGTCAACTGCCCGCCCTCGTGACTTCATGGACTGATGTTCTTCAGACATGGGGCGCATGTCGACCGCATTGCGCTCGAGTTGCGTGAGTTCTTACCGGCGCAGCGACGAAAGCCCAAAGGCTAGCTTCGTGGACTGGCCGACAGGCCCGTGATCTCGGGTCAGCCGCCAGGCTTCAGCTGAAGCTCGATCCATGCAAGGTCGACCAGATCTTTGGGGCGGCCCGCGGCGCGCTTGTTGGCGGCGAGGTCGACGAGGCTCAGCACGGGCTGGCGCGACGTCCCGAGATCCGCGATCACGCGGCGGGGCCAGGCCTGGTCGAAGCTGACGCCATCGATGCCAGTCAGGATGTCGATGCGCACCGGCGCCACGCCGATCTGGAACACCGTCTGCTCGTCGACGAGGTCGTCGATCGAGAGATCGAAGAGCGGCGCACCGAACGCGCGCAGGGCCGAGAGCACTCGCGCCGCATTCTCTCGCGTCGGGCGTACCCAGATGTCGATGTCGCCGGTGGCCCGCGGATTACCGTGCGCAGCCACCGCGAACGCCCCGACGACGATGTACTCAACGCCGGCGGCGGATAATTCGGACAGTATCTCGCTGAAATGCGGGTTCATCATCGAGGCCACCAAATGCCCACGCATCTCGAGTGAGCTGCCAGACCATGTTCATGCGCTCTCCGGGCGTGCCCGGCACGAGCTCGTGCTCCGGCAGCGCGTGCCGCCGCGTCCTGCGGGTTGGCCAGTTCGAGCGATCCACTCGGGCATGGTAGCAGCCGCCGACCCGATTCGCGACGACGAGGCCGCCGCTGCTACACGAGCTGCGGCTCGATCAGCTCGATGCGCCGCCACGCATTGGACCGGAAGCGGTAGATGAAGGCGGCGGCGAGCAGCGCGAGGTAGCCGATCAGGCAGAGCATCGCGCCGATCGGGCCGCCGTCGGCGTGGTTCACGACGAGGTAGCCCGACGGCACGAAGACGAACCACGCGAGGATCATCCGCGCGGTGGCCGTCCACGTCGTGTCGCCGGCGGCGCGCAGCGTCTCCGAGAGCGTGATGCCGATCGCGTCGAACAGCTGCCAGGCCGCGCTGATCATCAGCATCGTGACGCCGACGGCCACGAAGTCCGGCGAGCGGTCCTTGCTGTCGAAGAGCTGGAGCAGCGGCTCGGGTGCGACGAAGTAGAGCGACCCGATCAGGCCCATCCACGTCGCGGCGACGAGCAGCGTGGTCTTGACGACCGGCCACACCGCGTCCTTGTCGCCGCGGCCGATAGCCTGGCCGGCGAGGATCGCGCCCGCCGACGCGAGGCCGAACGCGGGCATGAACGAGACCGAGTTGATCGCGATGACGACGTTGAGCGCCGCGAGCGTGTGGTCGCCGAGCGCCGCGACCACGACGTTGACGAACAGCTGGAACGCCGCGAAGTCCATGAACCAGTTGAGGCCGTTCGGGAGCCCAAACCTGACGACGCGCGACAGCTCCCGTCGCGTCAGCCGCGTCTTCGTGCGCGCGGGGCGGGCCCCGTTGATCGCGGTACCCCAGCGGCGCCAGAACGCGACCGCGAGGAAGAGGAGCCCGATCACGCTGCCGATCGACGACGACAGCGCAGCGCCGTTGACGCCCATCTCGGGCGCGCCGAGGTTCCCGTAGATCAGCACCCAGTTGAGGAACAGATCGCAGCACATCGAGACGAGGCTCGCGATCAACGCCATCCAGGTGTTGCCGAACCCGCCGTACCAGTTGCCGAGCGCCTCGACGCCGACGACCGCGGCGACCGAGAACAGCCGGATCATCATGTAGTCCGACATCAAGGCGCGGACCTCGGGCGAGAATTCGGCGAGCCCGAGCAGCGGATCGATGAGCGGGATCAGCGCGAGCGCGACACCCCCGGCGACGCCCGCGATGATCAGGCCATACCAGGCATAGCGGCGCGTGGCGTCGAGCTCGCCGCGACCGACGAGCTGGGACACGAAGCTCTGGACGATGAACACGCAGCCCATCGGCAGGATCATCACGAGGAACGCGTTGAAGCCGCCGGTCGCAGATGCCGCGATCGCCTGCGGGCCGAGGTGCTCGACCATGAGCGCATCGGCGAACGTCATGACCGACTGGGTCATGCGCGCCAGCACCATCGGCATGGCCAGCACCAGCAGCATGCGGAGTACCGAAGCCGATGCCGGCGACGTCATGGCGCGCAACCATGCGGCCTCGTCGCCGATCGTGCAAGGATCTGCGCTTGGCGAAGCCCGAGGAACTGCAGCTCGAGCTGGCAGGTCGCCACGTTCGCGTGTCGAATCCGCGGAAGATCTACTTCCCGAAGGCCGGGATCACGAAGCTCGAGCTCGTCGAGTACTACATCGCCGTCGCCGATGGTGCGCTGCGTGGCGTCGCGCGCCGGCCGATGATCCTCAAGCGCTACGTCAACGGCGTCGAGGCGGAGCCGTTCTACCAGAAGCGCGCCGACAAGAAGCGACCCGAGTGGGTCGAGACCGCGACGTTCACGTTTCCGTCGGGACGCAGCGCCGAGGAGATCGTCGTCAACGACGTCGCGCAGCTGATCTACGTCGTCAACCTCGGCTGCGTCGATCTGAACCCGCACGCGGTGCGCGCCGACGACATGGATCGTCCCGACGAGCTGCGTGTCGATCTCGACCCGGTGCCCGGCGTGCAGTGGCCGCAGATCGTCGAGGTCGCGCGGATCGCACGCGAGGTACTCGACGAGGTCGGGCTGGTCGGCTGGGTCAAGACCAGCGGGTCACGCGGCGCGCACGTATGGGCGCGAATCGAGCCGAGGTGGCCGTTCACCGAGGTCCGGCGGGCGGCCCTCGCGTTCGCGCGCGAAGTCGAGCGGCGGGCGCCGACGATCGCCACGGCGAAGTGGTGGAAGGAGGAGCGCCACGGCGTGTTCGTCGACTACAACCAGAATGCGCGCGATCGCACGACCGCGAGTGCGTACTCGGTCCGGCCGACCCCGGATGCCCGGGTCTCGATGCCGCTGCCGTGGGACGAGTTTCTGGTCTGCAACCCGCTCGACTTCACGCTGCGAACGGTGCCGGCGATGTTCGCCGCGCGGGGCGACGCCCATGCAGGCATCGATCGCGCGATCGGTTCGCTCGACGCCTTGCTCGCGCTCGCGGATCGGCAGGAGACCGACGGTCAGGCCGATGCACCATGGCCGCCGCACTTCGCGAAGGGCGAACGCGAAGGGGCACGGGTCGCGCCGTCGCGAGCGAAGGGCAGCGCAGCCCCCCGGCCGAAGCGCGCGAAGCTGCCGGTGATCGTGATCGCGCAGGCCAAGCAGAAAGTCGACGCGCTCGCCGGGCTCGAGCGCTGGAAGGCGCGGCATCCGGAGATCGTCGCGCACCTCGCACCGGAGCACGTCCTGATCGATACCAACCGCGGCAAGGCCACCGCCTGGTACCGGGTGCGCATCAACCTGAAGGACGTACCCGAAGCCGAGCGTCCGCCGCCCGAGCCACCGCAGCCCGATTACGATCCACGGTCGGAGTACGCCGACGAGCCCGCCGATCCCGGAGCCGGCTCCGGTGCCGGCTCTGGTGCTGGCTCCGGTCCCCGCCTCGGTGCTGGCCCCGACGAGCCCGGGTGAGCGCTTCTCCGACCCACGCTTACAGCGACGACCCAGCCGGCGCCGGCTCGTTCCGTGAGGTTCACGCGTATACTCGAGGTGCTTGGATCCGCTGCCCCCTAGCAAGCGCAAGCGCGCGCGCGTCGATCTGGACGACACGACCGAGGTGTCCGTCGTTCGAGACTCATGGGATGCCGAGTCCCGGAGTGGCGAGCGCGAGAGCGCCGAGATGGCGACCGCGTCGCAGGCAGAGGACGCGCGCGATCCGCGCATGACGGTCGCGACGCCCGCGCCCGGAACGCCCGCTGCCGAAGACGCCGTGCTCGCGCCGGGGACGCCGCTCGGTGAGTTTCACGTCGAGGGCAAGATCGGCGAGGGCGGGATGGGCGTCGTCTACGCCGCGGTGCACCCGCTGATCGGCAAGAAGGCTGCCGTCAAGGTGCTGAAGGCCGAGCTCTGCCGGTCCGCGTTCAACGTCGAGCGCTTCGTCGATGAAGCGCGCGCGGTGAACCAGATCGGCCACCCGAACATCGTCGACGTCTTCGCGTTCGGCCAGACCGCCGACGGCCGCAGCTACTTCGTGATGGAGTGGCTCAAGGGCGAGACGCTGCGTGCGCGGGTCGCGCGATCGCGCCTCGATCTCACCGAGATCGGCGAGATCATCAAGCCGCTGGCGCGCGCCCTCGAAGCCGCGCACGAGCAGGGCGTGATCCATCGCGATCTCAAGCCCGACAACGTGTTCCTCGTCGACGTGCGCGGTGACGTGCCTCACGTCAAGCTGCTCGACTTCGGTATCGCCAAGCTGACGCGCGAGGAGCGTCGCCTCGAGCGCACCGCGACCGGCGCGATGGTCGGCACGCCGCAGTACATCGCACCCGAGCAGGCCAAGGGTTACGCGATCGATCATCGCGTCGATGTCTACGCGCTTGGCGGCATCCTGTTCGAGCTGCTGACCGGGCGTCCGCCATTCCTCGCCGACAACGCGATGGAGATGATCGCGAAGCACCTGATGGAGCCGCCGCCGCGACCGTCGGCGTTCGCGGATGTCCCGCCCGAGGTCGACGAGCTCGTCGTCGGGATGCTCGCCAAGGATCCGACGGCGCGTCCATCGCTCGCCGACGTCAGCACGGTGTTCGAGCGAACGAGCGCGCTCGAGCGAACGAACGTCAAGACGCCAGTCGGACGGATGGCGAGTAGCCCGGTATGGACCGAGCGACCGTCGGGGTCGAGCGACGGCCCGATCCCGACCAATCCGCAGCATGCAGTGGGTCCGCTCGTCACCATCGAGCAGACCGCCTCGAACCCCAAGGAGCAGCCGCGCCGGCGCAAGGCGCTGCTCGGTGTCGCAGCGTTGCTCGGCTTCGCGCTCGTCACCGCGGTCACGTACATGGTGCTGACGCTCGACCCGAAGCCGAAGCCCGAGGCCGGGGCAATGGCCGACACGACGGCCAGCGGCATCACGCCGGCGACGCCCGTGGTGGCGGCCGACGAGGCGCCCGTTCCACCGGTCGCCGCACCGCCGGTTCCCACGCCGCCGGTGGTCATGCCGCCGGTCACCGAGCCCGGTGCGAAGCCCGTGATCGAGAAGCCGATCGAGCGACCGAAGGTCGAGGCGACGACGCCTCGCCCGTCACGACCACCACCACCACGGCCCGCGAAGCGAGTCGGTCGGCTCGCACTCACGGTCTCCGGTGCGATCCGCCCGGAGATCTACGTCGACGGTGATCGCAGCGGTGCGGACGTCACGCTTGCCGTCGGCACGCACAACGTCGAGGTCCGCGCGAAGGGCGTCGAGACCCAGTCGTTCAAGGTCACGATCAGCGAGAACAAGACGGCGTCGAGGGTCGTGCGGCTGAAGCCGCCGGCGGACCCGGTGCCGTCGTCGGATCGCGATCTGATGCAGCCCGGTCAGCTCAAGAAGCCGTGAGCTCAGTAGCGGTTCGGGTCGTCCGCGTGGACGTCACACTCGCAGAACGACGGACGCGCCACCGTGCAGCCGCCACTCGTGAAGAAGTCGGCGGTTCTCATGTAGGCGCAGTTGTCGGTGGCGACAGCGCTCGGCTCGTTGGGAGCCCACGGGCTCGCGGTGCCAGGTTCCGGGAGCGGTGGATAGCTCGTCGGCTCTTTCGTGACCCACACGAAGTTTTTGCGTACCCGCCGATCGGTGAGCCCGATCCACGGAACGAGCGGAGCATCGAGTGCTTGCACCTCGCTGCGTTCCTGATCCGATGTCACCACCACGAGGTGCGTCTTGAACGGCTCGCCGCTCAGGTCGTCGACGCAGTCCGCATTCGCGGTGTCGGATTGCGGCGGATCCGGCGTCCTGATGCCGTCACGACGTAGCTCGCGGGGCACACGTTCGGCGGCTGTAGGGCATCGACGGGCGCATCGAGCACGGCGTCGAGCGCGGTGTCGAGCTCCATCCCGCCATCCAAGGCGCCACACGCCTCGCCGCCGGGGGCGCGGCAGAAGCCGCGATCGCAGGTCAGATGCGCCGGACACGCCAGCGCGACCGGGCTGCAGCGCACCGCGCATGACTGCTCGGCGGCCGGGCCGTAGCATCCGCTCAGACCGAGCACCGTCACGAGGACCCGCATCTGCCACAGGATAACGGCGCAGCCGTCGTCTGGACAACCGCGGAGATCCGAACGCAGCTATACTCGGCTTTGCATGCCCCGCGCCCGCTGGCTTCTCGGCCCGTTCGCTCTTGCCCTCGCGACCGTGGCAGCCACCCGGACGCCGGCGTTCGCGACGCCCGAATCGAAGAGCGCAGCCGAGGCGGCATATGCGCAGGGCCAGAAGCGTTACACCGAGGGCGATTATCTCGGTGCCGCGGCGCGCTTCAAGGAGGCCTACGGCCTCGATGCCGACCCGGTCTATCTGTTCAACGCCGCCCAGGCGTATCGCTTCGGCAAGGACTGCAAGGCCGCCGCGGACTACTACCGGCAGTTCCTCTCTGCCGCGCCGACCACGCCAAATCGCGCCAAGGTGGAGGAATACATCGTCGAGATGGATGCGTGTGTGAAGGCCGCCGAGCCGGTGCCCGTCGACCCGGTTCCGCCCACGACGAACCTCGCGCCAAGCGAGCCAGCTGTCAGCGACCCAGGGCCGGCCGCCGAGGGAGGTGGCAGTGGAACGCAGCGGATGGTCGGGATCGGCGTCGGTGTGGCAGGTGTCGTCGGGATCGGCGTCGGCATCGCGTACGCGCTCAAGGCACGCAGCACGCAATCCGAGCGCGAGGGCCTCTGCGAGCCAAACCCCACGGGGCCCTGCGAGTGGACGCCGCAGGACTCGGACGACGAGGTCCGGCTCGACAAGCAGGGCAAACGACAGACGCGCAACGCACGGATCGCGCTCGGCGCCGGCAGTGCGGCGCTCGTCGTGGGCATCGTGCTGTTCGCGCTCGGCGGCGGCGACGACGAGGAGGAGCCGGAGCTGTCGATCGTGCCGATTGCCGACGGGGCGATGGTCACCCGCGGCTTTCGCTTCTAGTCGCCGCTGAAGCCGGGGCGGAAGATCGACGCGAGCTCGATCGCCGGGGTCTCCTCGAGCTGATCGTAGCGACACTCGCTCGCGGGCTTGTCGGGACGCCAGCGCTTGAAGTGCGTCGCGTGCCGGAACCGCGTGCCCTGCATGTGATCGTACGAGACCTCGCAGACGAGCCCGATCCGGATCGGCTCCCACGACAGATCCTTGCCGCGGTTCCACCGGCTCGTCGCGCCGGGCAGCCGCCGCTCGGTGTCCTGATCCTGCCAGTCGGCCCAGTCACGCCACGGATGGTCGTCACGCGCGCCGTCACGAAGCGGCCGCAACAGCTCCGCGATCTTCGCGCGTTCTGTCGCCTTGAACGACGAGCACACGCCTGTGTGATGAAGCACGCCCGCGGCGTCGTGGAGGCCGAGCAGCATCGAGCCGACGAGCTTGTCCTTGCCGCCCTTGTACCAGCGGAAGCCGCCGACGACGCAGTCGGCCGTGCGCTGATGCTTGATCTTCATCATCAGGCGCTTGCCCGGGGAGTACGGCAATGACTCGGGCTTCGCGATCACGCCATCGAGCCCGGCGCCCTCGAAGCGCTCGAACCAGTCCGCCGCGATCGCGCGATCTCGGGTCGCTGGCGTCAGGTGAACCGGTGGCTTGATGTCGGCGAACGCGGCCTCGAGACGCTCGCGGCGCTGCGCCTGCGGCAGCGCGCGGAGATCCTCGTCGCCGAGCGCGAGCAGGTCCCACGCGACGAACGAGGAGGGCGACTGCTCGGCGAGCATCTTGACCCGGGTCGCGGCCGGATGAATGCGCAGCAGCAGCGCCTCGAAGTCGAGCCTGCCGTCGGTGGCGATCACGACCTCGCCATCGAGGACGCAGCGGTCGGGCA
>JACCTC010000349.1 GCA_013812655.1 Deltaproteobacteria bacterium | reverse complement strand
ACGCTGGCGAGCGGGGCCCGAGATGGAGCGAGCCAGCGGGGTCGGAATTGCTTTGCGAAGCCAAACGTTGGATGTATGAGGTC
Source organism: Deltaproteobacteria bacterium (assembly GCA_013812655.1). GTDB lineage: Bacteria > Myxococcota_A > Polyangia > Haliangiales > Haliangiaceae > JABFXX01. The sequence continues at coordinate 18,452 of JACCTC010000349.1, read as the reverse complement.
GAAGAAAGGTCGTCATGGCGAAGCTTCCCGCGATCGAAGGTTGTCTCACCGCGCTGGTCACCCCGTTTCGCGACGGCAAGATCGACTTCGACGCGCTCGCGAAGCTCGTGGACTGGCAGATCGAGCAGGGCGTCGACGGCATCGTCGCCGTCGGCACGACCGGCGAATCCGCGACGCTCGACGTCGACGAGCACGTCGCCGTGATCACGGCGATCGTCAAGGCCGTACGTGGCCGCGTGCCCGTCGTCGCAGGTGCGGGCGGCAACGCGACGACCGAGGCGCTCGAGCTGACCCACGCGTCCGAGCAAGCCGGCGCCGATGCGCTGCTGCACGTGACCCCGTACTACAACCGGCCAGGCCAGGAAGGTCTGTTCCGTCACTTCGAGGCGATCGCGAAGTCGACGAAGCTGCCGATCATTCTCTACAACGTGCCCTCGCGCACCGCGTGCGATCTGCTGACCGACACCGTGGTCCGGCTCGCCGAGCTGCCGAACGTGATCGGCATCAAGGACGCCACCGGCAACCTCGTGCGAGCCAGCGAGCTCGTCGCGAAGGTCGGCGACCGGCTGACGATCCTGTCGGGCGACGACGGCACCTCGTTCCCGCTCTACGCGGTTGGCGCCCGCGGCGTGATCTCGGTGGTGTCGAACATCGCACCGCGCGCGATGAGTGACATGTGGGACGCCGTCAAGGCCGGCGACTGGGAGCGCGCGAAGCAGCGCCACTTCGAGCTGCGCGTGCTGAGCCAGATGCTGTTCGCCGAGCCGAGCCCCGCGCCGACCAAGGCCGCGCTCGCGATCCTCGGCCGCTGCTCGACGGATGTCCGGCTCCCGCTCACCGAGGCGAGCGCGGGTCTCCGCGATCAGCTGCGCGCGGAGCTCCGCACGCAGGGCATGCTGTGACCCCGCGGGTCTGCGTCCTCGGTCCGTCGGGCCGGATGGGGCGCGCGGTGATCGACGCCGCCGCCGGACGCAGCGAGCTCGCGATCACCGCGGCGGTCGATCGCGCGGATGCGGGCGGGCTCGGCGTTGCGGTCGCCGCTGGTGTGCTGTCGACGGCCGATCTCGCAGCCGGCCTCGATGCCAGTGATGTCTACGTCGACTTCACCTCTCCCGCGGCCACCCGTGCCGCCGCCGAGCTCGCGCGCGGTCGCAAGCACGCCGCCGTGATCGGCACGACCGGGCTATCGCGCGATGACGAGGCCGCGCTCGATGCGCTCGCCGCCGTCGCGCCGATCGTGGTCGCCGCGAACTTCTCGCTCGGCGTGAATCTCATGCTCGGCCTGGTCAAGACGGCAGCGCGCGCGCTCGGCACCGAGTGGGACGCCGAGGTCGTCGAGACCCACCACCGCGCCAAGCGCGATGCACCCTCGGGCACCGCCTTGATGATCGCGCGAGCGATCGCCAGCGGTCACGGCTCGGACTACGACCAGGTCAAGCGCCACACCCGGGACGGCGACGTCGGCGCACGGCCGCGCGGCGAGATCGGCGTGTCCACGGTTCGCGGCGGTGACGTGATCGGCGAGCACACCGCGTTCTTCTTCGGCGGCGCCGAGCGCATCGAGGTCACCCACCGCGCCACCTCGCGCGCGATCTTCGCGGCGGGCGCGCTGCGTGCCGCGGCCTGGGTCGTCGGCAAGCCACCGGGCCGCTACGACATGCTCGCCGTCCTCGGCCTGTAGCGTCCGAACCGCGAAGTAAAACAGTGCTACGGTTCGCGCGCCGATGACCGCCACCGAACGCATCACGATGGTCGTCCTCATGGAGGACGGCTCCCGCGAAAAGTTCACGCTCTCGTCGTGGGTGGGCATCCCGCGCAAGCACGAGCTGATGTGGATCGGCGATGACCCGTACATGATCATCGAGGTCGAGTACGCGGTCTCGGAGGGATTTTTCGGCGCGCGCAGCATCGACGCTGCAGGTGTCTACGTCCGGCGGCTCACCAAGGACGAGCAGGAGGCGGTCGCCCGCCGGCTCGCGAATCCGGTGCGCGGCAAGGACGAGCAGCCGTTTCGACCATGACCTGAACCGCCGTCCGTCGGGCCACCTCCGGCGATACCGCCGAGGGCGATGTTCCCGACCAGCAAAAAGCGCCGGCCGTCCTGAGGCCGCGCGACCACACGGAGCTTGAGGCCGCATCGCACGAGCGCCACGTGGCCGACCTCCGGCTTGTCGTCGAGCAGATCGAGCAGATCGAGCAGACGACGGAGGCCTCCGCGATCGTCCACGAGCTCGTGCATATCGTCGCGCCGCACCACACGCCCGGGGTTCGGGACGCACGTCGAGCGCGCGATTCCGGACTTCGCGGCGAGGAAGCCATGGCTCGCCGAGCACGCCAGCCGATACGGATCTAAGTTGGCAAGCATGCCGGTAGTGCTCGATCACCGACGGCACGGGACAACAGGAATTCGCGCGTTGGCGAGCGCCGGGTAAGCTTACGTTGCCATGTTCACCATGAAGACGGAGGGACTCGACGTTGTTGATCGCCAGGTGCACCCCGACGGTCTCGCGATCGAGATCCACCGAGCGATGTTGAACTCGCGCACTAAGTGGTTCGTCGTCGCGTACCCGCGAACCAGCCCCATGAGGACAATCGCCGATTGCGACTCGCTCGACGCCGCTTGCGCCGCGCGCGACAGCTATCTCGGCCCGAGGTGACTAGGTCATTGCCATGCCACCTCGCACCGAGCGCCAGCACTTCGTGCCCGCGTTCTATCTGGCCCAGTGGGCGACACCGCAGGAGCGCGAAGGGCGGCTGCGGGTGTTCGATCGGACGAACGGGCGGAGTCGGCCCAGCACGCCCGACGCGGAAGGGTTTGCGCGAGACTTCTACTTGATCGAGTCACGCGAGGCCCCCCACGCGGTGGAGGATGTGCTCGCCAAGCTCGAGGGCATCGGGGCGGCAGCGATCAGGGAGGTGACCACGACCGACGCACTGCCCACGACGAGCGAAGGGCTCCACCTGCTCATGTCGCACGTCGCGCTGCAGGCGGCACGCACGCCGCGGGTGCGGGAGAACCTGAGAAACTTCTACAGCGACGTCCACATGAGAGTGCTCCACACGTACGCCGAACATCCAGAGGCGTTCGTCGCTGCGATGCGGGAGGTCGAACCGGACCTCAGCGACACCGGTGCGGCGAAGGCGCACTCGGAGCTGCGGGAGCTCCTCGATGCGCCCGGCGTCCGCGTGGAGATGGATCAGACGACGCTCATCCGTGACACGCTCGACGCGGCTGCCGGCATCGAGGACATGCTCTGCCTCAGACACTGGGAGATGTGCGTCGCCCCCACCGGTCACCAGTTCGTCACGTCGGACGATCCCGTGGTGCTCGACTTCGAGAAGGGTGTCACGGGCCACATGTTCAAGTCGCCCGGCTTCGGCCGCCGCGATACGGTTGTCAGCTTCGTGATCGGGCCGCGGCACTTGATCGTCGGCTACGCGTTCGAGCTCAAGCAGCGGCGCCGGGACTTCAGCCGCGAGCAGGTCGCGGAGTACAACACGCGCGCCGTGTGGAACGCGGTGCGTTGGGTCTACTTCGGCGGGAACGAGTTCGACTTTATTGGCCCGGACGAGCAGCTCGCGACGGGTCCGTCCGAGGTCTTGCGGTTGCCGGAGTCGGAGCAGTAACGATGACGCGCCGAGCGCCGTCAGGTTCGATCGGGATCGGCAGCACTCGGAGTGCGTCGTCCGGCACGTGGACAACCCCGCGTATGCTCGTTATGTAAGCGGCTGGCCGATCAGACGGGGCTCGAAAAGTGAAGGCACGTGCGTATCAGGGCTTGATACCGGCGATCCGCGGCGCTAGCTTCATGTCACCAGAACCCGTCGGGGTTTGCGGTCTTCACGGACTGCGGATCGCGGCGGGTCATTTACTTTTCGGGCGGCGCATGTGAGGTACACGAAGCCCCCGCTGACGTTCGAGCAACAGGCGGACCAGCTCTTGGCGCGCGGCATGGTCGGCGATCGCGCCACCATGATCGAGCACCTGTCGTTCGTGAACTACTACCGGCTCAGCGGCTACTGGTGGCCGTTCCGCAAGCGCTTGAGCCCCACGACGCCGCCGCCCAATTCGCGACAGCTCGAGCGGCGGCACGATGATTTTGTTCCGGGCACACATTTCGACGTCGTGTGGGATCACTACGTCTTCGACCAGCGTCTTCGCGTCCATGTCATGGAGGCGATCGAGCGCGTCGAGGTCGCGGTGCGCACGCAGCTCGCATATCACCACTCGCTGAAGTGGGGCCCCGACGCCTATGCAACCAACCGAGCGTCGCTACCTCGCCTGACCGCCGGCCCGGCGTCCGACTATCGCAGCCACGCTGCGTTCGCGGAGAAGATTCGGGATCAACTCGACCAAGGCAAGAACCAGCCGTTCGTGCATCACTTCAACGCGAAATACACGTCGAGCCCGTTCCTGCCGATCTGGATGGCCGTAGAGCTGATGTCGCTGGGCACGGTCGCGACGATGTACCAAGGATGCCTCGACGACATCCAGCAGCTCGTGGCCGCTCCGTTCGCGGTCACCAACGGCGTCCTCGGGTCGTGGCTGCTCATGTTGAACCACGTCCGCAACGTCTGCGCGCACCATGGCCGGCTTTGGAACCGCGCGCTGGTGAAGGCGCCGCAGTTGCCTGCGTTCCGCACGTCACCGACGTGGTACCAGCCGTCGATCAACACCACGAAGGTCTACGCTGCCGTCACCGTCTGTAACTTCCTCGTGAACACGATCACCCGCGGCGCATCGACGTGGGGCAAGCGACTGGCCGCGTTGATCGGTGATCACCCGCGCGTGCCCATCGCCGACATGGGCTTCCCGGTGAAGTGGCTCGACAGCTCCCTGTGGGCGAACGCGAGGTGAATACGTGACCGGAAGTGCGTATCAGGCCCGTGTAGGCCATCACGCCGCAAACTCCAGCTCGAACGGTAGTTCAGGGTATGGCTGGGACGAGCAGCCGTTCCGGCCATAAGCTGAACCACCGCTCTTCGAGCCAACGCGGATCGCGGTCGGGTTGGTGAGCAGCTCGCGGAGGCGAGCGGCCAGACGGCCGCCCCCGGGATCCAGTATCGAGCCATCGATCACTGGAGGCTGGCCTGCCAGTGGCATGGTGCCCATTCGGGTTGAATGAGTCTTGCGTACAACCGATGCAGCGCGCGTCCACGGCTCGACCGACGCACTCACGAGCGGCCCTTGTGATGTCGACATCGCGGAGCTTCTCGTGCCGAACTGCATGCGCAACCCAGACCAACTTCGTCGTGACGAGCTGTTAGCGAGCGAGCGCTGCAATCGCTTCTGTGCCACCGAGAGCTAAGCAGCCCATCTGGCAACTGCCGTGACGGCGTGTACTGCGCGGTCCCGTAGTAGACAAAAAACGTCACCGTTGTGCCACGCCGTCACAGGTTCTCGTCGAGGAATGCAGGTGCGGTCGCGGGTTCTCCGACCACGATCCAACCTCACGGACGTTCGCGCGTCGATCGATCCTCGAAACACGACCTAGTTCTCGATGTCTTTGAGCGCTCCGTGCGCGTCGTCTAGTACGCGCAATGCGCGGTCCGGATCATGCACCTTCGTCGAGAATGGAGCTTGGCCGTCCCTGGTTCCGGTCGACGCGTTGCGTTCCATCCCGGCCGCATCGGCATGACGGTACTAGGGCTTCTCGCTTGGAGCGTCTTGTGCGTCTGCGTAACTGCGCTCGACGTGCCACATCAGCTCCTCGAACGCGTCCGGCTGGGCCGTGACCAGGCCGCGCACGTTAGCGATCTCCTCTTTATGCGGCAAGACGATTCCCCGGGGTGCGACGTCATCTAGCGCGTTTACCTCGTTGCAGGCGTTCGGAGGATCTGGCCGTTCACGGTAGGCGTTGCCGCAATGAGTGCAGAAGAAGAAGTACTGGCGCGCATCAGACCGCCGAAGGAACAAGAGCACGCCAGCGCCGGGACACACCGGACAATCGCCAGCGGCGTACAAGGGTGCTCGTTCGAGCTTCGCGGACATGCGCGAGAAGAATCGCACACGCGTCGGCAGAAGACAGAGGGGCGAGTTCCGTCCCGAGACCTCCGCTATTCCTAGGCACACGTGCGAGAGCGCGCTGCGGAGTACGTGCCCGCTCGCATGCCCAGTCTATGGCGTCTCGCGGTCGTGTTCACCCAGGGCTCTCCTTCACGCTCAGCCCTTGCGCTGTGGTTTCGCCTCTCCACGAATGATGTCGAGCCGGTTTGACGGAGCGCCGGGCGCGAAGAAGTCTGGAATGGTCTCTGCCGTGCGCCTCGGGCGGCGCAGGAACTCAACGGGCCATTCGGTGATGCGCTGTTCCTTAGCGTGGACGTACCGCCCGTCCTCGGGCTCGTCGATGCATTCCCGCTGGAGGACCAGGGCAAGCGGCTCGTCCGCCCCCGGCGTCTTCGTAGAGCAAGCGAGTGCCTCGTCATAGGTCGCGAATGCACGGAAGTAGTCGTTCCCGTCATGCGTGTCTTCAGCTCCGTCGTGCGGATGACACCACACGCGGTATTCGAGAACCTCGTCCCAAACGTAGCCGCCCCCAGCAAACGTGCGTGCGGGATAGCCACCGACGCGAGTCGGATTTGCCGCATCGGGATAGGAGTCTTTGCTCTTCGCCATTGATTCGCTGCCTCTCGACCCAGAACGAGTCTACCGCGACCACTTCTCGAGCCACCGCAGGCGAGGTACACGACACACGATCGTTCTCGGCGAGGAACGTGCGGGCAAACGGCGACGCAAACACGTGCCCTTCAACGTCCCCCATCCCACGAATCCGCTGATCGTCTCGCGAGGATGGCGGCGTCAGTGCGGCACGACGACGTCGTACGCGTTGCCGCCGACGCGGTAGTACTTCCACGCGCGATCGAAGGTCGCCGCCCCGAACAGGTTGACGACGATGCCAGCGACGATCAGCGCCTTCGCGGTGCCGCGCAGCGGGCGTCCGCCGATCGCGACGAGCATCATCAGGAACACCATGTAGTCGAGGCTGAACCGGTAGCCGAACTGGACCCAGCCCGAGTTCATGTAGAGCAGCGAGGGCAGGGCGACGAGCGCGACCGTGATCCACAGCGGGCGGTGCAGGGCGTTCTTGTCGCGCGGCCACACCACGTAGAGCAAGAGCGGCGTCGTCACCCACATCGCCACGCCGTGACCCGAGACCTGGACGAACGGCGCGCGCGGCAGCAGGTCCGGCAGCAGCGTGAACGCGACCGCGAGGTTGCGCTCGAGGTAGTGGTAGCTCGCGAGCCCGAACTGCTCGATCTGGACCTGCTGGCGCACGGGCCGGAAGTCGCCGAGCGCGAGATAGCTGTGGCCGAACTCGGTGGGCGAGCCGAACCGCACCTGGTTGTAGATCATGCCGAGGATCGCGAAGCCGGCGATCGGGATCGCGAACCGCACGAGCGGCTTCACGAGTGCGCGCCGCATCGCCGCGCGACCGGCACGCAGGTTCATGCTCGCCGACGCTCCGGCGGGCGTATCGCTCGCAGCGACGTGGCGGGCGGCCATGCGCCACGCCTCGAACAGGAACAGCGGGAACATGAACGCCATCGGCGTCCGGGTCAGCGCCGCGGCCCCGAGCGCCAGGCCGGCGAGCAGTGGGCTCCGCGCCTCGATCGAGGCCCACGCGTAGCCGAGCGCGAGCGCGACGCCGACGACGTGCGCCGTGTACCAGACCTTGCCCTGGACCGCGGAGAAGAACAGCACGCTGCCAAAGCCGAGCATCGCGACGAGCCAGAGATCATCGGTGAGGCTGCGCGTCGACAGCCCGGCCGCGGCGAGTCGGCGCAGCACCGAGAACGCGAGCGGCAGGATCAGCGCGGCGATCAGGATCGTCGGGATCACGTCGTTCGCGGCGCGCCCGTGGAGCATCGCGCCCGGCAGCATGATCAGCGACGGCACCGGCGGGAACGAGACATAGGCGGTGTGGCCGAGGCTGCGCTTGATCTGCGCGAGGTCGAGCTCGACCCCGTCGATGCTGCGAAACAGCCGCCGGGTCACGAGGCGGCGGCCCGAGACCTGCGAGCCATCGACCAGCTCGACCGTCTCGACGACGGCCCAGTCATCGTTCGGTAGCGGCCGATCGACCGAGACCTGGCCGTGCAACCACGCGTCGGCCTGGTAGACGAAGTGCGGCGCGCCCGATTGCTTGCCGAGCCGCTCCCACGCCAGGGCGCCGTAGACGACGAGCCCGATCGCGAACAGCGCGGCGGGCAGGGCGAAGCGCTGGCGCACGACCCGACGATACCCCCGCCGCGGCCGGCGAGCGAAGTTCGCGCCGCGTCGTGGTCGATCCGGCGTGGTAGCGTCAGCCGTCTCGATGAGCGGCCGAGTGGACCCGCCGGTGCCGCGATCCTGGCTCGCCGTTTGGCTTCCCGTCTGGCTCGCGGGCCTCCTGCTCGCGATCGCGGTGTGGGAGATCGTCGCGACCCGGCACGCGGCGACCCGGGTCCCCGGCGATGACACCTGGCGGCGTGCGGCGGCGGTGGTCCGCGCGGGTCACCAGCCCGGCGATCTGATCGTCTTCGCGCCGCCCTGGGTCGATCCGGTTGGTCGCATGCACCTGGGTGATCTGATCCCGGTCGAGATGGCCGGCCGGATGGACGCCGATCGCTACGGCCGGATCTGGGAGGTCGCGCACGCCGGCGAACGAGCTGCCGAGACCGCGGCCCTGCGCCCCGTCGAGGAGCGGGCCGTCGGCGGGCTCGTGGTCCGCCGCTTCGAGCGCACGCCCGTCGAGATCCGCGCCGACGTCCGCGAGCTGTTACCACAGGCTCGCATCGCGGGACCCGGCCGCCCGACGCTCGAGCTCGCCGAGGTCGGCTTCACGCCTCGGCGCTGCATCCAGGTGTCGCCACCGCCAGGCCAGGCGGTGCGGATCACGTTCGCGCTGCCGGCCGGCACGCTCGTCGGTCACGCCGGGCTCGCGGACGTGTTCACCCGCCGCGATATCCGCGCCCCGGGCACGCTCGACGTCGAGGTCGGCGGCCGCGTCGTCGCGTCGGTCTCGCCGGGCGTCGATGATGGCTGGGTCCGGTTCGCGGCGCCGATCCCCGGCGGCGACGTCACGTTCGTCGCGCGCGCGCCCGCGCCGCAGCGCCTGATCTGCTTCGCCGCGGAGGTCCGCCCGTGATCGCGCCGCGCTGGATCGGCCTCGTCCTCGCGGTGATGACGATGGCGATCGTCGTCGCGAACCAGCACGAGGTCGGGCTCGCCCGCGACGAGATCGTCTACATGCAGCACGGCGCTCGCTACGCCGACTGGTGGCTCGGCCTCGCGAAGCTCGAGCACGGGGCCTCGCGGCAACACATCACGAAGTCGTTCGGCGGCCCGGGTGCGACCGACAACAACCGCGAGCACCCGCCGCTGATGAAGACGCTGTTCGGGCTCTCGCACCGGCTCGTCCACAAGCGGCTCGGCGTCGACGAGGTCACCGCGTTCCGGTTACCGAGCGCGATCCTGCACGGGATCCTCGTCGGCCTGGTGTTCGCGATGGTGCTGGCACTGTGGGGCACCGCCGAGGCGACCGTCGCCGCGCTGCTGGTGATGTTCTTGCCGCGCGCACTGTTCCACGCGTCGCTCGCCGCCTTCGACGCACCGATCATGACGCTGTGGTTCGCGACGATCTACGCGTACTGGCGCAGCCTCGATGGCCGCAAGTGGCCGTGGCAGGTCGGCGTGGTGTTCGGGCTCGCGCTCGCGACCAAGCACAACGCGCTGCTGCTGCCGTTCGCGCTCGGCCTGCACTACCTCTACGTCGGATTCCGCGCGGGTGGGCTGCGCGGGCTGATCCTCCACCGCTGGCGCGTGATCGTCTCGCTCGCGTTGCTCGGCCCGCTCACGCTCGTCGCGGTCTGGCCGTGGCTGTGGTTCGACACCTATGCCCACCTCCGCGCATGGCTCGACTTTCACCTGACCCATGTCCACTACAACTTCGAGTACCTCGGGCACAACTGGAACGCACCGCGGTTCCCGTGGCACGTCGCGCTCGTCACGACGCTGTTCACGGTTCCGGTCGTCACGCTCGCCGGGAGCCTCGTCGGTGCCGGCGTGTGGATCTCCCGTCGCGTCGCCGCACCCGATCGCGCGCGTGCCCCCGGCCTCCTGCTCGGGCTCTCGGCGGCGGCGTCGATCACACCATTTTTCCTCGGGACCACGCCGATCTTCGGCGCGGAGAAGCACTGGATGCCCGCGCTACCCTCGCTGTGCATCGCCGCGGGTGTCGGTATCGTGTGGGCGACTCGCGCGCTCGCCGAGCGGCTATCGCGACGTCACGCCACCGCGGTGCTCGGTGCGTTCGCGGGCGTCATCGTGCTCGCTGCTGCGGTCGAGACCGTCACCGCGCAGCCCTACGCGCTCACCTGGTACAACGCGCTCGCCGGCGGTCCACCGGGCGGTGCGGATCGCGGCATGAACCGCCAGTTCTGGGGCGTCGCCGCGCGCGGCGCGCTGCCTGTCCTCGCGCCGCATGCCCCCGCGACCGGCAGCGCACCGGTCTACACCCACGATGCCTCGCCGGCCTGGGGCTTCTACCAGAAGCTCGGCCTGCTCCCACGCTCGCTGCCCGACGCCGGTCACGAGGCCGCCGGTATCGAGCGGAGCCGCTTCGCGATCGTGATCCACGAGCGCCACTTCAACCGCCACGACTACCTGATCTGGAAGTCGTACGGCACCGTGCAGCCGCTCTACGTGCTGCGCGCGCGGGGCGTTCCGATCGTGTCGATCTACAAGAGGCGCCCGAGCCGCTAGGGGCGCCCGGTCGCGCTAGCGGCGCCGGCCCGCTAGCGACGCTCGAGGCCGATGACCCGCCGTTGGCCGGTTGCCGGATCGGTCGCGATGTGGACCATCACGGGCGGCCCGCCGCGCGAATGCTTGATCCGCACGACCGTGTAGTTGTCGCGATCGTTCGCGACCGGGACGTCGGCGACGCACGACCGACCGACCGCGTTGGGCACGCTCTTCAGCGTCGCGAGACGCTTGCCGCCGACGCTGTACGCATCGATCGTGTAACTGGTCTGCGCGGTCTCCAGATTGTGGTGCAGCGCGAGATCGGTGAAGCACAGCTGTGGTCCGCCAGAGGCAGCCTGCTCGATCGCGACCGCATCGATCGGAGAGACCCGCCGGAACCAGTAGCGCGCCGTCATCCGCTGACGCGCGATCAGCGTGTCGACGAGGTAGGGCTTTGCGCGCGGATCGGTGAGGCGACCGGCATCGACCGCGGCCGCGATCTGCGCGCGCGTGAACCGGATCAGGATCTTCGATCCCCAGAAGTAGTCGAACCGATCGGCGAGCAGTGCCGGCAGGTGACCCATGTTGTTCGGCTTGAAGCCGCCGGGGTCGTAGTGATTCGCGCTGAACACGCCGATGCCCTTGATCTCGGGGTCGACGCGCGGCTCCCACGGCTGGCGATGCAGCCCGAACGTCAGCAGCGAGGCGAAGGCCTCGCCGATGTCGAAGCGGTAGGTGTAGTCCGCGGAGAGCCGGCCATTGATCCGGGCCATGCCGCCGAGGGCCTTGCCGAAGTCCATCTGGTAGTGAACGACGTAGTGGCGCTTCGGATCGGCAGGGTCCTCCTGCCAGGCATCGAACGTGTTGTCGAACTTCAGATCGTTGTGGCCGAGCCATGCCGCGAACGCCGCGAAGCCGCGCTGGTCGCGCCGATGCTGGTGCGGAATCTTGTCGTTCGGATCGTCGTCGCGCACGCCGTCGCGCTCGACCCCGCCGAGCGGCTTGCCGTCGATGTAGAGCGACGCGAGCCCGCGGATCGTGCCGTCCTTCTCGATCGCCGCCTGCGCGAGCATCGTGTCGACGTCTTTTGTCGTGAGCGGGACCTTCTTGTCGCGCACCTTGACGTAGGCGCTGCCGTCGATCACGAGGTCCTCGCGCTTGAAGTAGACGACGTGATCGGAGGGCACGTTGTAGCCAGCGGCCCAGGCGAGCCGGCCACCGATCACGCTCGCGGAAGTCTCGACCTCGGGTGCGTGCCGCTGGTCGAACTTGAGCAGGAACTTCTTGCCGCGCTTGTCCTCGCAGATCAGGCCGGGGGTGGTGCCGCCGATCTTGGAGCTCTTGATGGTCCACGGTCGGTGTGACTCGGGCGACTCGCCGGGCTGCGAACCACGGTGCACTTCGGTGGGTGTCAGCGCGCGCACGCCGATCCGGTTCGTGAACCACGTCGAATCCGGCACCTCGTCGAGCGAGTTGACGCCGAGCGCGCGGCGCTCGCGCTCGAGCCTCAGCTGGCGAGCGGCGGCATCGTAGTACGCGTCGAAGTGATAGTAGCGCAGCATGTACGGCTCCTCTTTGGGAGCCTTCGGAACGTCGAGCCGATCGTTGACGCGCCACACCGGCGGGGCGTTGGCGAATCGCACCGGTCCAACGGGTGACGACGAACCACAGCCGGCGACCGCGGCGAGGGTGGCAATCCAAAGCATCGAACCGAAAATGGAGACGTGCATCAGTACCTCTCCACGCGCGACCGCGTATCGAACGCAGGATCGAACGCGATGTATGCGAACAGTCCGCCGTCGATCGAGCTCGCGAGCTCCGTGCGGACCAGCATGCCCTGCGAGCTGTAGATCTCGAGTGCCACTCCATACCCGACACGGAGATCGGCAGTCGAGATCGTCTCGAGCGACGAGTGGACCCGGCCGGCATCGACGAAGATGCTGGCCGCGACATCGTAGCTGAGCCCCCACATATAGGCCGCCTGCGCGACGGTCGCGACGCGATCGCGAAACCGATCAACCTCGTACCCGCGGAGCACCTTGCGGCCACCGAGCCGTGGCAGCTCGGTGAACGGAACCTCGTCCCGCGACCCGGTCACCAGCTCGCCGTAGGCGCGCAGCTCGAGCACGCGCGGTCCACGCGCCAGCCGGATGTAGTGTTGGAGCTCGGCGCCGCCGCGGAAGAACTTCGCTTCCTCGTCGAAGCCGTGCTGGCGCCCGGCGTAGACCAGTACGAGGTTGCCGGCGCCGCGCATGCCCGGCGGGTCGTAGAACGAGGCAGCGCGGCGGGTACCCCAGGCGAGCTCGGCCTCGGTGTAGAGGAACTTCGTGCCGTCCCGGAAGCCCGGGATGCGCTCGACGTCGTACGCCTCCTCGAGCGGGGTATCACTACGGCCGAGGTAGTCCGATGTCTTGTACGTCTTCTTGGCGACAGCGCCGGTGAGCGTGACGGCGAGGTTCGAGGGGAGCTCGATGCGCAGATGTGATGCGACGCGCAGGACGCGCATGCCGAACCGCGTCGAGACCGCGGTGTCATCGACCAGTGGATCGATCGGCAAGGTCGCCATCTCGAGATCGCCGTTCCCGTAGCCGTAGAAGTGGTCGCGATTGCGGAGCTCGTAGCGCGCCTCGACGCCGGCGGTGACCGGCCCGGGGAGCAGGTTGCCGGTGTCGAGCTCGATCTTGGCGACCCGCTGGAACTGACCGCCGAAGCCCACGCGCATCTTGAGCTTCTCCTGGCCGCCGAAGATGTCCTTGAACATCGCGCGCGCGCCGACGTTGAGACCAAAGCCGGTCTCGAACAGCGCGGTTGGAAACACGCCCGCCTTGCGATCGGTCGTGAAGAACACGCCGGTCAGCTTGCCGACGATGTCGTAGCGATCCTGGAGGTAGAGCGTGCCGCGGATCGGCTGCGCGATGATCTCGAACGGTAGCCGCGGGATCCACAGCAGACCGCGGCCGATGCGGCGGGCGATGCCGTCACCGCGGTCGAGCGGATCGAGCCGGCCGTGCTCCGCACCCGGAGGCGGTGCCGCCGCGACGTCCGCTGCCGTGATCGGGACTTCCGTCTCGGGGGCGGCGGGCGTCTCGGAGGCTTCGCTGGCAGGAGTCTCAGGATCCGCGATCGCGGTCGCGGTCGATCCGCACAGAGCTATCACCAAAAGGCCAGGCCAACGCACCCCACACGGTAAGCTCAGTCGGGCCCCGTGTGCGCGATTGTCGGCGTTAGTTCACGAAGAGAAGAGACTGTGCGCGTCCGCACGGCGGACTGAATCCCGCTACGGCCACAGCCAGGCGTCGTCGACGTCGAGGTGACCGGCCGGCGCATCGTCGACGAGCACGAGCTTACCGGGCTTGCCTCGATGCTCGACCGGGATCGCCAGCGTGACCTCGCGCAACGTATCGCCACCAGGCTCGGGAACACTGGTCGTCGCGACGATCTCGGTCGCGACCCACAGCTCGACCCGCAGCTTGGTGGCATCGGTACCGCCGCCGAGGCGCAGCGTCAGCCGCGAGCCATCGAGCGGAAACGGCGGTGACGTCACGCGACCCGTCGCAGCATCGCCGTCGTGCATGCTCGTCGCAAAGCGCGCCCCGGACGCGCCGAGCACGAGGCCCTGACCGGGGAGCGAGCCGGGGACCGGACCGTTGCCCCAGGCGGTGCCAGACCGCGTCCAGGCGCCCCAGACCGTCATCTCGAAGTCGGAGATCACGGTGGTGCCCGCAGGGGGCGTCGCCGTGGTGGCAGGCACCCAGATCGATTCCGGGGTCACCTTCGCACCGGTGTAGAGGCGCGGCCGCTCGGACTTCGGCAGCTTCAGCGCGGCGCGATAGTGGCGCGGGACCGAGTACACCTCGAGGTGCACGTCGCGCTCGTCGAGCACGATCGCCGCGAACGCACGGCCCGCGATCGCCGCGTCGAGGCCCTCGACGACCCGGGTCTGCCGCGTGGTGACGTCCTTGATGCCCATCCGATGAACATGGGGCGTCTTGCCGGCGAGCTTCAGGTACCAGGGATGCGACGGCATCCAGACCTCGCCCTCGATCGACCGGATGCGCGCGATCAGCCGGTCACCTGCCGCGACATCGGCCGCGCTCGGCATGAACCTGCGCGGCTCCCAGCGGGCGTTCCAGCAGGTCACGGCGAGCGCGATCGCGAGCGCGAGGGACGCACCGGAGGCGATCGCGTGGGGGTGTGCATGGTGCTCGTGCTCGAGCCGCCAGCATGCGTAGACCGCGGGGATCGCGGCACCGGCCGCGAGCGCGCCGTGCAGGAACGCGGGCATGTACGCGTTGAAGTGCGCGAACTCGGTACCCCAGCCGATCGCACCGATCACCGTCGACACCGCGAACGTCGCGGTCCACAGCAGGAACGGTCTGACCTGCGGCGGCAACGCGCGGCGGCTGCGCCACGTCGCGAGCACGGTGACGAGCGCGATGCCGATCACCACGGTCATCGCCGGGAAGTGCAGGAGGATGTTCTCGAACGATTTCCAGAACCGGTCCATGTTGAAGTCGTGCGCGCGGTGGATCTTGGAGACGTACGTCCAGAACCAGCCCTGGGTCGTGTGCTCGAGGAGCCACGTGCCGCCGAGGCCGATCACGCCTGCGGTCGCGACATAGATCGGCACGCGCCGCCACGCGACGACCAGCACGATCGCACCGCCGAGCCCGACGTAGATGATACCGGTCTGCTTGCAGAAGAATGCGAGCGCGAGCAGCGCGGCACCGGCGGCGACGCGCGCATGACCGGCCAGGCCCGTACCACGGCTCGCCCACCGCGGCAGGCCCGCGATGCCGGCGGTCACCATGAACAGGAAGAAGGTGTCGGCGCGCACGAGATCGAACCAGCCCTCGAGATACGGATACGTCGCCGCGAACAGGCCGAGCCCGAGCACGGCGCCGGCAAACACCGGTCCGCGCGCACGGTGCTGGTGGCGCCGACCCGCGAGCTTGGTCACCGAGATCAGCGCGATCCCGAGGAGCCCGATGATCGAGATCACGCGACCGAGCGTGTACGTCAGCCCGAAGCCGCTGCCGAGGAGCGCGAGCAGCGACGGGTAGAGCGGCGTGTAGAGGTACGGGATGAAGTCGATCGACGGCGGCACGTAGATGCCCTCGCCGTTGTGGATGCGCAGCGCGTGATGGAGCATGCCGCCCTCCATCCACTCGAGGTCGTACGGATACGTGACGCGACCCGAGATCGCGGTCGCGAGCAGGCCGAGCTGGTAGAGCGCGGGCAGCACGACGAGCAGCCACGGCAGGCCCTGCAGGAGCCGGATCGCGACGGGCACCGGCGGCGGAGTCGGCGCTTGCGGGATCGGTGCGCTCGCCGGCGCACTCACGGGGACGCGGACCGCCGAGCTCACCGGCGTGATCCGGTTGGCCGAGTCGCGGCGCGGGACGCCGGGCTGGCTCGCCGACTCGCTCGGTGGTCCACTCAGCCGGCTGCCCGAGTCACGGCGGGGCGGGCCGGGGTCGACGCGGTTGGCCGCCGGCGTGATGCGACGGTCCGAGTCGCGGGTGGGCGGGCCAGCGTCGGGCACAGGCGTGATCCGACGAGCCGAGTCACGGGACGGCGGGCCAGCGTCGGGCACCGGTGTGATGGGGTCGTGTCGGATCGGGCCAGTGTCGAGGCGCTTGGCCGAGTCGCGGCGTGGCGGGATCGGGGGCGGCGTGTCGCGACGCGGCGGTGTTTTCCCTCCCGGCGGGTCGTCGGGCGGCGCGGTCACGGCACGACCTCGAACGTCGCGACGGCAACGGCATCGCGCTCGACCTTCGCGTGCGGGGCGCGGACCTTCGCGCGCGTCTTGCCCTTGAACATGCCGGCCCACACCGTGTACGCGCCATGCGGCGCCGACCGCGGCACGGTGAGCGTCGTCGTGTAGCGAATGGATTGCCCGGCGCGCCACCACTCGAACGGTCGCGTCGGGCGGTGGTCACCGTTGAAGAAGGCGCGCGCCGGTCCGTTCGCGTGCACGAACATCTTCCAGCCGGTACCGACCTTGCCGCGCGCCTCGAACGTCCACACGATCTCGAGCTGGGCGCCCGCCTTGGCGGTCGGCGGCGCCTCGACGGACAGTAGCCGCACCGCATCGCCGAGGTCAGCGTCGAGCGGGCTCGCGATCGCGGGACGCGCGGGTAGCAGCGCCTCGGCGGCGCCATGCGGGATCTGATCGGCATCGAACCAGCGCTCGACGGCGCGCCGGGTATCACGGCACGCATCGGGCTCGCCGGCGAGGTCGACGGTCTCGAGCGGATCGCGGTCGACGCGATAGACCTCCCAGCTCGTGTCGGGACTGACGTTGTAGATCACGTGGCACGCACGACTCGCACCGCCGCGCAACTCGTGGTTGCCCTCGTACGATAGCTGCTGGAACACGACGCGATCACGATCGGCGCCGGTGATCGGACCGACGAGCGACGATCCCATCATGTCCGCGGTCGGCGCGCCACCGGCGAGGTTGACCAGGGTCGGCAGGATGTCGGCGTGACCGGCAGGCGTCGTCGAGCGGCGCGGTGGGACGCCCGGCACCCTGACGATCATCGGGACCTTGGTCTGCGGCGCGTAGAGGTGGTAGCCGTGCAGGTCGATGCCGTGCTCGCCGAAGCCCTCGCCGTGATCGCCGGTCACCACGATCACCGTACGATCGTAGAGGCCCTTCGCGCGCAGCCCGTCGAGGAGCCGGCCGATGTGGAGGTCGGTGAACCGGAGCTCGCCGTCGTAGAGCGCGATCCGGTCGGAGCCAAACGGCGTGACCTCGGGGTGCGGCTCGTACGCGTAGTGGGGGTCGTAGTAGTGGACCCACAAGAACCACCGATCGTTCGCGTGGCGATCGACGAACGCGAGCGCCTTGTCGGTCTGCTCCTTCGACGAGCTGCCGCGCGTCTGCTCGGGGCCCGCGCCGGCGACGCCGCTGTGCAGCTTCGCGTTCTCGTTGTCGTACTCGGCGATCCCCTGGTCCATCCGGCGGACGCGATCGAAGTACCAGTAGTTCGTGATCGCACCGCCGACGAAGCCAAATGGGACGAGGGCCTCGGCGAGCGTCGTCGCCTTCGGCGCGAGGCCGGGCCAGCCGTCGATCGACTTGTCGTAATAGACATCGAGCGGCAGCCGGCCGGTCAGGATCGCGGGGATCGAGTAGCGCGTCGACGGCGCGTGCGCCCAGCCGTGCTCGAACAGCGTGCCGTCCTTCGCGAGCGCGTCGAGGTTCGGTGACGTCGCGCGCCGATAGCCGTACGCGCCCAGGTGATCGGCACGGACCGTGTCGATGGTGATCACGAGGACGCGGAAGTCCTGCGGCACGCCGGCCGGTACCGGCACGAAGCCGACCTCGTCCGTCGACCGGTGCGTGCTCGGATCGCCGCCGACGCAGTTCTGATCGATGCCGTCGTCCGGGATCTCGGGCGCGCCGGGGTGGACCGTCGCGTCGCCATCGTCGCAGTCGCCACCACCGAGGAACCGCGCGTAGCCATCGCGATCCCAGTCGAACGCGCGGCGCACGGTGCGCGCGATCGGCCCGCCGAGCCCGGTGTAAGCCGTCGCTGCCTTCACCGCGGGCACCGAGCCGGTGACCAGCACGAGCCCGAACAGTACTGCGGGCAGCGCGACCCACGCCGCGCGACGAGGCAACGCCGGCAACCTCGCGGCGGCGTCGACGAGCCGCCAAGCGAGCCCGGCCGCCGGGATCGCGAGCACGAGACCGAGCACCGCGATCAGCGGGCCGCGC
>JACCTC010000313.1 GCA_013812655.1 Deltaproteobacteria bacterium | reverse complement strand
CCTTGTCGAAGAACTCGCGCTGGAACTTCAGGATCGACTCGGCGACCTTGATGATCGTGCGCTGGCGCTGCTGGATCGACCGGATCAGCCACTGCGCCGAGCGCAGCTTGTCCTGGACGTAGTCCTTCGACGCGGCGGAGTTGCCCATCGCGTTCTTGTAGAACCCGCTGATCTTGAGCTTCGGCAGACCGTCGTCGTTCGGCACCACGAAGTACTTGTCGCCGACCTTGTGGATGTAGACGTCGGGCGTGACGTAGTGCGGATCGTCGGTCGAGTACTGGCGACCCGGCCGCGGATCGAAGTCCATGATGACCTTCGCGGCCTCGTAGATCTCCTCGAGCGGCTGCTTCAGGTCACGCGCGATCGCCTGGTAGTTCTTCTTCTCCAGGTTGCCGAGGTGGCTCCTGATCATCTTCACGCACAGGTCGTCGTCCTGACCTGCGGCGATGCACTGGATCAACATGCACTCGGCGAGCGAGCGCGCGCCGACCCCGATCGGATCGAAGCTCTGGATCTTCTCGAGCACGATCTCGCAGACGACCGGGTCCGCGCCGAGGTCGGCGGCGAGCTCGTCGAGTGGCGGGTCCTTGAAGTAACCGTCGGCGTCGATGTTGCCGAGGATCTCCATGCCGATCTCGAGCTGGTCCTGCGGCAGGTTCGTCATCTTGAGCTGCCACGCCAGGTGGTCGTGCAGGCTCGCGGGCTTGGTCAGCGTCGCCTCGAGGGACGGCATCTCCTCGCCGTCGCCGCGGAACGCGGGCATCGGCGGCCCCATCGAGTAGTTGTCGAGGTAGTTCTCCCAGTCGATCTCGGAGACCGCCGTGGCATCGCCCTTGATCTCGGTCTGCGCGACACCGTCGACAACCGAGCCGTCGAGCGGGGTTTCGGTCGACCCGGCGCCCTCCATCTGGTGGAGGGCCTGCTCTTCGCCACCCATCTCGTCCCGCTCGCGACTCCGCTCGTTCTCGAGGTCCATCTCGTCGTCGAGGATGGGGTTCTCGAGCATCTCGTCGTGCACGAGCTCGGCCAGCTCCATGCGCGACAGCTGCAGGAGGCGGATCGCCTGTTGCAGCTGCGGTGTCATCACCAGCTGCTGCGAGAGCTTCAGTTCCTGACGCATCTCCATGCCCATCGGGAACTCCTTATGCTTTACGCGTGGTTGACTGCACTTGGCACAGCTTTGGTGAAGCTCGTCGTCGTCGCAGTTGCCTTGGTACGAGGCTTGAAGAAAGCCTACGCAGAAAACCAGGAGCTGTAAAGCGCTAATGGCCCGCCTCTTGCTTTAGCCTAACGCTGTCCTCGGTCTTCCTAGCGGATCCGTCGATGTTTCAGGTGATCTGGCCATCCCGGATCGCTAGGGTTCCGGGTCGTGGCGCAAGTCCGGCTGGCTCTGGGTTCGGTGGTGGTCGCGCTCGTCCTGACTGTGGCCGCGCGGCCGGCCGAGGCGCGCCGGGGCGGCGGCGGCATCGTCGTCATCAACACCGGCGAGACCATCATCCACATCCGCGACCTGCCGCCGGCCACAGCCGCGGTGATCGGCTATCGCAAGCTCGGCTACAAGCACGCGCTGTTCGGGCTGTTCTGGTTCGACTTCTGGCGGTGGGACGGCGAGTTCGTCGTCTACAACGATGGCGGCAGCAGCATCGAGGCCGAGGCCATCGCCGACCTCGGATCCGACATCGGATCGGACATCCCGGCGTTCTCGTCGGGAACCCACTACGTCCCGATCGACGACGCCCTGCTCGACGAGCTCGGCGGCGCGAGCACGCCGTGGCGTTACCACTTCCCCGAGGGACTGCTGATCATCCTCGCGCTGATCGAGCTCGTGGTGATCACGAAGACCCGGCGCCCGCTCAAGGTAACCCTCGCGATCGGCGGCACGCTGCTCGTGATCGCGCTCGCGTTCTTCCTCAAGGGTCTGACCTGGGAGTTCATGATCCCGGCGTTCCTCGGGCTGCATCACATCCTCGGCTCGCGGTGGGCGCTACAGCGTCAGGCCGAGCAGGATGCGCGCGCCGCCGAGCGCGCTGCGCGGGAGGCAGCGAGGCCGGCCGCCTACGACGCGACCGCGGACGACGACGAGGTGGTGCCGCGCCGCTCGCGTCCCGATCTGGACGCGCGACTCGAACGACCGTCGCAGCCGCCACCGCCGGCACCAGCTGCCAGGCCACACGTGCCCGGCCCGCTCGTCGAGGACGCCGCGCGGATGCGCCGCCCGCCTCGACCGTCGCAGCCACTCGTCATCGAGCGGCCGCAGACCGCGCCCGTCGAGGCACCGATCGTCCACGACCCGAGCGTCGAGGGTCCGAAGCTGCTGCGCTGAACGACGCCGCGGACTTTGGGACTATCCCGACTGGCGCGCGAGCGACGCCTTCACGAACCGCGAGAACAGCGGATGCGGCGCGCTCGGCCGCGACTTGAACTCGGGGTGGAACTGGCAGGCGACGAAGTATGGATGCTGCGGGAGCTCGATCATCTCGACGAGCCGGCCATCGGGTGACAGCCCCGAGAGCACCATGCCGTGGCGCTCCAGCGTATCGCGGTAGTTGTTGTTGATCTCCCAGCGATGGCGATGGCGCTCGCTGATCTCGGTCGTGCCGTAGGCGTCCGCCGAGCGCGTGCCCGACTTCAGCACGCATGGATACGCGCCGAGCCGCATCGTCGCGCCCTTGTCGGTGACGCCGCGCTGATCGGGCATCAGGTCGACCACCGGATGCGGGGTCGCCGGATCGATCTCGCTGGAGTTCGCCTTGTCGAGGTTGCAGACGTGGCGCGCGAACTCGATGCACGCGAGCTGCATCCCGAAACAGATGCCAAAGAACGGCACCTTGTTCTCGCGCGCGTAGCGGACCGCGGCGATCTTGCCCTCGGTCCCGCGCGCACCGAACCCGGGCGCGACGAGGATGCCGTCGTAGACCGCGAGCGACGCGACGCCCGACTTCTCGAGGTCCTCGCTGTCGATGTGCTTGATCTCGACCTTGCACTCGTTGGCGATGCCGCCGTGGAGCAGCGCCTCGTTGAGGCTCTTGTACGCCTCGACGAGCTGCACGTACTTGCCGACGAAGCCGACCATCACCTTGCGCTTTGGCACGGTGATCCGCTGCACGACTTCTTCCCACGCCGACAGCCGCGACGCGCGCGACCAGATGTTGAGTAACGCGGCGAGCTTCTGATCGAGGCCCTGCTCGCACAGCGCGATCGGCAGCCGGTACACGGTGTCGACGTCGATCGACTGGAACACCGCATCCGGCGCGACGTTGCAGAACATCGCCATCTTGCGGATCACGTCGTCGGCGAGCTGCTGCTCGCAGCGGACGATGAGCACGTCGCACTGGATGCCGATCTCGCGGAGCTTCTGCACCGAGTGCTGGGTCGGCTTGGTCTTGAACTCGCCGGCCGCGCGGATGTGCGGGACGAGCGTGAGGTGCACGCTGACCGAGTTCTGGGTGCCGAGCTCGACGCGCAGCTGGCGCACGGCCTCGAGGAACGGCAGCGACTCGATGTCGCCGACCGTGCCGCCGACCTCGACGACGAGGACATCGAAGCCCTCGGCGCAGCGCAGGATGCGCGCCTTGATCTCGTCGGTGATGTGCGGAATCACCTGCACCGTCGACCCGAGGTACTCACCGCGGCGCTCCTTGCCGATCACCGACGAGTAGATCTGCCCCGTCGTGATGTTGTTCAGCCGCGACATCTTGGTCGACACGAACCGCTCGTAGTGGCCGAGATCGAGATCGGTCTCCGCGCCGTCGTCGGTGACGAACACCTCGCCATGCTGCGTCGGGTTCATCGTGCCGGGGTCGACGTTGATGTACGGGTCGAGCTTCATGTTCGCGACCTTGAGGCCGCGGTTCTCCATGAGCGCACCGATCGACGCCGACACCATGCCCTTGCCAAGCGAGGACACGACACCGCCGGTCACGAACACGAACTTCGTCTGCTGCGCCATGGATTGATTCTCCAGGCGCGGCAAAACAACTCTCGCGCCCGTCACCTTCTACCGACCCGGATGCCACAAGGCAATCGGTGCCTTTGGCAAACGATCACGAGGCGATCGCTGCGTCGATTGGCCATTGATCGTCGAGGCGGTCGGCGTATGCTCGACGATCCCGGCACGTGGATCGCGGTCGGCGGCGCGACCGGCGCGGTCGCTCCGGGTCGCTCCCGTCAGTTCGCGACCTCGCAGGCGATGTACTCGCCGAGGATCCGGCGCTCGTCATCCGTCGGCGCGGGCTTGCCGGCGGGCGGCATCAGCTGGTTCTCGGCAGCGGGTCCGAACGCAGCCTGCTTGTCGATCTGGCTCGTCCACATCCGCAACAGCGAGAGCGTGTCGAAGTCGATCGTCAGTGGCGCGCCGCCGCGCTGCGTGCCGGTCTTGGCCGAGTCGTGACACGACGTGCAGTAACGCTCCACGAGCTGCATGCCGAAGCTGGCGTAGGTCGGCGGATCGACCGGCGGACAGACCGACTGCGTGAACACGCCTTGCGGCTCGCTACCACCGCAGGCCGCCGCGCCGAGCGTCGCGATCACCGTGGCCACCACAGCCGCGACCGACGCCGCGCGCGTCATCGCAGCTGGCGCCGCCACCCCGAGATCTCGGCGGTGTGGCCGTTCGTCAGCGCGCCGTGCGGGACATGCGCGGCACTCGCCGTCGCCGGCGACACCGTGCCATGCGCGAGCGCGACGGCGATGATCGCGGCCTCGAGCTCGTGCGCATCCGCGGTCGGTGCGAGCGCCTCGGCGTTGCGGCCGATGAACCCGGTGTCGAATTCGCCGGCGATGAACTCGGGATGGCGCAGGCAGCGCCGGTGAAACGCGAGGTTCGTCTCGATGCCGCGCACCTGTTACTCGTCGAGCGCGCGCCGCATCCGCGCGACCGCGGCCTTGCGATCCTCGCCCCACACGACGAGCTTGCTGATCATCGGATCGTAGTGGACCGGGATGTCGGCGCCCTCGTAGCAGCCGCTGTCGTTGCGGACGTACGGGCCATCGGGCACACGGAGGTGCGTGATCCGGCCGGGTGACGGCAAGAACTTCACCGGATCCTCGGCGTAGATCCGGCACTCGAGCGCATGACCGCGGCGGCGCGCGTCGAGCTGCTCCTGGGTCATCGGCAATGGACGACCCTCGGCGACGTCGAGCTGCCACGCCACCAGATCGAGGCCGTAGATCATCTCGGTCACAGGATGCTCGACCTGGAGCCGGGTGTTCATCTCGAGGAAGTAGAAGCCGCCGTCGGCACCGAGCAGGAACTCGCAGGTGCCGGCGCCGACGTACGCGACCGCGCGGGCCGCAGCGACCGCCGCCACCCCCATCCGCCCGCGCAGCTCGGCGGAGACGACCGGGGACGGCGCCTCCTCGATCACCTTCTGGTGGCGGCGCTGGATCGAGCAGTCACGCTCGCCGAGGTGGACGAGGTTGCCGTGGGTGTCACCGAAGATCTGGATCTCGATGTGGCGCGGTCGCTGGATCGCCTTCTCGAGGTAGATCGTGCCGTCGCCGAACGCGGCGGTCGCCTCGCGGCGCGCACCGTCGAACGCGGCCGGCAGCTCGGCCTCGGTCGCGACCAGGCGCATGCCCTTGCCGCCGCCACCCGCCGCCGCCTTGAGCAGGACGGGGAAGCCGATCTTTTTGGCCGCGAGCAGCGCCTCCTCGGCGCTCGGGAAGCCGTCACCCGCCGGCCCGTTGTCACCCGGCACGACCGGCGTGCCGGCGGCGGTGACCGTCTTGCGCGCCTCGGTCTTGCTCCCCATCTTCCGCATCGCGTCCGCGGACGGGCCGATGAACGTGATCCCGGCGGCGCTGCAGGCGTCTGCGAAGTCCTCGTTCTCCGACAGGAAGCCGTAGCCGGGGTGCACGGCGTCCGCGCCGCTCGCGCGACAGGCATCGAGGATCTTCTCGATCACGAGGTAGCTCTGGGCTGCCGGGGCCGGGCCGATCGCGATCGCGGCGTCGGCAATCTGGACGTGCGGCGCGAGCCGATCGACGTCGCTGTAGACCGCGACGGTCTCGATGCCGCGCTCCTGACATGTGCGCATGACCCGCACGGCGATCTCGCCCCGATTGGCGACGAGGACGCGGCGGATCGGCTTGATCGAGGGCGACTGCGACATCGTTGCGGAACATACACAAAACGGTCGCTGCATTGCGTCGCGGACGGGGACCACCTAGAATCGAGGCAAATCGAAGTCTTGCGCGAAGCCCGTGCGAGACCTCGTTGGGAGAATTCGCCTTGGTCGATCCAAATACACGACAAGGGAAGCGCACGCCGGTCACGCTCAAGATCAAGTTCAAGAGCGAGACCATCGAGCAGTTCATCGAGCGCTACGCCGTCGACGTCAGTCAGGGCGGTATCTTCATCCGCACCAAAGAGCCGCTCGCGGTCGGCACGCAGATGCGGTTCGAGTTCCAGCTCCGCGATGCGTCGCCACTGATCGGTGGCGAAGGTACCGTCGTGTGGACGCGCGAGAACGATCCGAGCCGGCCCGCGATCGCGCCCGGCATGGGCGTCCGCTTCGATCGGCTCGCTGACGGCAGCCAGACCGTGCTCGAGCGGATCCTCGCCGACAAGGCGAAGCAGGCGCCGCAGCGCTCGGCCGCCGAGAGCACGAAGCCTCCGATGTTCGCGGACACGCCGACCCGCGTCGCACCGATGCCGGTGCAAGACGCGCTGCTCGGCAGCCGTGGTCGCGAATCGTTCGGCGAGCAGACGCCGCTGCCGAAGCCCGTGCCGTTTCATTCCGACGCCGAGGACTTCGACGAGCAGGCGTTCGAGGAGGCGACCAAGGTCCGCTCACTCGACGAGCTCGCCGCGCAGACCGCCGATGTCGATCAGCACGGCGGCTCCACGGTTTTGATCCCGGCCGACGAGCTCGCCGCGCGCCGCTCGCAGTCGGGGCGGGTCGACGCCGTCGACGAACCTGCGGCCGCCGATGGAGATGACGCGCCCGAGGAGGCAGCGCAAGCGCAGTCCATGGTCGACCGTGATTCGGCGCCCGTGCTGCCGGACCCGCCCGACGCCACGAAGCAGCCGCGCCTGCTCGACACCACGCCGTCGCCGCGGACCGAGCCCGCTGGCGAGCACGCGAGGACACAGCTGGGCTTCGAACCGGCCGCGAAGGCCGCGGTCCGCTCCGCCACGCCGTCCGTGGCTCCCGCGCTGAAGGAGCCGGCGCGCAAGAGCGCGGTCCGTACCGCGGTCGCCGCCGAGTCGTCGGGGCCATCACGAATGCCGGTGGCGCCGCAGAAGTCGTCGGCGGTGCCGGCGATCATCCTGCTGCTCGTGCTGATCGCGGCTGCGGGCGCAGGCGTCTGGTTCTTCTATCTGCGACCGAAGGCCGAGCAGGCCGCGCGGCAGTCGTTGCCGACGCCGCCCCCGCCGGTTCCGGATCGTGGCTCCGGCGTGATCAACGCGGGCGGCTCGACCGGCAGTGACACCCAGCCAGGCATGGGTAGCGCAGACACGAGCCCGATGGCGGGCAGCGCGAACCCGGATGTGCCGAAGGCCGCGATCGTCGACACCAAGATCGCCGCGACGGCGGACAAGACGTCGATTCTCACCGTCGAGGTCATAGGCACCGATCAGAAGGGCCCCGCGCCGCTGACCGCGAAGCTCGAGCAGGATCGCGCCTATCAGGTTCGCGTGAGCGCGCCGAAGTTCGTGACGGCCGAGCTCGAGGTCAAGGGTGGCCAGGAGCCGCCGGCCGTGAAGCTCGTGCCGATGCCGCGCGTCATCACGGTGGCGAGCGAGCCCAGCGGCGCGCTGATCTTCATCGACAACGCAGCGACCGGCTTCAGCACGCCGCGCGACGTCGAGCTGACGAAGGTGCAGGCGGCGAAGAAGTCCGTGAAGATCACGCTGCGCAAGGCGGGCTACAAGCCGCTCGAGCGGATGATCGCGGCCGACGCGTTCACCGAGAGCGACGCCAAGCTCGTGGCGAAGCTCCAGGAGAAGCTGACGGTCGCGCCCGCGGTGGTTCGGCCACCGCCGGATCGCGGCAGCGCTGCCGGCTCGGCAACGCCGCCGGTGGACAAGCCGCCCGAGGGCGCGGGCTCCGGCTCGGCGGTGACGCCAACGCCAACGCCAACGCCGCCCACCCCGACCACGGGAACGGGTAGCGCGGCGAAGCCAGCCGAGCCCGAGCCGACGTTCGTCAAGCCGACGCCGTAGGCGACGCCGTACGCGGCGGCGTCCGCGATGATCGGTGATCAGCGACCAGCCGAGCAGGCGATCAGCCGAGGACGGCCTTCATCCACTTCGCGGGGTCGCCGACGCTCGGGCGGGCGCCGCCGCGAACGAGGTAGCGCACCGACGCCGCGAGGCCGTCGAGCGTGAGCGGCCACATCCCGAACACGCTCGCGACGACCTCGATCGTCGTGCCGGTCCAGAACCTGTCGGGCTCGGGGTTGAGCCACGCGGCGCTGCGGAAGTGTGCCGCGAGCCGGCGCAGCCACTCGATGCCCGACGCACGCTGGTGCGAGTAGAGATACATCGAGCCGCCCGGATCGAGCAGCTCGGCCGGGTGCATCAGCGCGTCGCCGACGATCACGAGCTTCTCGTCGCGATCGCTGTTGGCGATCAGATCCGCCGTCGGCACGCCCTTGCGGAACTCGGCGTCCTCGTAGACCGAGTTGTAGACGCAGTTATGGAAGTAGTAGCTGCGGAACTTCGCGAACCGCCCGGCGCGCGAGGCCGCGGTGAACAGCCGGCTGACGAGCTCGGCGTGCGGATCCATCGAGCCGCCGACATCCATCAGCAGCAGCACCTTGACGCGGTTGCGGCGCGGCGGCCGGAACACGATGTCGATGTCGCCGGCGTTGCGCGACGTCTTGTCGATCGTCTCGTCGAGATCGAGCTCGTCGAGCGCGCCTTCGCGACCGAGCCGGCGCAGTCCGCGCAGCGCGACGTCGATCTGGCGGACGTCGAGCACGACGTCGCGGCGGTACTCCTTGAAGCGGCGCTCGTCGGCGACCGCCATCGCGCTGCGCCCGCCTCCCCCGCCGACGCGCATCCCGGTCGGGTTCTTGCCATTGGTGCCGAACGGCGACGTGCCGCCCGTGCCGATCCAGCGGTTGCCGCCGTCGTGGCGCTCCTTCTGCTCCTTCATCCGCTGCTCGAACAGCTCGCGCAGCCGCTCGAGATCGAGCTCGGCGATCGCCTGGCGCTGCTCCTCGGTGAGGCCCTCGAGGTTCTTGGGATCCGCGAGCCACGAGCGGATCGCCTCGGTGAGCTTCAGCGACTCGACGTGGATGTCCTTGAAGTACGCGAGGAAGGCCTCGTCGTACGCGTCGTACTGCGCGATGTCCTTCACGCAGATCGTGCGGCACAGGTGATAGAAGCCGTCGAGCGAGCTCTCGTGCAGGCCGAGCGCCATCGCCTCCATCAGCGCCATCCACTCGTGCGTCGAGACCGGCAGCTTGCGCGCCCGGAGCTCGAACAAAAAATCGATCAACATCGGCTCAGGGCTTCCAGCATACCGCTCAGGCCTTCGCGCGCTTGCCGACGAGCTCGACGTCCTGCTCGGTCTTGAGCAGCGTGCCGAGGAACGGGATGCCGCCGGAGACCCGCGAGAGATCGACGCCGGCCTTCTTGAGCGCGCAGATCCAGTCGATCAGCTCGGACGTCGACGGCTTCTTGCGGAGCTTCGGCGTGGCGCGCAGGCCGAAGAACACCTCGAGCGCGTTGTCGAGCACGCGATCGGTGATGTCGGGATGGTGGACGCGCACGATCTCGATCATCAGCTCGCGGGTCGGGAACTGGATGTAGTGGAACACGCAGCGGCGGAGGAACGCGTCGGGCAGCTCCTTCTCGTTGTTCGACGTGATGATCACGATCGGCCGCTCCCTCGCGGCGACCTCGCGACCGGTCTCCTCGATCCGGAAGCGCATCGCGTCGAGCTCGTGCAGCAGATCGTTCGGGAACTCGAGGTCCGCCTTGTCGACCTCGTCGATCAGGAGGACGACGCGGCTCGGCGCATCGAGCGCCTGGCCGAGCGGCCCGAGCTTGATGTAGCGCGCGATGTCGCGGACATCGACGCCGTCGCCGGCGAACCGCGAGTCGTGGAGGCGGGCGACGGTGTCGTAGACGTAGAGCCCATCCTTCGCCTTGGTCGTCGACTTGACGTGCCAGCGGATCAACGGGAGGCCGAGCGACGACGCGAGGTTCTCGGCGAGCAGCGTCTTGCCGGTGCCGGGCTCGCCGCGCACGAGCAGCGGCCGCGCGAGCGCGACGGCGACGTTGACGGCGTGACGGAGCTCGTCGGAGGCGATGTAGCTCGCGGTGCCACAGAACTGGTCGAACGTGTCGAAGGCGTCGGACATCGACGGCGACCTTAGCATGAACCGTCAGACCTGACTGAATGCTGCTGGGTCCGCTATCGCGATGAGTCGACCGGCGCGACCTCACGAGGTTTGGCTGCCGGTTGCCGAGGACACACGGGCTGGTGTCGCTTGGGCGAACCATGCGGACTTGCGTCAGCAAGCCTGCGTGTCCGGGTTTCGGACACACGCCCGTGGATCCAGAAACTGGCGGCGTCAGACGGCGGTGATAGCGTGATTCCATGCAGTGGGATGAGGTTCGCGCGATGCACCCCGATCAGTGGATGGTGATCGAGATCCTCGAGTCACGAACAGTGAACGGTCGCTGCATCATCGATCGCTTCCTGGTGCTCGAGCTGTGCACGGATGCCGATGCAGCAATCCAGCGGTACCGAACGTTGAGACGCGCACAGCGCACCGGCACGCACCACGACCGACAACAGGAACGCGAGCTCTCATGGATCCACACGTCATGGAAGAAGCTCGAGTTCCAGGTGACACCTTGCATCTGGCATTTCGTCGACCATGCGCCTCACGATCCAGCATAGGTTGCCGTTCGTCACGCTGACCGTGACGCATCGGGGGCTATCTCTCGACGTCGCGGGCGTGCTCGTCGACACTGGATCGGCCAGCACCGTCCTCGACGCTGACATCGTCGGTGAAATCGGCATCCTCGCACGCGATGGTGGGAACGTTCGGAAGCTCCACGGCATCGGTGGTCGGGAGGACGTGTTCGAGTATCAGGTGGATCGAGTCGAGGTCGGCGGGCGCGCTCTCGAGCCGTTCGTGATCGAGATCGGTGCGGAGGACTACGGCTACGGTATCAACGGCATCCTTGGCATGGACTTCATGGTCGCCGCCGGAGCCATGATCGACCTCCATGTTCTCGAGCTCGGGTTCGCTGCGTAGCGCGTGACTGATCGCTCGGTGGGTCCGGGTCCAGCCTCGCCCGGTGGCCCGGTTGCTCAGGTCGGCGGCGAGCCGATTCCTGACGCCGCGCTCGGTGAGGTCACCGCTTCTTGCCCTGGATGTAGCCGTCGGCGACGCCGTAGATCCAGGTCGCGCCGTAGATCAGTCCGGCGAGCGAGCCGATCAGCGGGATCGCGCCGATCACGCTCGCGCCGGTGACGACGGCGACCGCAAACACGCCGATCGCCTTGTCGGTCTGCCCGTTGACGAGCTGGCCGACGCCCGGGATCAGCGCACTGCACACGGCGGGCACGATGCCGCTACCGCCACCCTTGTTTTGCCGCACCAGCGCCTTGCTCATGCCTCGGTGATGCCACGATCGGCGCCCGGGTACTACTCAAAACCAGGTCGTGGCGCCGAGCATGAACAGCACATCGGCTCTTCACGTTCCCGCACCGGAGGCGGATGTCGAAGTCAGCAGCTCGACATTTCGCGGGATGGGTAGCCGTTCGCGCGCCGATGCCGGCCGCCCGTAAGGCCGGGAGCCAGTGCCAAGATCGGGCGGCAGCAGCTCGATCACTTCGATCGGCCGGAAGCTGCAATGCCGAGGGCGGGTTCGAATCGTTCTTGTCGTATGCGGCGCGAGAATGGATGGGCGCGGTTCTCGAGCGCCTCGTCTAGATGCCGCGCCACGAACGGCGTCCCGCGTTTCGAATAGTTGGTGTGTGTCGTTTCGCGACGTGATCGGGTCGACCCTCTCAAGATGTCCGTCGAACGAGATCCAGTCACCCTTGAAGTTCTCCATTCGGTGTTTCTGTGTCATCGGGCTACCTCCCTATCAGAACGGTTTTGAGCTTCGCAGTGCCATTCACGAACTGACCGACCATCGCGTGCAGCTCGCCGCCGCAGCTCGGGTCCTACAGCTCCAAGTCGCCGGTCGAGGCGCCGTAGCGGTGGTTTGAGGTCCGCTGCCTTTGACACGCCCGCCACAGCCGTCGCCTCCAACAAGATGTGGCTCGCTGATTCAAGCCGCGATGCGGCCCGTCCGAAACATCAGAACCAGGTGGTGGCGCCGAGCATGAACAGCACGTAGTGCGACTTGATGGTGCCCTGGTTGAACGGGTTCTCGAACTGCAGCTCGGGAGTCAGCAGCGGGCTCGTCGGATCGGGGCCCTGGCGATCCTCGAGCGGGCGTGGCGAGCCGCCTCCGCACGCGTTGAGATCGGCCGAGGTCGGGTTGCAGTCCTGGCCATCGACGCCGGCGCCCGGGTTCTTGTTCGAGCCCTCGAGGATCGCGCCGCCGCCGAGGTTTACCTCCCAGCGTTTCGTGCGGTACGCGCCGCCGACGGTGGTCGTGAACCGTGCCGCGCCATCGAAGCTCGTGCGCAGCCAGCCCTCGCGCGCCGCGGCGGTGTCGTAACCGAGGCCACCGCGCACGATCAGCTGATTGTCGGTCGCGAGCTGGCCGCCGTTGAGCGGGAACCGATAGCTGCCCCCGAGCCGGAACGAGTAGGTGTCCTGGAGCCCGAGGTTGACGAAGTTGACCTCGACCGGGCGATCGAAGGTCTGGCGATCGGAGCTCCACAGGCCGGTGTCGAGCTTGACGAGGATCTGGCTCGGGCTGGCGCAGTCTGGATCCTTCAGCTGGCCGGTCGACGTGAAGTCACACTTCTTGCCCCAGTGCTCCCAGCCGACGTTGAGCTCGATGTCGCCGCGCAGGCTGCCGGCCTCGTCGAAAAACTTGTAGCGGGCGCCGACCGTCGCGGTCATCGGCAGCTGCGTCGTGATGCACGCCTTCTGCTTGGTGAAGTCGCCGCCGGTCTCGCAGCGCGACATCTCGTCGGGGATCGGGCCGATCACGCGATCCTGATCGACGTTCGGGCCCTTGATGCTCTGGCCGGTCCCCTTCGTGCGCAGCGTCGCCGAGTAGTTGTAGGTCGCGGCGAGCTCGAGCACGGGCAGCGGGCGGTAGGTGACGCCGAGGCCGAACGTCGGCACGAAGCTATCCTTCACGTCCGCCGTGAACTCGGTGTCGTGGCGGACCGACTCGTTGACGTTGCCGGGCGTGCCCTGCACGATCACGGTCGACTTGCTCTTCACGTTGCCCGCCGACAGCCGGAGGCCGACGTCGAGCTCGGGCAGGATCGAGTACGCGGCCGCGAGCGACGGAAACAGCGCGGCGCTCTCCGCGGTCATCACGTCGTAGCGGGTCGGCGGCGGCGGCCGCGTGTTGTCGACGGTGTCGCGCTCGAAGTCGTAGCCGTTCGACATGTCGCGGAACGGATAGCCGTTCGGCGCGTAGATGCCGACCCCGAGGTGGAGGCCGGGAACCCGACCACCGAGATCGGTCAGCACCGCGATCACGGGGATCGGCTGGAAGCTGCCGATCCCGAGCGGTGGCTTCGGATCGTTCTCGATCGTCGGATAGGCCTGACCCGAGTACGGATCGCCGGGGTTCTCGAGCACTTCGTCGTAGGTGCCGCGCCGCGAGAACTGCATCGAGTAACGGATCAACGCGGCCGAGACCGTGATCGTCCAGCCGGACGCCTTGGCGATGCCCGCCGGATTGACCGACAGCGCCTCGCCGTCATCGGCGGACGCGATCGCCGCGCCCGCGCGCGACGTCGAGATCGCACCCGAGCCGGGCAGAAACAGGCCGCCGGCATACGCGGCGTGCGGGACCCAGACGGCGGAGAAGACGCTGGCAGCGACGACGACGGCGCGAAGCTTCATGGTTAAAACCAGGTCGAGAAGCCGAGCATCAGCAGCTTGTAGCTCGACTTGAAGGTGCCCTGCGCGATCGGGCTCTGGAGCTGCGACTCCGGCACGATGATCGGGTTGATAGGATCGGGGCCCTGGCGGACGTCGATCGGCTGCGTCGAGCCATCCGGCGCGCACCCGGGCTGCGGCTGCGCCATCGATGGCTCCGGGTTGCAGGTCCCAGCGTTCGTGTTCGTGCCCTCGAAGATCATCCCGCCGCCGATGCTGACCTCCCACTTGCGCGCGCGATACGAGGCACCGAGCGTCGCGGTCGTGCGGCCCGCACCGTCGATGTCGGCGCGGAGCCAGCCCTCCTCGGCTGCGCGGGTGTCGTAGCCGACTCCGCCGCGCACGATCACCTTGGCGCGGTCCTCGCCGGGCTCGGCCAGCTCGTCGCTGAGCGCGATGTGGTAGCTCCCGCCGAGCCGCATCGAGTAGGTGTCCTTGAAGCGGTGGTCGACGACGTTGTCCTTGAGATGGACCGCGATCTCCGATTCCTCGAGGTCGCCGTCGCCGTTCGCGTCGACGTAGGCCGCGGCATCGACGACGACGCGGTACTGGCCGGGGCTCGTGCAACCCTCGACGTACGACTTGTTGTTACTGCACCGCGCCCCCCAGTTCTCCCAGCCGACATCGAGCTCGATGTCGGCCTTCAGGTTACCGCTGTCGTCGAGGAACTTGTAGCGAACTCCGGTCTGCGCGTTCATCGGCAGCTGCAGATCGACGCACGCCTTCTGCGCCGCGAACGTGCCGCCGCTCGCGCAGCGCGTGAAGCCCGGATCATCGGCCGCCGGCCCGATCACCGTCGGCTGCATGTTGAACGAGACCTCGGGACCGCTCAGCGAGGTGCCCGTGCCCTTGGCGTGCATGACGGCTCGCCAGTTGAAGTTGAAGCCGACCTCGACGTTCGTGTGCGGGCGATACAGCATCCCCCAGCCGAACGTCGGTACGAAGTTGTCCCTCGCGTCGATCGTGATCGCGGCGTCGTGCGTGATCGCTTCCTCGTAGTTCGCCGGCGAGCCCCAGACCGCGACCGTCGACTTGATATGCGAGAAGCCCCACGACAGCCGGAGGCCGATGTCGAGCTCCGGCAGCATCTGGTATGCGAATGCGATCGACGGGAACAGCAGGGCTGCTTCCTGCGTCATGATGTCGTAGCGCGCGGGCGGCGGCGCCGCGTCGAAGTCACCGTTGAACTGGTAGCCGTTCGTCATGTCGCGAAACGGATACGCGTTCGGTGCGTAGAGCCCGACCGCGACGGTGAGCCCCGGGACGCGACCGCCAAGATCGCTGACGAGCGCGACGACCGGAACGGGCTGGAACGAACCGATGCCGAGCGGCAGGCTCGGATCGTTCTTCACCAGGGGATAGGGCTGGCCCTCGTACGGGCGGGCCTCGCTCTCGATCGAGTCGTAGTTGCCGGTGCGCTGGAACTCGAGCGCGTAGCTGATGATCGCGGCCGAGATCGTGATCGTCGTGCCTTGCGTCTTCGTGAGCCCCGCCGGATTGATGCCGAGCGCCTCGCCATCGTCGGTCGAGGCGACCGCAGCGCCGGCCCGCGAGGTCGAGATCGCTCCCGATCCCGGCAAGAACATCCCGCCTGCCTGGGCGGTCGGCAGCCCGAGTCCGAGTCCAAGACCGAGACCGAGAGTTGTGAATCCCGCCGTAACCTCGCGAAGCTTCATGGAGGCCGGAAACCTACCTCAGGTTTTCTCCGTCCGGTGAGGCCATATGGGTCAACAAGCTCGCGATCGCGGCTGGCATCACGTCATCGGTCCGGCGCGCCACGAGATTGCCTCCCATGCCGCCAGCGTGACGTTGTATGAGGCCACCATGCGAACCCTCGCGATCTCACTGCTGCTCACGGGATGTCTTTCGAGTGGCTCGTCGAACGAGTACGCCGACCTCTACGAACCCCCGACCGGCGGCGCGACAGGCTCGATCCACGGAACGTGGGGCGGCATCGTCGATCCCGGGTTCGACACGCGCTGGGTGCTCGCGCCGGACCGCCTCACGCTCGCGAACAAGTGCGGGTCGCGAATCGTCGGCGTCGATGTCGCCGCCGAAGTGACGACCACGCAGATCCGGATCCTGCAGTCGGATCAAGCGGGCGGCGAGGACTGCTTCGTGAACGCGTCGGTTGCCACGCTGACCGTGTGCCCGACGCAGGGCCTCGAGATCGACTGCTTCATGCACAACCCGACCCAGAAGACGCTGACGATCCACGGATCGTCGGGCTCCGTCACGCTCACCAAGCTCAGCGACGCAACGCCGTAGGACCTGGAAGCTCCGGGACGAAGCTCATGGTGGCCGGGAACCGGCCTCGGCTTTTCTCCGTTCGGTGAGATTTAGATGGGTCAACAGGATCGCGATCGCGGCTGGCGTCACGCCACTGATCCGTGATGCCTGGCCGACCGAGCGCGGCCGGATCGCCTCGAGCTTCTCGACGACCTCGTTCGACAGCCCCGGGATCCCGCGATAGTCGAGGGTCGCCGGCACGAGCACGCCGTCGACGCGCGCGAGCTTCGCCGCCTCGGTCTCCTGGCGGCGGAGATAGCCCTCGTAGCCGAGCTCGATCTCGACACGCTCGAGCGCGGCCGGCCCCGCCGGCGAGGCCGCGAGCCCACCGGCCGCGGCGATCTCCTCGACGGCGCGCCAGTCGAGCTCGGGCCGGCGGACC
>JACCTC010000294.1 GCA_013812655.1 Deltaproteobacteria bacterium | reverse complement strand
GCGCTGGCTCGCACGCGCACCGGGCCCGCTCGGCCGGTTCGGATCGCGCCGCGTGGTCGACTCGGGTCGCGCCGCCGTGCGCACGATGCCGTCGTTGCTCGTGCTCGATGGTGCGCTGCGCGCATGGGCCGGCGATGCCACCGATCGCGGCTACCTCGCCGAGCTCGCGCGGCGCGCCGCGATCGATGCTTGGGCCGCGACCGAGATCCGACGTCGCCGCCCGCGGATCGTCATCGCGAGTAGCCTCGCGGCGCGCCGCACGTTCGCCGCGGCACGTGCGGTCGGCGCGCGCACCGTCCTCGTGCTCGACTTCCCGCTACTCCGCGTGCTGCACCGCGATCTCGATCGCGCCGCTGCGGTGTGGCCCGAGCGCCGGTTCCTCCAGCGGTTTCGCGCGCCGTCGTGGGCGATCGCGCGCCAGGAAGCCGAGCGCGTGCTCGCGGATCTGGTGATCGTCCGCGGCGCCTACGCGCACGCGCTGTGTCTGGCGGATGGAATCTCCGAGGCGCGGCTCGCGCGGTTACCCGAACGCAGCGAGCCGGGTTTCGCAAGGGCATCGGCAACCGCGACCGGCCGCCTCCGGCTCGCGGGCCTCGCCGCTGCACGCCACGGCGTCGACACCGCACTTGCGGCCGCCCGCATGCTCGGCATGACGCTCGTCGTACGGGTCGGCGACGGCAGCGAACCCGGCGATCTCGCGAGCCAGCCGGGTGTCGCGACCGACGGCGGTCCAGTCGACGCCGTCATCTGCCCGGCGATCTGCGAGAGCTATCCGCCCGAGCTCCGCACCCACGCGCTCCCCGTGATCGCCTCGCCGTACGCGAGCGCGGATGGCCGCGGACCAGATCCCTACGACTCCCGGGCGTTCGCGCAGGCGATCGCCACGGCGCTGACGACGGTGCCGCAGGCGCTCCCACCGATCGCATCGCTGCAACAGCGACTCGCTGCGCTCGCGTAGGCGCGGGTCACCTACAACGCACCGCACGCGACCACCAACGTGCACGTGAGGTCAGAACTTTTCCGCATGACGATCTCGATTTGTTCGATCGCCATCCTTTAAGATGGGGAATTGAACGTACGAGGGGACACGGTGCATTCGCACCGAAAGACAACCATGATCAAGACCACCATCTTCACGCTGATGTTCTCTGCAAGCCTCTTTGGTTGCGTCACCGACGACAGCGATGTCGAGGTAGATGTGGCCCAGCTGCCCGAGTATGTGGATCCGCTGCCCAAGAACACCGGCGGCTTCCACGTCCGGCCCACCGGCGACAAGGAGGAGCCCGATGCGCCGGGCACCGCGCCGTCGCGCCCCGAGGGTGCGCACGTTGTCGGCTCGGACAAGATCGGCCAGGGTCGCGCTCTCGACGCGCCGCCGGAAGACCCGCAGGTGAGCGACACCGGCGAGGCGACCGACGATGTCGATCTCGCGACCGGCGAGGTCGACGATCAATTCGTCGGCTCGACCGGCAAGCGCACCCCGTAACGCGCGCCCGCGCCGCGCCCCAGGCTGAACGCCGGGATGAGCTAGACGTCGAGCTCGCCGATATCGGCGGCGTTCTCGGTGATCATCTTGAAGCGCGCCGCGACGTCCTTGCCCATCAGCTCGGAGATCACGCGGTCCGTCGATAGCAGCTCGGTGTCCTTGATGGTCACCCGCAGCGTCTGACGCGATCGCGGATCGAGCGTCGTCATCTTCAGGGTGTCGGGGTTCATCTCGCCGAGACCCTTGAACCGCGTGATGCTCGGCTTCGAGTTGCTCTTCGCGTTCTGCTTGAGCAGACGATCGCGATGCTCGTCATCGAGCGCCCAGTACGTCTGCTTGCCGAGATCGATCCGGTAGAGGGGCGGCTGCGCGAGGTAGACGTGGCCGGCGTCGATCAGCTTCCGCATGTGCCGGTAGAAGAACGTGAGCAGGAGCGTCGCGATGTGATGGCCGTCGGCGTCGGCATCCATCAGCAGGAAGATCTTGTCGTAGCGCAGCTTCGAGAGATCGAGCTCGTCGCCCATCCCGCAGCCGAGCGCGGACACGATGTCCTGCAGCTCCTTGTTCGCGAGCAGCTTCTGGTTGTTCGCCTGCTCGGCGTTCAGCACCTTGCCGCGGAGCGGCAGGATCGCCTGGGTCTTGCGATCGCGGCCCTGCTTCGCCGAGCCGCCTGCCGAGTCGCCCTCGACGATGAACAGCTCGCTCTCGCCGGGGTTCGTCGAGCTGCAATCCGCGAGCTTGCCCGGCAGGTTCAGCCGGTGCGAGACCGCCGTCTTGCGCGAGACTTGCTGCGCGGCACGTGACGCCTCGCGCGCGCGTGCCGAGATGATCGAGCGCGCGACCACGGCCTGCGCCCAGTTCGGGTTGCCGTTGAGATAGTTCTCGAGCGCCGGCCGCACGAGCCCTTCGACCTGCGCCGCGACCTCGGGGTTGTTGAGCCGGTTCTTGGTCTGGCTCTGGAACTGCGGATCGTGGACGTACGTCGAGAGCACGGCGACGACACCCTCGCGGATGTCCTCGGCGGTCAGCGTCACGCCCTTGGGATCGAGCTTGTGGGTCGCGATGTAGTTGCGGACCGCCTTGACGATCGCCGAGCGCAAGCCGGTGTCGTGGGTGCCGCCATCGGGCGTCGGCACCGAGTTGACGTACGTCTTGATCAGATCGTCGGGCGACTCGGTCCACTGCAGCGCGAGCTCGACGCCGAGCTGCGCGTCGTCATCGCGCTTCTCGAGATAGAACACCGCGCCGCCCGGCGGCACCGGCTCCTTCTTGCGATCGCTGACGAGCTTCGGCAGGTACTCGGCGATGCCCTGCGGATGGACGAACGTCACGGTCTTCGGCGGCGACGACGTCTCGTCGGTCAGCACGATCTCGAGGCCGCCGTGGAGGTAGCTCTTGGATTCCAGGCGCTCCGCGATCAGCTCGGGATCGAACTTGAGCTTGCCACCGAACACCTCGTCGTCGGGCCGGAACGTGACCGTCGTGCCGGTGCCGCGCGCGCCGCCGAGCTTCTTCAGCTTACCCTGCGCGAGCCCACGCGCGAACGACATCTCGAAGCGCTCGCTGTCACGCTTGACCGTCACCGTCATCTCGCTCGACAGCGCGTTGACGACGGCCGCGCCGACGCCGTGCAGACCGCCGGACACCGCATAGCTCTTGCCGCGCTCGAACTTGCCGCCGGAGTGCAGCGTCGTGAAGATCACCTCGAGGGCGCTCTTCTTGAACTTCGCCATGGTGTCGATGGGGATGCCGCGACCGTTGTCCTCGACCGTCGCGCTCTTGCCGTCCTTGTGCAAGGTGACCTCGACCTTCGAGGCGTGCTTGTTGATCACCTCGTCGATCGAGTTGTCGACGACTTCCCACAGCAGGTGGTGGTAGCCGTCCTTGCCGGTGCCGCCGATGTACATGCCCGGCCGCTTGCGGACGGGGTCGAGGCCCTCGAGGACCTGGATGTCTTCACCGGTGTACTTCGCCTGCGCCATGTCAGTTCACTCCCTGTCCGCCCTCGGCGTTCGCGAGCGGCTGGATGGTGACGGGCGTCGGGATCACGATGAACGTCACGCGCTTCATCACCTGATGCCCCTTGCCGCCACGACCCTTGACCTGCTTCGGATCCGCCGAGAGCTCGAACTTCTTGCCGCTCTTCTCGGTCTCGATCTTCAGCTGGTCCGCCTTGCGGCCGGCGATGAAGCCGATCACGGCATCGTCGTCGGCGGTCTTGATGACCGTGACGCCGCGGCCCGGGTTCTCGAGCTTCGCGACCTCGTCGGCCTTGCAGTGCAGCACGTAGCCATTGCGGGTCGCCGCGACGACGACATCGCCGTCGTTGCACGCGACCACACCGAGGATCTCGTCACCCTCCTGCAGCTTCGCGTAGCGCCGGCCAGCCTTCGTCGTGATCTCGGTGTGCGGCGTGCTCGCGAACCGCAGGCCATAGCCGCGCTTCGTCATCGCGAGCAAGGTCGGCGGGACCATCGCCCGCGGATCGAGCGTCATCGCCGAGACGATCTTCTCGCCGTCGGCGAACTTGAAGTACTTCTGCGCCGGGTCGCCGTAGCCGGTCGTCGCCGGGATGTCGTTGATCTTGATGACGTACGCCGAGCCGCGGTTCGTGAAGAAGATGACTTTCTCCTTCGTCGAGCCCGGCAGCACGTGGGCGACCGCGTCGCCTTCACGCGTCCGCGTCGCGTTCGGATCCTTGAGCTCGCGCACGCGCTTGATCCAGCCATCGCGGGTGACGACGATGTTCGCGTCCTCGTCGACGATGAACGCGTCGGCGTCGAACGTGACCTCCTCGGCGCCGCCGCCGGTCTTGGTGCGGCGCGGCGTCCCGAGCTCGGCCGCGACTGCCTTGAGCTCGTCCTTGACGACGGCCCACAGCTTCTCCTCGCTCTTGAGGAGCGCCTTGATCTTCTTCGCCTCGGCGGTCTTGGTCGCGAGCTCCTCGCGGATCACGTTGATCTCGAGCTTGGCGAGCTTGTAGAGCTTGAGCTCGAGGATCGCGTCGGTCTGGATCTCGTCGAGCTTGAACCGCTTGATGATCTTGCCGGCCGCGTCTTCCTTGCCGTCGCTCGCGCGGATGATCTTGATCAGCTCGTCGAGCGCGTCGAAGACCGTCGCGAAGCCCTCGAGGATGTGGATGCGCGCCTCGAGCTGGCGGAGCTGGTACTCGAACCGGCGCTGCGTGATGATCAGGCGGAAATCGAGGAAGTGCTCGAGCATCTCCTTGATGCCCATCCGCTTGGGCTGCGGCGGCGAGCCCGAAGGCACCTTGCCGTCGAGAAACTCCGGCGGCACCAGGCACGTCAGGTTGACGTGGAAGTTCGCCTGCAACGGCGTCTGCTTGTAGAGGTACGCCATCACCAGCTCGGGATCGACGTCCTTCTTGATCTCGAGGACGATGCGGACGTCCGTCGTCGACTCGTCGCGGATGTCGAGCAGGTACGGCAGCTTGCGGCTGATGATGACGTCCGCGATCTTCTCGACGAGATCGGCCTTCGACATCGCGTACGGGATCGACGTGATCACGATGTCGGTGCCGCCGCGTTTTTTCTCTTCCAGCTTGTACTCGCCGCGCACGCGGATCGTGCCCTGGCCGTCCTTGTAGATCTGGCGAAGCTCGACCTTGGTGTTGAGGAGCTGACCGCCGGTCGGGAAGTCCGGCCCCTCGATGTGCTTCATCAGCTGGACATGGTCGATGTCGCGCTTCTCGGCGAGCGCGATCAACGCGGCCGTGATCTCGCGCAGGTTGTGCGGCGGGATGTTCGTCGCCATGCCGACCGCGATGCCCGTCGAGCCGTTGACGAGCAGGTTCGGAAACCGTGCCGGGAGCACGGTCGGCTCCTCGGTCGTGCCGTCGTAGTTCGCCCGCATGTCGACGGTGTCGAAGTCGAGCTCGCGGAGGAGCTCCATCGCGGGCGGCGCGAGCCGGCACTCGGTGTAGCGATAGGCCGCAGCTTCGTCGCCGTCGAGTGATCCGAAGTTGCCCGAGCCGTCGACGAACGGCACGCGGAGCACCCACTCCTGCGCCATGCGCACCATCGCGTCGTAGACCGAACTGTCGCCGTGCGGGTGGTACTTGCCGAGCACGTTACCGACGACCGTCGCGCTCTTGCGATGCTTGGCATCGGGGCGCAGGTGATTGTCGTGCAGCATCGCGTAGAGGATCCGGCGCTGCACCGGCTTGAGGCCGTCGCGGACATCCGGCAGCGCGCGTGAGGTGATCACCGAGAGCGCGTAGTTCAGATACCGGCGGCGGGCCTCGACCTCGAGCGACGCGTCGAGCTCGCCGGGAACCGCGGCACCACCGTTGCCACCGCCATCGCCACCGCCGCCGCCACCGCCACCGCCAGAGGCGCGCTTCTGGGTCTTGGGGGCCTTCGGCGGCTTGTTACCGCCCCCATCCTTGGAGGAAGACTTCTTTGCAGCCATCTGAGCGCCGGCACCTTGCCCCGGTTCGGAGAAAAGTTCCAGCTGCTCCCTTTGCGGCAGATCACTTGTCTGCGTTGGCGCCATTTCCTTGGTCCTCTGGAAGCCCCGTGATATTGCTGGCCTCTCTCGAGCCATGGTCGGTAGACGCAGGACACGGGGCAAGAAAAGATCCGTCGCGTCACTCGCGGGGTCGATGGCCTCGATGCGCGCGGTTTCCTATCAAAAAGGCGCCCCGGCGCGGCGTGGTGGCGGCCTCGTGCTGCTCGTGCTGGCGGCGCTCGTGGTCGTCAATCTCTATGTCTTCGTCTGGGACAAGGACACCTCGGTCAGCGCGATCAAGCGCGAGGCTGCGTCGAAGAGCCCGACCCCTGACATGCCAGCTGCCGCGCTGCCGTCGCAGCCGCTCGATGCGAGCGGGCACGGAGCCAGAACCGATGGCGGATCAACCGATGCTCGGAGGAGCGATGGCGGATCAACGCTCGCGGCAGCGCCGGTCGGTCCGCCGGGCGTCATCGACGGCAAGGTCAGCAAGTCCGACACGCTCGGCCGGCTGCTCAAGAAGAGCGGACTGTCCGCGAACGAGACCGACGAGGTGATCCGATCGCTCGCCGGCGTCCTCGACTTCAAGACGATTCGCGCCGGCCAGCCCTATCGCATCGAGCGCGGCCCCGACGGTCGCGTGAAGAACTTCGAGCTCGTCGTCAGCAAGGTGCTCACGGTGCGCAGCGAGCGCGCGGCGACCGGCGAGCTCGTGGGCAAGGCCGACAGCGCGCAGACCCGCACCGAGATCAAGACCATCGGCGGTCGCATCGATTCATCGCTCTACGCGGCGATCAAGGGTGCCGGCGAGAACGCCGCGCTCGTCGACTTCTTCGTCGACGTGTTCGCCTATGACCTCGACTTCTACAACGACACCCACGCCGGTGACACGTTTCGCGTCGTCGTCGAGAAGGAGCTCAAGGACAACGAGCTCGTCCGCTACAAGCGGATCCTCGCCGCGGAATATCAGGGCAAGGCCGGGACGTTCCGCACGTTCTATTTCACGCCAGAGGACTCGGGTAACGGCACCGGAAACTACTTCGACGAGCACGGCACGTCGTCGGAGAAGACCCTCCTCAAGACGCCGCTCAAGTTCCAGCGGATCTCGTCGGGCTTCGATCGGCGCCGGATGCACCCGGTGCTGCACACGACGCGCGCGCACCTCGGGATCGACTACGCCGCACCGACCGGAACGCCGGTGTGGGCGGCAGCGAACGGCACGATCTCCCACCGCGCGCCGAGCGGTGGCGCCGGGAACCTCGTGATGATCCGTCACGACGGCGGCATCGAGACCGCCTACATGCACCTCAGCAAGTTCGCGGATGGCCAGAAGGTCGGCCAGCGGGTCGCCGCCAAGACCGTGATCGGCTACGTCGGCACGACCGGCCTGTCGACCGGGCCTCACCTCCACTTCGGCGTGCGCCAGAATGGCGCGTACATCGACCCGTCGAAGCTCACGCCCGTCAAGGGCAAAGGCGTCGCCGCCAAGGACCGCGAGGCCTTCAAGGCCGAGGCTGTGCGCCTGCAGGCATTGCTGACGGGCGTCACGATCGCGATGCACCAGGACGCAGCTTCGGCAGAGTGATCAAGGTCCCCTTGCCGATGGGGAACTTACTCGTCACACTCGAAGTGTGCTCAAGCTGCTCGTCGGAATTCTCAAGGGGGCGGTGATCGGTGGCGCTGTGGGGTACGGTGCTTTCGCACTTGCCCAGGCGACTGGCTTCGGGAATCCGTGGCTCACCTATGGCCTCGTCGGCTTGTTCGTGGGCCTCGTGGTCGGCCGCCCGATCTGGACGCTGATCCGCGACAAGGAACAGACCTCCTGGATCGCGATCCTCAAGGCCGCGTTCGGCTTTGGGGTCGGCTGCGGGCTCTACGCGCTCGTCGCCAAGGCCTGGAATCCGACGTGGATGATCGCCGACTACAACGTGTTCGCGTGGTCGCCGACCCTCGGTGGCGCGATCGGCGCGATCTACGGCGGCTTCGTCGAGCTCGATGACGGGATCGGCGACGACAAGAACGCCAAGAAGCCCGCTCCCAAGCAGATCGCGCCAAAAAAGTAGTTTAGGTTCGCGGCGTGCGTGCCGCGACATGGTTCATCGCCTGCTGGTTCTCTGTCTCGCTCACTGCTTGCGGTGACAACGTCCGTGGGGCGATCTCGATCGACACCCCTGCGGCCTGGCAGCCCGCGTTCGCCGAGTTCGTCGCGCTGACGCCGTACGGTGGGCTGACGCTCGGCACGGCCGGCGACTACCGCATCCAGCTCGCCGAGGACAGCGCGCTCGGCAGCGAGGCGTACCGGCTCGAGAGCGGCGGCACCGACACGATCGTCGTGCGCGCGAACGGCGTGCTCGGCGCCCAGTACGGCGCGGCGGCCGCACTCGAGGCACTCGGGTTCCGGTTCCGCCATCCGTTCGACGCGTTTGTACCCGCGGTGCCCGAGCTGGTGGCCGCCGAGATCGATGGCGTCGTGCATGCGCCGCAGATCCGCGTCCGCGGCATGCAGCTCCACACGCTGCATCCGATCGAGGGTTACTACGCATTCTGGGAGCCGACGCCGGGCTCGACGAACGACGCGCATCGCATCATCGACTGGCTCGTCAAGAACCGCGGG
Source organism: Deltaproteobacteria bacterium (assembly GCA_013812655.1). Taxonomy (GTDB): domain Bacteria; phylum Myxococcota_A; class Polyangia; order Haliangiales; family Haliangiaceae; genus JABFXX01. The sequence goes on along the minus strand of JACCTC010000294.1, from coordinate 2,214 downwards.
AACTTCCTGCAGTGGGTCTCGCTCGACGACATCCTCGATCCGGTCCGTCACGAGAAGTGGAAGGTGTTCACACGCGAGCTGATCGACTACGCGCACATGCGCGGGATCCGCGTCGGCTTGAACCTCCAGCTGTTCGGCGCGAGCAACCTGCAGCTCGCGTTCGATCTCGTCGACAAGTCACCGGACGTCACGCCGATCGCGGACCAGATCGCCGCGCGACTGCCGCTGATCACCAAGGACCTGCCGTTCGACGTCTACGACCTGTCGTTCGGCGAGTTCTTCAACGCCGATCCCGCGACGTTCATCTCGTCGGTGAACGAGGTCAAGAACCAGCTCGACGTGCTCGCTCCAGCCGCCGAGATGCATGCGGTCATCCACGTCGGCGCTGATCAGGTCGTGACGTACATGGGGGAGGAGCTCCTCTACTACTTCCTCGTCAAGTTCGCCGATCCGGAGATCATCCACGACGTCCACTCGACGATGTTCTACAACCTGTTCGAGACCACGAGCGGCGCATACCACCACGAGAGCTTCAGCGAGCACCGCGACTACTTGCTTGCACAGATCTGCTCCGGCAAGCCCGGCTCGTACTTTCCCGAGACCGCGTACTGGGTCGCGTTCGACAACTCGGTGCCGCAGTTCTTCCCGATCTACGTCCACAACCGGTGGCTCGATCTCGATCAGATCCGCAAGCAGGCGCCGTGCCCGACGCCTCTCGATCAGCACCTGCTGTTCTCGAGCGGCTGGGAGTGGGGCTACTGGCTGCACGACGTCACCGCGTTGCGTGCCAGCTACGAGCTGCCGGCTGCGCCGAGCGAGCTGGTCGATCACGCGTTCGGCCGCGACCTCGCGCCCGCGACGCCCGCGGTGCTGACGCTGATCGAGCTGCAGCGGACCTACCTGCACTTCGGCGACCTCGTCGCGTACATCGCGGGCCGTGACCTCGCGATCGATGCGGGCCGCCAGCTCGGCATCGTCTCGCAGCCCGATCGCGTGACCTACGCCGATCTCGTCGCTGGTGCGGATGTCACCGAGTTCCGGACCGACGTGATGCTGCCGCTCGAAGCCTACGCCAATGCGCTCGATGCGGTCGGTCGCGAGATCGCGGCGAGTGAGCTGCCGACCAGCACGTGGGGTGACGAGCTGCGCGACGGCATCGAGATCGATCAGCTGCGCACGCGGTTCGTGATCGAGACCTACGAGGCCGTGCTCGCCCACCTCGCCGGCGATGACGCCGCGGCCATTGGCCACGCGGATGCAGCGGCACGGCTGATGGAGCGCGGCCAGATCGTGGTGACGCGCCGCCATGGCGATCTCCACGATACCCACCGCCGCCGCCTGCTCGACGCCGCCTCGACGGCCAACCCGAACCAGACCTTCTATCAGTTCGGCTACCTCTACATGGCCGACACCCTCTGCTACTGGCAGCGCGAGCTTGTCCAGGTCGAGGGTGTGCTCAGCCGGACGTCGATGCCGCCTCCCGGCTGTGTCTTTCCGTAGCGCGTGCTCGAGCGGCGTTAGGGAGCTGCGGCTTGGGGAGGTCGTGGCCAGGGCGGTTGCCTGGGGACGGCAGTCGCCGGTGCGACACACACGCGATCCAGGGCCTTAGCCGGGCATGAACCCTGCTCGACCAGACCGCATGCGCGACATCCGGCTCTTCATCCTCGGTCACCTGGCCCTGATCGCCGTCGCCATCGTCGGCAGCCTGTAGCTCGTCAGTCCGGCGCGTCGAGCTCGGCGTCCACGAGGATGCCGATCTGGTCGATCGAGCCATCGTGGCGTCCCGTCGGAACTGCCTGATCGCCGGCGCCAAACGGGTTGTCGAGCGCCAGCGCGGTCGTGCGGAACCGCTCCGAGACCGACCAGGTCCGCGACCAGCCGATGCTCAGCGTGAACCCGCCGGCCGTCCCCTCGAGACCGAACGCCAGCGTATGGCCACCGAGATCGCCGAACGTCGGTGACTGGCGAGGCCCGGTCACCCCGCCGACGGTGAAGGCGTAGCCGGTCGTCGCCCAGAGGAAACCGCCGATCAGCTCGACGTCGAGCGCGCCGCGCACCGCGCCGTGCGTGCGCAGCGACACCCGCGACGGCAACGAGCCGATCCCGGCCTCGACGCCGCTGCGGTCGACGACGGTGATCCCCGAGACATCCCACGTGCTGGTCGCGGCGGTCTGCGGGGCCAGCCACAGGTCGCCACCGAGCTCGGCGACGAAC
>JACCTC010000292.1 GCA_013812655.1 Deltaproteobacteria bacterium | reverse complement strand
CCGCTGGCTCGCTCCATCTCGGGCGCCGCGGTCAGGTGCCGCCGAACTTGTAGCCGCTGCGGAGCGTTCGGCCGAGGAAGCGCGCGTCGCGCATCAGCTGGTCGAGGCGCTGGGTGTCGTTCGAGTCGTAGACGCCGCGGATCTTGAGGTTGCCGTCGACGAGCAGGAAGTAGCCGCTGTGCACGATGTTCGGCGCCCCCGAGCGGGTCAGCCCCTCGGCCTGCATCGAGTTCATGAACGGACCCTCGACGAGCGCGCGCACCGCGGGGGCCGGCCCGGTGATGAACTTCCAGCGCTCGGGGTTCGCCTTGTAGCGCGCCGCAAACTCGGCGAGCCGCTCGGGCGTGTCGTGCTGAGGATCGACAGTGATCGATAGGAGCTTGATGCCGATGCCGCGCTTGTCGCGGGTCTTGTCCTCGATGCGCTGCATCTTCATCGACAGCACCGGGCAGATGGTGTCGCAGCGCGTGAACACGAAGTTGACGATCGTCGGGTGACCGCGGAGCGCCTCCTCGGTGAACGGTAACCCCTGCGCGTCGACCAGCGAGAACGCGGGTACCTCGCCGAGGTCGTCGAGCTTCGGATCCTCGGCGCGACACAGCAACGTCGGCAGGAAGATCGCCGGGATGACGGCGGCGAGAAAGATCACGAGCAGCCCGATCAGCAGGCGTCTGCCGGGGATGCCCGTCGAGGAAGCTGCGTCGCTCGCCACGCCCGGACCGTGTCAGATCTGCGGGGCGTTTGCACGTGCGGGCAAGGACCCGGCCATGCGGCATCGTGGCGCGGTCGGGCTCCGCACCTTGACGAGGAGATCAGACGCTCGAACGGTCGCGCTCGGTCGAGTGCTCGGCCGCGGACTGGTGGGCGAGCGCCCAGGCGACGCGCTTGTTCTGGCGATCGCGGGCCTGCTCGGCGAGCACTGCGCCGACGCGCTGATCGAGCTGCGTCCAGGTCGCGACGAGCTCGGTCGGGCTCAGGGCGCTGTTCGCGGCGAGCTCGATGACCTCGCCGTCGATGACGACGACGCCGTCGAACGTGCGCGCGATCAGCTCGGCGTACTCGCACGCGAGATCGCTGGTACCGCGGGCCGCAAGCGTGACGATCGCGGCGACGTCGCGCTCGCGGAGGAGCAAGGTCGCGCGGGCACGCGGTGACCACGCGCGGATCGTCTGCGGCGCGGTGACGGCGACGCGCGCAACCCGGCAGGCGTTGAACAGCGAGGCGAGCCCAGCGGGATCGCGGCGGCAGGCGACGTGAATCTCGACCGTCATGGCCGGCTCGTACCACGACTGGGCGACAGCGGGGCAAGGCAAATGCGGAGATCGCGTCGACCCCCGGGAGCGGCAGGGTCGATCCGGTGCGTTACTTCGAGAGTTTCTCGGCGTCGATCTCGGTGATCCGGCGTCCCGTGATCAGCCGGTTGATGCCCCACAGCAGCGCACCGAGCCCGACGAGCGCGGCCGCGATCAGGTAGACCCGGGCGGGCCGTCCCGAGAGCGGGCTCGCGAGCACGAGCGTGGTCACGGCACCGAGGGCGGCGACGTACCACGGCGTGTTGTAGTGCTTGTGCGGGACCGGCCGCCGCTTGAGCACGAGCACCGCGACGTTGACGAGGCAGAACACGAGGAGGAGCAGCAGGACGGTGGTGTCCGCGAGGTCACGCACGGCATCGGGCGAGTAGCGACCGTAGGTGATCAGCGCGAGCGCGATCACGACCGTGAAGCCGATCGCGACGACGGGCGTCTTGCGCTTCGCGTGGACCCGGGCTAGCGGGCTCGGGACGATCCCCTCGTTCGCCATCCCGTAGAGCAGCCGCGACGCCATCATCATGTTGATGAGCGCGGTGTTGCCGATCGCGAGCAGCGCGATCACCGCGAACAGCTGCGGCGGGAACGCGACGCCTGCTGCCGAGACGACCTCCAGGAGCGGTCCGGATGACGTCGCGAGCACGACCGGCGCGACGAGGGTGACCGCGATGAACGCGACGACGACGTAGATCACGCCGGTGACCGCGATGCCGGTGAACAGGCCGCGCGGGAACGAGCGCGCCGGCTCCTCGCATTCCTCCGCGAGGTTCACCGAGTCCTCGAAGCCGATCAGCGCGTAGAACCCGAGCGCAGTCGCGCCGAGCACGCCGAGCAACGCGCCATCGGGCGCGGTCATCGTGAACGCGCGGGACGTGTCACCTTCCCCGCGTGCGATCCCGATCAGGCCGACGACGATCACGATCACGAGGCCCGTGACCTCGACGATCGTCAGCACGAGGTTGACCTTGACCGACTCCGAGACGCCGAGGAAGTTGACCGTCGTGACCGCGGCGATGAAGCCGTAGGCGGCGATCAGGGTCGGCGCGTCGGGGATGAACACCGTCAGGTAGCGGCCGCCGAACGCGAGGGCCGCGGCCGACGCCGACGCGACGCCCGACATCATCACCGCGAACGCGACGATGAACGTCAGGAACGGCTTGTTGAACGCGCGATGCGTGTAGAGCGCCGCGCCGGCCGCGCGGGGGTACTTGCCGACGAGCTCGGCGTACGAGCCTGCGGTCAGCGCGGCGACCGCGAAGCCGATCGCGAGCGGCAGCCAGATCATGCCGCCGACCAGCCCCGACAGCTTGCCGACGAGCGCGTAGATGCCGGCGCCGAGGATGTCTCCGACGATGAAGACGATCAGCATCTTGCTGCCGATCGCGCGGGCGAGCGGGGTGTCAGGAGTCGCCGCGGGATCACTCGGCGTGGCCATCGCCGACCATGTACCGCGGTCAGGAACGGGCTTGCCGCACCGCGGTCAACAAAAACGGCACGCCGCAGGCACCTGGTGGCCGAAGCCGAGCGATGCGCCACGTGATCCGCACTCGTAGCCGAGCCCCGCTCGACTATGCTGACACGGTGGTTGCCCATCACGCCGCGAGCTACCGGCGCACGCTCGACGTGAGCATCGACCGGATCTGGGAGAACGCGCTCGACTGGGAGCACCTACCTCACCTGCACGCCTCGACGTTCGCGACGATCGATCTGATCGAGCGCCGCGCCGACCCCGAGCTGTGGCGGGCGCGGGTCGAGGTGCGAGGCCTCTACCGCCAGCAGCTCGTGCTCGAGCTACGCACCGATCGACCGCGACTCTCGTACGTGACCCGCACGCTCGCAGGTTTCGGTCGCGGCACGGAGGTGCGCACGACGCTGCAGCCGCGCGGCGAGCGCAGCACGGACATCGTCGTGGAGTTTCATCTCGCGGTACCGCGCCTCGTAGCGCCGCTCGCCGGCGTGGCCTACCGGCGGCTCTACGATCGACTGTGGTCCGAAGATCTGGTGATGATGCGCCATCGCCAGCGCGTGCTCGACGCGGCCGCGGCACGCCGTACGGAGCGGGCTGCGGCTCGTGCGACCGAGCCCGCATCACCAGCGCCTCACGTCATTGGATTGGCTCACGAGCTGCGCGCACGAACGCCGCTGCTCGTGACGACACCGCAAGGTGTGTTCCGTGTGGTCTCGATCGGTTCTGACCTCCACGCGCACACCGTGCAGTGTCCACATCTCGGCGGGCCGCTCGATGCTGCGGCCGTGGTCGACGGCGTCATCACGTGTCCGTGGCACGGCTATCAATTCGACGTGGTGACCGGTCGCCCGGTAGGCGCGCATCGGTGCCGACTCTCGAGGGCACCCGCGGTCGAGGTCGATGCCGTCACGGGCGAGGCGCGGCTCGTCTGGGCGCCGACGAGCGGGGCGGGGTGATGAGGCGCGCGCTACCGACGATCGTGATCTGCGCGTTCGTGTTCGGTTGCGAGATCCGCAAGCGCAAGCCCGAGGGCGAGAGCACGCCGCAGGTGGAGGATGCCGCGGTGACCACACCGCGAAACCGATGAGTCAGCGGCCGATCCGGTCGACAGAGCTTCCCAAGCAGCCGCGGTAGCACGAGCCTGCCGCAAGCCAGAAGCGGCACGGCTATTCAGAGGGCCGTGTATGACTCCGTGAGGACGTAGCCATCGCCGAGGTTCGTGGCGCGCAGCAGCGCGCGGTAGTCCGCGAACCGGTAGTCACGCGTGGCCTGACGAAAGGCGCCGCTCGCGAGGACCTCGGGGGCGGCAGAGCCATCGGCGATCGCCGGAGCGCCGGCACGCGTGGTGAGCGCGAGCTCGGTGGCGGCGAACGCGCGTGCGACGGGATCCGCGCCGGTCGCCCGGCGGAGCGTCTTGACGGTCGTCAAAACGCCGCGATCGTCGAGCTCGAACCACGCGGTGGTGCCGCCGAGCGCCGCGCCGTGTTCGGCGAGCAGCGTCGCCGGCACGTCGAGGCACTCGAGGAGCGTTGCGCCGCGGCGCGGGGTGCACGTGATCGCGTGCTGTGTCGCCCAGCTCGCGAGCTGCGCGCGAGTGGTCGCGCCGAGCGTGAAGCCCAGCGCGGGCCGGGTGCGTGCGACCGGGCCCGGCCGCGCGGCCTTCGGCGTGTCACTCGCGACCCGCGGTGCACCGTGCCCGAACGGACATGCACCGGAGCCGTCGGGGTTGGTCCAGCCCATCACGTGCTGGACGGCGGGGATGTGCACGAGCGCCGATACGGCGACGAACAGCCCGAGGGCGCCGCCGGTCCACCACAAGATCCGTCGCGTGCGGCGCTGCACGACTACTGCCCCACCATCGAGGCCTTGACCGACGCGTCGACGACGAGCGGCGCGAAGCAGCTCGACACGTCACCCATCGGCACGCCGCTCTTGGTGAGCGCCGGGACGATGATGTTGGCGACGAAGTAGTCGTACTGCGCCGACGTGATGTTCATGCCGGCGTGGGCGGCCCGCATGTCCTGCACGCCCTCGTAGGTCTTGCCGTCGGTATAGGTGATGCTCGTCGGGCCGCCGTACGCGAACACGAGGAACGCGGCGAGCCGGCCCTCGAAGGTCGCGAAGTCAGTGACGCGAGAGAACGAGTCGCCGAGGTTGGTCTGACCGTTCGCGGTGAGCTCGGCGGTGACCTCGGCGAAGATCGCCTTGTTGACCGCGACGAATGCGTCGGCGCCGTAGGTCGCGAACGCGTTCTTGCCGCTGCTCGCGCACTTGAGCGAGGCCCCGGGGCCCATCGTGGTCTGCTCCTCATCGCCGCCACCACAGGCGGTCGCGGCGGTCACAGCGGTCAGGCAAAACAGGAAACTGGTGAAGATGCGCAAAGGAGATCCTCTCGTGCTGGCAGGACGGGCAACCCTCATGGCCGCCTTCGCTTCCGCTACGAGTAACCCGGGCCCGTGGATCACCGCCGCGGCGAATCTTTCGTGAGGAGCTCGTGAGCCGTCGTGATGACCTCGCGCCGGAACCCAGGCGCAACAGCCCGCGACGCGAGCGTAATGACGATGATCGTCGACGTCGCCCACGAGCGCGCACCGCCGTACATCCGCGTGATCATCGATCCTGTAGGCTGTCCGCGATGGACACCCTGACGTCCCGCGAGCAAGCGCTGGTCGAGATCGGCGGCCTGCTGCGCGATGAGGGCTACCGGTTCATCACGGTGACGCCCGAGACGCACCGCCGGGTCAACGCGCGCGCCGGCGCGGAGCGGGCCGCGAACCTGCGCGACGTGTTCGGCTGGAGCCGGCCGTTCGACGCGGCCATGATGCCGGCACCGATCCTCGCGGCGCTGCGTCGCGGCGAGCTGTGCAGCGAGCACGACGGCCTGCTCGCGAGCCACGTGCGGTTCTCGACGCTCGGCGACGGGTTCTACGTCCACTCCGCATACCCCACGACCGACGAGAATTCGGTGTTCTTCGGGCCCGATACCTATCGCTTCTGCGCGCTGCTCCGGCGCGAGGTCGCCACCGCGAAGCGCGTCGTCGATCTCGGCTGTGGTTCTGGCGTCGGCGGGTTGTGCCTCTCCGATCGCGTGGAGCGGATCGTCCTCGCCGATATCAACGAGGTGGCGCTGTCGTTCGCGCGGGTCAACGCTCACCTCGCCGGCGTCGCGGATCGTGTCGAGCTCGGGCTCGGTGATCTGTTCACGAACGTGCACGGGGACCTCGATCTCGTGATCGGCAATCCGCCCTATCTCGTCGATCCGGGGCACCGCGTGTACCGCGATGGTGGCGGTGAGCTCGGAACCGGCTTGGCAGTCCGGATCGTTCGCGAGGGGCTCGCGCGCCTGCTGGAAGGTGGCCGGTTGATCCTCTACACCGGCGCGCCGATCGTCGACGGAGAGGACCGCTTTCGCGCGGCGATCGCGCCGATCCTGGACAGCCGCGCCGCGCGCTGGACCTACGAGGAGCTCGATGCCGACGTGTTCGGCGAGGAGCTCGAGACGCCGGCCTATGCAGCCGTCGATCGGATCGCCGCAGTCGCCGCCTGCGCCACGGTGGCCTGATCGGCTCCGTGCACCGGCGCGAGCAGGCAGGCCGCACTGCCGCCCGCGCGCTGAAACTCGTCGAGCGGTGTGTGGACCACGCGCTTGCCGAGCGAGCGGAGCACGTCGGTCACCTCCGGCGAGTCGGTTCCGGTGACGACGGTGCCGTCGATCTCGACGACGTTGAGCGCGAACCGCGTCGTTTCGGACCGCGAGATCGTGATGATGTCGCGCAGCGGCAGACAGCGCATGGCGCGGCGCGACGCGGGCGAGAACGCTTCGTCACAGACGAGGGCCGTGCCGTCCGCGAGCACGGTGAGCGCGGTGTCGAGGTGATAGAGCGCGGGATCGACAAGCTCGAGCGGAAACACCGGGACTCGGGTGAGCTCGCGGAGCGGCCGGATCGCTTCGGGCGAGGACCGGAACCCATGGCCGAGGATCGCGCCGCGCCCGGCGGGGAGGACGTGGACATCCCCGCCCTCGAACGGAGCAGCGATCGCGTGGACGTGCATGCCCGCCCTGCGCAAATCCCGCGCACGTGAGCGTTGCTCGGCGCGGCGAACCGCATGGCGAGGTGAGGCGAGCAGCGCACTCGCTCGACCCTGCGTGTGCACGTAGACCGCGTTGTCCTTCGCGAACACGCAGTCGAACGCGCCGTGCACGAACGGCAGCATCGATACGTGGGCGCCCAGCTCGCGAACCGTGCGGATCAGGGCCGCGTGCTGGTGCTGGGCGCGCACCGGGTCCGCACTGCCGATGATCATGTGCGGGTTGATGGACCACGCGACCTGATAGGCGCAGGCGGCCGTGCGCGGATGCAGCGAGCCACAGCATACGTCGCTGGCGATGAAGGACCGCACCGCCTCCTACCCAGCAAACCCCGGGCCGGGCTCGGGCGGTCCGCGCGTTGCAAGGACTCCCAGGTGATGTCAGAAGCGCAGCATCGACGTCTGGCGGAGCTCAACCGTGGCCGCTTCGATCCACGGTTCCCCGAAGCAAGCTGGCAGGAGGACGTCGACGCCGATCACGCGCTACGCGTCCTCGAAGGTGAGGTCATCGAGCGCGAGCGGTCGATGATCGCGGCGCGCGCACAGGCCGCGCCCACGGATCCGGATAGTTTCGTCGCGTGGTTCGAGGCGCTCGAGGCCAGTGGGCCGGGGCAGCATGACCCGCTGTTTCCGTGGATCGCGGAGACAGCTACCGGCGAGCAGATGCGCTGGTTCCTTCGTCAGGAGGTCGCGGGCGAGGCGGGCTTCGAGGATCTGGTCGCGCTCGCGCAACTCCGGCTCCCGGAGCAGCCGAAGCTCGAGCTCGCGCGCAACTACTGGGACGAGATGGGGCGCGGCAATGCGGGCGGCATGCACGGGCCGATGCTCGCGCGGCTCGCGACAGCCGTCGACCTCGCGTCGCTCGAGGAAACCGTGCCCGTGGTCTGGGAATCGCTCGCGCTCGGCAACATCATGCTCGGGCTCGCTGCGAACCGCCGCTACGCGTATCACGCACTCGGTGCGCTGGGCGCCATCGAGCTGACCGCGCCGGGCCGCGCCGCGCTCGTCAACCAGGGACTCAAGCGCCTCAAGATCGCCGGGCACGCGCGTCACTACTTCGCGCTGCACGCGACGCTCGACATCAAGCACTCGGCCGCGTGGAACGAGGAGGTGCTGCACCCCGTGGTTGCCGCCGAGCCGCGCGCGGCGATCGCGATCGCCGAGGGTGCGTTGCTGCGCCTCGAGGCGGGACGCCGTTGCTTCGAGCGCTATCGCGCCGAGCTCGGCCTCGATCAGAGCCAGCCGAGCCGGGTCAGCTCGGCGAGTCGCGTCGTGCGCAGCGCCGTCCCGATGTCGTTGCGATAGCGGACGTTCGGCACCGCGATCCGCGACGCCAGCGCGTAGCACGCGCGCTGCGCCTCCTCGATCGTCGTGCCGCGGCCGGTGACCACCATGACGAAGCCGACCTGGCCGGTCATGACGAGCTGGTCGCCGTCCATGCCGACCTCGCCGAAGTGCAGGTTGCGTCGATCCTCGTCGGTGAGATCGTCGGGTAGGCAGATCGGCGTGCCCTTGCCGAGCTCGTCGTAGCCGTGGTGATGCGGGAACGGCGGCACCGTGAGCACCACGCCGACCGCGTAGCCGTCGTGGGTGAGAAGCGGCGTGGTGCCGCCAATCGCGACCCGCTGCAGGATGTCTGCGCACGGCTCGTCGAACAGCGCTGACAGGATCGCAAACCCGGGATAGCCGAACCGGCACGTCAGCTCGAGCGGCCAGACGCCGTCAGAGTTGATGATGGTGTTGAGGTTGACGTAGCCGACGTGACCCGCGCCGCGCAGCACGGGCGCGATCCGCGCGAGCGTGGCGGCGAACAGCTTGTCACCGCCGCGGTAGGTGACGACCGTACCCATCTCGCTCGTGAGCTCGCCGAGGTCGCCCGCGAAGAACCGCTTGTGCTCCCAGTCGAGGTTGACCGGCCCCACGAACTCGCTGCCGTTGAAGAACGCGCCGAGGCCGGTCTCGACGCCGGCCACGAAGTCCGTGAGGATGAGCTCGGGCGGCTCGTCGTAGTCCTCCTCCCAGGTCCGGCGATGCCGGGTCAGCGCCGCGATCACGTCGACGCCGTCGGCGCGCATGCCGACGTAGTTCGCATCCGACGGCAGGTACGAGCCGTTGAATTTGAGGACGTAGCGCCCGGGCTGCGCGCGGATGAAGGCGATCGCGTCGTCGAAGCTCGCGAACGGGTGCGTTGGCAGCGTGAGCATCCCAGCGTCGCGCAGCGTCGCCTGCCCGAAGGCCCGCACCTGCTCGAGCCGGTCGCCGATCGCGCTGCCGCCGACCACGTGGTAGCCCTCGCGTCGCAGCCGGTCCTGGACCTCACCGCGGCCGACTTCCTCGAACAGGATCAGCCCGTCGCGGCCGGCCTCGCGGATCCACGGCAGCTCGGCCTCCCAGCTCGGCGCCAGCTCGACCATGTCCCGGAGCACGTCGTGCGAGCCTTCCTCGGCGATGTGGACGCGGACCGTGTGGCCTTCGGCCGCGAGCCGGAGGTAGAGAGACCCGAAGTCGTTGTAGTCGCCAACACCAAGGATGCGCACTCGCCGCACCGTGGCATGGCCCCGGCATGCGGTCGACCGCGACAAGCTCGCTTTGGGGTTGTGCATCGTCGAACGATCGGAGAAGACCTTGCGCATGAGCCGGTCACCCCACCTCATCGCCTTCGCCTTCGTCTTCGCCCTCGTTTGCGCCGCTGCTTGCTCGAGCAGCTCCCAGCCGGCGCAGCCGGCCGTCGTCACGCCGACGGGGTCGGCGGCGTCACCGTCAGTGCCGGCGACCGGAACGGTCATCGGCGAGCTCCGAGTGAATCAGTTCGGGAACTGGAGCGAGTGGCAGCCGGTCAGGGTCGGCGCCAGCGTGCGCTTCACGCCGGAAGTTGGCTGGTCGACCCGGCAGGAAGCCGAAGCTGCGCTGGCCAAGCTCGTCGAGACGTCGCCGGGGCGGCCATCGTCGGTCGCCATCCTGGCCGTTAACGGTCGCTTCGTCGCGCGTTTCCTCGAGAACAAGGACGGCAGCGACCTGCGCGCGTGGCATGCCGCCACCGAGACGCGGCCGCAAGCCGCGCAATGGGTCGCCACGGTCGACGGACCGACCATGGTGGTCAAGGTGAGCGCGCAGTCGCAAGCGCAGGACTGGTGCGAGCCGTACATCCAGGGTTCGTGGGGCGCGGTGCCCGCGACGTCGGACTCGTTCAAGCCGACCAGCGATCCCGCACTGCTCGACACGCTGTACAAGCGCCGCACTCGCTTCGTCGGCAGCCAGGTGCACGAGTGGAAGTCTGGCACCGGACCCAAGGCCGTTCAGACCGGGACTGCCACGTTCGCGACCGACAAGGAGACCTGTCGCGTGACCCTGAACCTTGGCGGCACCACCGAGGTCCGCGAGTTCCTGCCCGAGAGCGACGACGCCATGCACCTCGTGATCAAGGGCTCGTCGTCTCCGCTCTTCATGAAGCGGCTCACGGGCGACGACGCGCAGCCTCCGAAGTGAACCGGCGCTACAGCTTGCGCGCGCGGCTCGCGAGGTAATGCCGGCGCAGCTCGGGATCGCGGAGCTTGGCGGCCTTGGCCTCGACCTCGGCGGCGGCGCGCGCGGTCGCGGCCTCGGCCTCGACGGTGCGGCCCGCAGCTCCGAGGATCTCGGCGCGCCAGCGATACACGTGCTCGGCACCCTCGGGGCGCGCGCCCTCGAGCAACCCGACGGCCTCGTCGACGCAGGCGATGGCCTCGGTGTGGCGGCCGAGCCGGGACAGCGCGAGGCCCTGGAACGTGAGGCCGTAGATCATGCCGACGAGCATCGGCATCTTGCGCGCCCACTCGGTCGAGCTCCGCGCCATCTCGAGCGCGGCCTCGGGCGGATCACCGACGGCGAGGTGAGCGAGGGCGATGTACTGGAGCGCGCGGACTTCCTGGTAGCGCTCGCGGTTCTCGGTCGCCAGAGACAGCCCACGCTCGAACAGATCGAGGGCCGCCTTGGTGTCGCCGCGCTGCATCTTGGTCTGTCCCCACGACACCGCGGCGTCGGCGGCGGCCGACAGATCGCCGGTCTGCTCGGCGACCTTGAGCGCCTTGCCGAGGTAGCTCTCGGCGCGCTCGAGATCCCCGAGGTCGGAGTAGCACTGGCCGATGTTGCCGAGCTTGAGCGCGATGCCGCTGCGATCGCCGAGCGCCTGATCGATCTTGAGTGCGCTCTTGTAGTGCGCGAGCGCTTCCTCGTACTCGCCGAGCGCGGCGAACACGATGCCCATGTTGTTGAGCGCGCGCGCCTCGTGCCGGCCCATGCCGATCGCGCGGTAGATCACGAGCGCCTCGGCGTAGCTCTCGATCGCGGCCTCGAGGCGGCCGATGTTCCACAGCGTGGTGCCGCGCTGGTTCAGGATCGTCGCGCGCGCCATCAACACCGGCGTCGACGGGCGTGCCCCATCGGCGCTGACGCCGCGATCGCAGAGCTCGAGTGCCTGCTCGACGAGCCGCAGCGATTCCTCCGCGTTGCCGACGAGCCGCGCGATCGCGGCGCGGAGCCGCAGCGCCTCGGCTTCGAGGAGCACGTCCTTGGCGTCGCGCGCGTACTGCAGCGCGGGCGCGGCGGCGCGCAGGGCGGCCGGTGCCTTGCCGACGTCGATGTAGAACTGGGCGAGCGCGCAGTGTGCCTGCGCGAGCCGGCTTGGCTCACCGAGCGCGTCGGCCTCCTTGCGTAGCGCGTGGAGCTCGCGGAGCTGCTGCGGTCGCTTGGCGAGGCGGCGCAGGATCTCCTCGCGCAGCCGGTGCGCGCTGAACCGTCGATCGTGATCGGTGATCGGCAAGAGCTTGAGCGCGCGCGACAGCTGGCGATAGGCGTCGGTGTTGCCGCCGAGATCGACGGCGTGCCCGGCGGCGCGCAGGTACCGATCGGCCGCTGCGGTGTCGTCACCGGCGAGCTCGAGGTGGCGGGCGATCAGCGCGTCGTCCTGGCCGAGCCGGTAGCCGGTGGCGCCGGCGATCCGCGCGGCGACAGCCCGGTGCATCTGCACGCGGGTCTCGTGCGGGATCAGGCTGTACGCCACGGTCATCGTCATGTCGTTCTTGAAGCGGTACTCGCCCTCTTGCGGCGATAGCAGCCCGCGGCGCACCAGCTCGTCGAGCTCGAGTCGCACGGGCCGGCCGAGCAGCTGCGCCAGGGCGGCCGCGTTGACGTGACGGCCGAGCACCGCGGCGTGGACGATCGTGTCCTTCTCGGGCGTCGGCAACGAGTCGACGCGCGTCAGGATCAGATCCTCGACGGTCGACGGCACGTGGATCGGCGCGTCGCGCTTCACCCACCGGAGCAGGCCGGGCACGGAATCTGGTCGGGCGTCATCCTCGTTGTCGGCGACCAGGATGCCGCGCTCGATCAGGGTGTCGAGCAGCTCCTGGATGAAGAACGCATTGCCGCCGCAGCGCGCGGCGATCTGCTCGATCAGATCATCGATGTCGTGCCCCGGGACGAACCGCTCCGCGAGCAGCTCGCGGCGTGCGGCTTCGGGGAGCTCGTCGAGGTGGACGAGCTCGGTGCCGAGCTCCTTCGCGAGCTTGAGGATCCGCGGCTCGGGGCGGCTCGTCATCAGGCCGAAGATCGGCCGTGGCGTCTCGACCTTGAGGAGCGCCGCGAACAGCTCCTGGCTGTCCTGATCGGCCCAGTGAATGTCCTCGCCGACGAGGACGATCGGCTTGTCGCTGTCGAGGCGCTGCTCGATCCGGTTCAGCAGCTGGACCAGCGCGTGGCGGCGGCTGTCGGCGTCGAGGTCGGCCGGGGCGCGCGCACCGTCGACGCCGAGCGAGGGTGCCGCCGCCTGGGCCGGCGCGAAGCCACCCGCGCCGCGCGCGCCGAGCAGCAGGCCGAAGATATGGAGCGCGGTGCGCGCCTCGCGCGACGTCTCCTCGCCCGGAAAGATCAGCGGGATGGCGCGCAGCAGCCGGCGCTCGACCTCGTGCGGCTCGGCATCCTCGGCGAGGCCGAGCACGTCGCGCGCGAGATCGGCGATCACGCCGTACGGGGTCATCGCGGTGCCGACGCGCCCCGAGGTCCGGATGATCACGGCTTCACTCGGGTTGATGCCCTCGAGGAACGTCCGCACGACGGTTCGCTTGCCGACGCCGGCATCGCCGATGATCACGATCTGGCGCTTGCGCTTGGTGACCAGCACGTCGCGCCACGCATCGCGCAGCGCCTTGAGCTCGAGCTCGCGGCCATAGAGCCGGCGATCGTCGCGACGCTCGCGCAGGCGCTGCGACCGCTCCTTCGGACCGCGCAGCCGGTAGACGCGCGCGCGCTTGACGCCGGGATCGGTGTCCTCGTCGACCGGTGCCTTGCTGGCGCTCGTGCCGCCCGGGCTCTCGTCGGGTAGATCGATCGCGGGCAGCGCCTCGAAGTTCCACTCGCTGCGCGCCGACCGGAACACCCTGCCACCGACGAGGATCTCCGCGCCACGCGCCTGGCGCGCGAGCTTCTGCGCGAACGCCGCCGTCGACTCCTCGATGTCGAACGCCGAGCGCCAGCGTTCGCCGGCGCTCTCCGTGTCGGGTGCCGGCTCGCCCTTGCCGGTCACGCGCTTGACGAGGGCGACGCCGCGCTGCACCGCGAGCGCGAGGCGCAGCTCGGGCTCGACGTCGGAGCCGATGCCATCGAGGGCATCGACCAGCGCGAGCGCGAGCTTGATCGCACGGCCCGCATCGTCCTCGCTCGCGATCGGCAGTCCGACGACGACGCGGATCGTGGTCTCGCCGCCCGGGCCCGTGCTCGCGTGCGGCATCGGCGTCGCGAGGCTCAGCGCCGAGAGCTCGACCTCCTTGCCATCCGAGGGCAGGCGTGGCGTGTCGAGGAGTGCTTGGTGCTTGAACGCGACGTCGCGCGCGACCTTGAAGAAGTCATTGACGAGCCGCTGCGCGCCGGCCTGGCCGAGCTTGCGCTCGAGCGCCGTCATGCCGCGGAGGATGCCCTGCAGCACGTAGACGTACTTGCGCTCGCGCTGGTGTCGGCCATCGGGCCCCGGCGTCGGTGACTTCGTGCGGACCGCGCTGCCCATCGCGTGCGAGCCGGCGACCGATCCCGCGACCGAGCCGGCAACCGAGCCGAGCTCGCCGCGTGCGCTCGGGGCCATCGCGGACGGCCCGCTGACGTCGATCGGCAGCACGACCGGCCCCGACGGCTCGTCACCGCGCACCTGCTGGACGACGGCCTCGCCCTCGGCGGGGGGCCGCGGCGTGGCGACCCGATGCTCGCCGCCGCCGAGCTGGCTCAGCTGTTGCGCGAGCACACCGGAGTCAGTGAGGAGGCCCGTCTTCTGCGCCCACTCGAACTGGAAGCGTCCGAGGTCGTGCTGCAGATCGCGCGCGGTCTGATAGCGGTCGGTGCGGTGAAACGCGAGCGCCTTGAGGATGATCCTCTCGAGCGTGTCGGGCAGCTCGGGCGCGAAGTCCTTCGGCCGCGGGATCGCGCCGGACTTCACCATGTCGAGCGCTTCCTTGCCCTTGCCGTGAAACAGCGGCCGCGCGCAGACCAGCTCGAACAGCACGATGCCGGCGGCGAACACGTCGCTGCGGCAGTCGACCGGCTCGCCGCGCGCCTGCTCCGGCGACATGTACGCGAACTTTCCCTTGATGACGCCCTGTTCCTCGTGGACGTCACGCGCGCGCGCGATCCCGAAGTCGACGATCTTCACGCCACCGTCCCACGACAGCAGGATGTTCTGCGGCGAGATATCGCGGTGGACGATCGCGAGCGGCTCGCCGAACTCGTCGGTCTTGCGGTGCGCGTAGTCGAGCCCCTTCGCGAGCTGCTGGACGATGTACGCCGAGAGCCCGTAGGGCAGGCGCTGGCGGGCCTTCGCGGCCTCCTGGAGGAGGCGCAAGAGGTCCATGCCCTCGACGTACTCCATCGCGAGGAAGTACGTGTCGGCGACCGCGCCGAAGTCGAAGACCTGGATGATGTTCGGATGGTTGAGGCCGAGCGCGATCTTCGCCTCGTCGACGAACATCGTGACGAACTGCCGGCTCCGCGCGTACGCGGTGTGGATCTTCTTGATGACGAGGGTCTTGTTGAGACCCTGCGCGACGACGGTGCGAGCGAGGAAGACCTCGGCCATACCACCGGTGCCGATCTTGCGGATCAGCGAATATTTGCCGAACTGCTCCATCAGTCGTGCCTGGATTGCGGTGCCTCTCGCCCCACGAGAAAGCCCCCGAATCATGCCGCGGGAACGGTCAATGATTGTAGCTCAGAGGGGTGAGATCACGAGGTTGTCGAACCAGGTATCGGTCTCCCAGTTGTTGAACCCGAGATACTCGTGCCCCATCCCCTCGAGGGGGCGCGGATCGACGAGCTGGAGGAACGGCGTCTCCATGTCGTCGATGTACCAGGTCAACTGGTTAGCCTTGCGCTCGATCTTCCAGTGGTAGCGCTGGTTCGGCACCACCTTGGGCTGCGTGCGCTGGGCCACATCCTTGCCATGCTCGTCGAGCCTCGCGATGATCGACTTGCTGTTGGACCAGCCGCCGAAGATCAGCTCGTAGCCGGTCGCGAGGTACGCACCGCCATCGGGATCGAACGAGTGACCGTCACCGAATACCTCGATCTTGATGTCGCCGCGCGGGTCGGTCGACCACGTATCGAGCTCGATCCGGACGTCGCGCGGGATCTTGCGGCGTAGCCACAGCGGATGGTTCTTCGCGCCGCGCGCGCCGAGTGCACCGTTCGCGACCCGGTAGCCATCGCCGGACGCGTAGTAATTACCGCCGACGGCGTCGCGCTCGAACGCGTCCGTCCACAGCTCGCGGATCGGCGGAGGGTCCATGACCTTGCAGGCCGACAGCACGAGCAGGACGAGCCAGGCGATGCGCACGCGCGGACTGTAATCGATCCCCTCGTCCGGGCACCGGACGATCCCCGCGAAGCCTAAGGTATTCGATCGCTTGCGATCTTCTCGCGATCCGCACCGGCCACCACCAGCGGTTCGCTGTCAGAGGGGGCACCTACAGTCGACGGCGTGGAAGGCACTCTGTCGCTGTTCGACTGGCCAAGCGCGCACCGCGCCCGGCCGTCACCGAGCTCGGCCGCGCCCGCGGCGACGTCTGCCACGATGATCGACACCGCCACCGCCACTCCGGAGCACGAGGTGCGGATCGCGAATGGCCCCCCGAGCCACGGCGTGGCAGCCGCGCCGTCTGGCCCGCGGATCGTGGTGTTCGACTGCGAGACCACCGGCACCGATCGCGTCAACGACCAGGTGATCGAGCTCTGCGTCCAGCGCGGGCTCGATGACGACGCGCCGAGCCAGGTCTGGCGGATCAAGCCGGCGTGCGCGATCCATCCCGGCGCCCAGGCGGTGCACGGGATCACGATCGCCGAGCTCGCCGATTGCCCGACGTTCGCCGATGTCGCCGATGCGATCGTGGCGGTGTTCGCCGAGGCCGACGTCATCGTCGGCTACAACCTCGCGTTCGACATCGACATGCTGCAGGCGGAGTACGGCCGGATCGGGCGGCCGCCGCTCGATCTCGCGGGCAAGCAGATCGTCGACGCGTTCCGGCTCTGGCAGCAGTGCGAGCCGCGCAGCCTCCAGCACGCGCACCAGCGGTTCGTCGGCAACGCGTTCGAGGCCGCGCACACCGCGAGTGCCGATGTCGCCGCGACTGGCCGCGTGCTCGCCGGCATGTTGCGCGCGTTCGCGCTCGAGGGTCGCGACTGGGGCGACATCGCGAACGTCTGCGATCCAGGCCGCGCCAGCTGGGTCGGGCCGTCGCGTCACCTGCGCTGGGAGGGCGACGTCATCGTGCTCGGCTTCGGCAAGCACGGTGGTGCGCCGGTTCACGAGCTCGCAGCCGGACCGGACCGCAGCTTCCTGCGCTGGGTCGTCGATCGCGACTTCCCGCCGCACGTCGGCGAGGTCTGCCGCGCCGCGCTCGAGCTGCCGCGCGACGAGTTCCTGGTGTGGGCGCGCACCCGCTACGGCGTCGCGGCCCCGACCGTGCAGCCGCCGTTCGCGAAGTGATCCCAATCCGGCCCGCGCGGCGGCCACCGTCACTGGTTTTGGCGCAATAGTCGGACCTCTCCACCGCGTTGAGGTTTCCGATGACCAGGCTTTCCACGACCACGGGTGCGGTCCTTGCCGCGCTCACGACCGCCAGCATCGCGAGCGCCGCGCCCGCAGCTGCACCACGCGAGCGCCGGCTCCACACGGACAACGTCGATGCGAGCACGTTCTTGTGGAACGACTGGAACAAGTTCGTCGAGAACTATCATCCGAACTACGTCGCCGACGACGATCCGACCACCGCGTGGGTCGAGGGCAGCAAGGGCAGCGGCGCCGGCGAGTGGCTCCGCGTCCAGCTCACGCCGCTCGACGCGACGACGCGCGTCCGGCTCCGCGTCCGCAACGGCTACCAGAAGTCGAAGGAGCTGTTCGGCGCGAACGCGCGCGCGAAGGAGGTGACCGTGCGGCTGCTGCCGGGAAACCTCGAGAAGAAGCTCGTGCTCGCCGACAAGGACGGCTGGCAGGAGCTGACGATCGAGCAGCCGAGCGGCGAGCTCCGCGCGGTCGAGCTCAAGATCGCCTCGGTGCACGAGGGCTCGAAGTACGCCGATCTCTGCATCAGCGACATCCAGGTGTTCGCGACGTCGACCACGCCCGATAACCCGGCGTTCGAGAAGTCCAGGCGCGAGAAGCTGATGACGTGGCGCGACGCACGGCTCGCCGCGGCGAAGCAGTTCGCGAGCAACAAGACCGGCATGCCGCTGTACCCGGCGTACGCGATCACCGCGACCAAGAGCGGTGTCGAGATGTCCGGTATCAGCCTCGCCGAGATGGTCGCCACTGCCGCCAAGGACGCGACGTTCGCCAAGGAGTGGAAGGACGCGCTGGCGATCGCGACCGCGGCGACCACGAACCTCGGCGCGCTGACCCGCGTGCAGATCGCGCCACGCTCGCGCACGAAGCTGGTCGCCGTCGATGGCGCGCAGATCACCGAGGTCGGCGACATCGCGACCGGGGAGGGCCCGTACCTCGAGGAGGATGCATTCCGGTTGCCGATGCTCGGGACGGTCGCCGCGCTGTTCGCAGACCAGCTGCGCGTTCTCGACATCAAGGACAAGCAGACGATCCTGCAGTTCGAGGAGGCCAAGCCGCTCTGCAAGACCGACGTGCTGTGGGCGCTGCGCAAGCCGTCGAAGGAAGCGACCGGACCGTCGACGCTGCAGGCGGTCGTGGTCGGCCGGTGCGCACGTGTCGAGGGCCGCGAGGGTCACTGGAACGCGCGCATCCTCGAGATGCTCGTGTACGACGCGAGTGGCCGGCTCGCGCTCGTCGTCGGTGACGGCCACGTCGAGGGCTACCGCTGGGGCGTCGAGAACGGCAAGCCGATGCTCGTCGGCGCGCGCTCGCTGCTCGCGCTCCCCGAGCTCGTCATCGAGGCGAAGAAGCGCGACGCGCTGGCCGCGAAGTGAACCCCCGCCTGCTGATCGTGCTCGCGGCTGCGTGTGGCGTTCCGACCACGAGCGCGCCGGCGCCGGTGCGGGAAGCGGCGCCGAGCTGGCAGGCGCGACCCGCCGGCGGCACGCAGCCGATCGATCCCGGCGTCGCGGTGACCGATCCGCTGCTCGATGCGCGCGGCTGCGCGAGCTGTCATGCGGCGATCGTCGACGAGTGGTCGCGGAGCCGGCACGCGCTCGCGTGGACGAACGGCATCTTCCAGCGCGAGTACGCGGCGCGGCCGCAGCCATGGTGCGTGAACTGCCATGCGCCGCTCACCACGCAGCAGGCCGCGATCGAGGGCGCGCACGCGGCGCAGGGTGTCGACTGCGCGACCTGTCATCTGCGCGCCGGCAAGCTGGTCAGCAAGCACCGCCGGCCGGGCTCACCCCACGACAGCGTCGGCGACGCGAGCTTCGGGTCGCCAGCGTATTGCGCGGACTGTCATCAGTTCACGTTTCCGGTGCTGTCACCCGAGGGCGTCGCACTCGCGATGACGCGTCACCCGATGCAGACGACTGTCGCGTCGTTCGCCGCGGGTCCGTATGCCGGCGAGCGCGACGGCTGCCTGTCCTGTCACGGCTCGAAGCACGGCCATGCGTTCCCCGGCGCGCACGACCGCGGGATGCGCGAGGCGGCGCTCGAGATCACGTGGTGCCGGAAGCCAGACGCGCTTGGCACCGGCGACGCGACGCTCGCGATCGCGGTGCGCAACGTGGCCGCGGGTCACACGGTGCCGAGCGGTGACATCCACCGCCACATGTATCTGCGCGTGTGGCGCTCGTCGGCCCCCGAGGCGCTGTTCCAGGCGTACTTCGGCCGGCGCTTCGAGCCCGCCTCCGACGGCGGCAAGCGCACGATCTGGGACTCGACGATCGCGCCGGGCGAGGCCAAGACGTTCGCCGTGCCGGCCGCGTCGCTCGGTGGCGATGCCGAGGAGCCGGTGCAGCTGGAGCTGATCTACGTGTTCATCGAGAGCGAGTTCCCGCGGCCGCGCCGAAGGAGTGCGGGGATCTTGGAAGAGTCATCGCGAGTATCGATCGCGCGGCGCGAGGCGACCGTCGGCGAGCTCGCGGCGTGCGCCGCCGAGTGAGCAGCTACTCGATGCCGTACTTCTCGAGCTTGTAGTAGAGCGCCGAGGTCTTGATGCCGAGGAGCCGTGCCGTCTCGGTCTTGACGTGGTTGGCCTTCGCGTAGGCCTTGAGGATCAACTGGCGCTCGAGGTCGTCGAGGATCTCGGGGAGCGAGAGCTCGCGCGGAACGTCGAGCCGGTCCTCCTCGGCGCCACCCTGGAGGAACTGCGGCAGCGACGATGGCGCGATCTCGTCGCCCTCGGCGAACACCAGCGCCTGCTCGATCGCGTTCTCGAGCTCGCGAACGTTGCCGGGCCAGTGGTACGCCATGATCCGCCCGAGCGCCGCATCACCGACGGCACGGACCCGCGCGTTCGTCTTCGGCCCGAGCTTGGCGATGAAGTGCGAGCACAGGAGCGGGATGTCCTCGCGGCGCTCGCGCAGCGGCGGCAGCTTGACCGGCAGCACGACAAGCCGGAAGTAGAGGTCCTGGCGAAACCGTCCTGCCGCGACCTCGGCCTCGAGATCCTTGTTGGTCGCCGACACCACGCGAACGCTGACCTTGATCGGGGTCTCGCCTCCGACGCGCTCGAACTCCTGCTCTTGCAGCGCGCGCAGCAGCTTGACCTGCATCGCGGGCGGGACGTCGCCAACCTCGTCGAGGAACAGCGTGCCGCCGTCCGCGAGCTCGAACCGACCGAGCTTCTGCTTGATCGCGCCGGTGAACGCGCCCTTCTCGTGACCGAATAGCTCGCTCTCGAGAAGCGTCTCGGTCAGCGCACCGCAGTTGACCTTGATGAACGGTCCTTTTGCCCGCTTGCTGAGTCGGTGGATGGCGCGCGCGATCAGCTCCTTGCCGGTGCCGCTCTCGCCGTTGACGAACACCGTGGTGTCGCTCGCCGCGACCTTCTGCACGGTGCGCCGGACGATCGCCATCTTCTCGCCGCCACCGATCAGATCCGGAAACTTCGAGTCGACGTCCGCGTGGAGCGCCTCGGTGATCGCGTCGGCCTTCTTGCGGCCGCGGCGCGCCGCGCACAGCTCGAGCGCGCGCTCGACCTTGAGGCGTACGACCTCGGGCTGGATCGGCTTGGTCAGGAAGTCGAACGCGCCGAGCTTCATCGCCTCGACCGCGGTCTCGACCGTGCCGAAGCCCGTGATCAGCATGATCGGCACCTCCGGATCGAGCACACCGATCGCACGCAGCACCTCGACCCCCGTCGCGCCCTCCATCTTCAGGTCGGTGATCACGAAGTCGACCGCGCCGGTCTTCTGCGACGCCTGAAAGGCCTCGATGCCTGCCGTCCCGCTGGCGGCGACGATCGCCTCGTGGCCGAGCTTCTTGACGGTGTGTGCCAGGCCCTCGCGGATCGTGTCGTTGTCGTCGATGATGAGGATCTTGGCCATGCGCGAGGCCATCGTACCTTACTCGGCGGGCAGCACGATGGTGAACGTGGTCTCGCCGTCGGCGCTCGCGACGTCGATGCGGCCGCCATGGTCGACGACGATCTCGCGGACGAACGCGAGGCCAAGGCCGGTGCCCTTTTCGCGCGTCGTGAAGAACGGCTCGAACAGCTTGCCGGAGGTCTCCGGCGTGATCTCCTTGCCGCGATTCCACACGACAAACGCGAGCTCGCCACCACGCTCGCGCGCCGCGAGCCGGACCGCGGGACCCGTGTGCCCGGCACCGGTCGCGGCCTGGACCGCATTCTTCGCGAGATTCAGCAGCGCGCGCCGGATCTGGCCGCGGTCGACACGCGCGATCAGATCGGCCTCGGCGTCGATCTCGATCGTGACGGCATCGCTCGACGTTGCGAGCTGGGCAACCTCGACGAGCAGCTCGCGGACCGGCACCGGCGCGAGCTCCGGCTTGGGCCGCCGCGCGTACTCGAGGAAGTCGCTGACCACGCGCTCGAGGTAGCCGAGCTCGCGCTGGATCTTCTCGACGTGGCCGCGCCGCTCGTCGACGCCATCCGGGCCATCGGGCAGCTCGTCGCGCAGGATGCCAGCGAACAGCGTCATCCCGGCGAGCGGGTTGCGGACCTCGTGGGCGATCCCGGCGAGCATCTGCTGCATGCGCGCGTCGCGCTCGGCGAGCTGCACCCGCATCCGGTCCATGGTCTGCGCGAGCACGCCGAGCTCGTCGCCCGAGAAGACCATGACCGGCGCGCGCAGATCGCCGCTGCCGATGCGCTCGGCGGCCGCCGCGAGCCGGCGGACGTTGCGGGTGATGAACAGCGTCGTGATCGCGGCGGCGAGGATGCTGACGATCACGAGCCCGGCGCCCCACACGAACAGCCGCTCGCGCAGATCGGCGAGCCGCGCGAAGTAGGATGCCGGCGCCTGCGCGCGCAGTGCAGCGACGATCTGGCTGTCATTCTCGGACGACCGCACCGCGGCGTAGCCCGCCTTGTAGACCTTGCCATCCTGGCCGGTGAACGTCACCGACGAGACCGTCGCGCCGTGCTCGAACACCCGCGCGAGCTCCGCGCGATCGAGCTCGGCGCGAAAGTCGTGAGTGCCCAGCGGCACGCCGGCCGTGTCGGCGCGGGTCTCGTAGTTGTCGTCGAATACCGTGAGCTGCGCGCCGGTCGCCTGCGCGAACGTCTTCAGCTTGCTCAGCTGGTTCTGGTAGGTCCCGCTCTCCTCGCCGGGCGAAAAGTCGATCAGATACTTGCCGCGCACCTGCGTGCTCGCCGACACCGCGATCGCCTCGAGGCGGCGCCCGAGCTCCTCGTCGAGATCGCGGCGGCTCACCTCGTAGGCGACGAACGCGAAGATCGTGAAC
>JACCTC010000288.1 GCA_013812655.1 Deltaproteobacteria bacterium | reverse complement strand
CGCCCGAGCGGTTGAGATGCGCCCATGGACCGGCTCCTCGCATGCGTGTTTCTCGTGGCCGCATGCAGTGGCGAGCTCAGCGTTGGCGAGCCGACCAGCATCACGTTCAGCTCGCCGACACCCGGCGCGAGCTTCACGCGCGACCAGCTCGGCGTGAATGGTGCGCTCGCCGCGCTGGTGCCGATCGACGTCGCGATCACCGGCGCGCCGACGCGGCTCGAGCTCGCGATCGGCACCGGCCAGCTCTCCGATCTATCGGCCGAGGGCGACGCGCTCGTCGAGATCCGCAGCGCCGGTCCGCTCGTGCTCACCGCGACGGCCTACGACGGCGACGAGCCGGTCGCGACCGCCACCGTCGACATCACCGTCGCCGACCTCGAGCTCGCGAGCTGTCGCGAGTGGCTCGACACGTACCAGATCGAGTACACGGTTGGCCCCGCGATGCCGGGCGTCAAGGATCCGGTCACCGCGAAGATGCCGATCAACGGCGTCCTCTACAAGACCGTCGGCGCGACGAACCCGCGCACGCAGATGTTCGGCGACTGCACGATCCTGAAGTCCCTCGCCGAGGCCGCGCCGTTCTTCCGCGCGCGCGACGTCAAGCTCGTCACCGACTACGGCGTCTACAACTACCGCTGCATTGGCGGTGGCCCGCCGCCCAACTGTCCGAACGGGATCTCGCAGCACGCGTACGCGACCGCCATCGATCTCGCGGGGTTCACGACGAGCGACGACACCTTCTACTCGGTCAACGATGACTGGATCATCGATCCCAACGCCGAGGAGACCTGTGACGCGTCCACCGAGCCGGGCAAGGACGCGTTCCTCCACGAGCTGATCTGCGATCTCAAGGATGCCGCGGTCTGGAACATCGTGCTCACGCCGAACTACAACGCGGCGCACCGCAATCACTTCCACGTCGATCTGACGCCGGGCTCGGACTTCATCGAGAGCTCCGCTCTCGATGGCCCTCATCCTGGACGGGGCGGCTTCGCCACCCCCAGCCTCCTGACCACCTCGCCCGACAACCACTAGCCGCTACGCGAGCGCGATGCGAGCAGCGCCGTGCCGTTGCGCAGCGGCAGCTCGATCGTGAAGCGCGCGCCGCCGCCGCGGACGTCGTGCACGGCGATCCGACCGCCGTGGTCGGAGATGATGCGATGGACGATCGCGAGCCCGAGCCCCGTACCGCCCTTGGCATGCTTGGTCGTGAAGTACGGCGCGAATACCTTGTCCTTGAGGTCGCTGGGGACACCGGGGCCGTTGTCCTCGACGACGAACATCGCGCGATCGCCGGCGTCGCCGAGCCTCGTCGAGACCGCGATGTGACCGTCGGCGCGCTGGCCGATCGCGTCACGCGCATTCTCGACGAGGTTGAGCACGACCTGGGTCATCTGGCCCTTGTCGGCATCGAGCTCGGGGAGCTTGTCGAACAGCTTGACCTCGACCGGCACCGCGCCCTGGTACAACGAGACGGCGGAGCGGACCACGTCGTTGAGATCGACGCGCCCGAAGTTCGGCTTCGGCATCCGCGCGAAGTCGGAGAACTCGGTGACGATGTGCTTGAGGCGGTCGGCTTCCTCGAGGACGGTCGCGGTCGACTCCTCGAGGATCTCGTCGAACTTCGGGTGCTGCTTCTTCCAGGTCTTGCGGAGCGTGTCCATCGCCATCTGGATCGGCGTCAACGGATTCTTGATCTCGTGGGCGAGCCGGCGTGCGATCTCCTGCCACGCCGCGATGCGCTCGGCGATCACCAGGCGCTCCTTCGACGTCCGCAGATCTTCCATCATGAAGTTGAACGCGGCGGCGACCGCGCCGACCTCGTCCCTGCTGCGGACCGGGACGCGGTGATCGAGATCGCCACGCGACGCCGCGAGCGAGCCCTCGACGAGCAGATCGAGATCGCGGGCGGTGCGGCGCGCGACGAGGAGACCGATCAGCACGACCGCCGCGAGCGCCGCGAGCGCGAGCCCGGCCGACGTGTACGTCAGCTTGCGGAGCACGGCGTCGAGATTGCCGTCGGACACCGCGATCTCGACGAAGCCGACCGGGGCGCCGTCGGGACCGGGGAGCGGCATCCGGCTCGGCGGATCCGAGGCGAGACTCGTCCACTCCTTGCTCGCAGGCGCGAGCAACACCTCGCCGCTCGGCGTCACGATGCGCGCGTCGACCCGGCCGGGCCGCCGCACCGCCGCGAGGATGTCGTCGGTGACTCGCCGGCCGGCCCACACACCGACGCTGTAGCCCTGGTCGCGGGACAGCTGCGCGGCCTGGGCAACGAGCACGGTCTCGACGGTCGGTCCGGTCATCACCTTGTCGCGCACGAAGTAGGCCTTGCCGGCGGTCGAGCTCGCGCGCTGGCGGACGAGCGGGTTCGGCTCGCCGGTGGCCGCGCGGTAGTGCGGCGAGATCAGCACGGCGTCGTCCGGTCCGGTGACCGTCAGGATGTCGAGCGAGAGCCCGCGCATGACCGGCCCTCCCTGCTCGCGCAGCTTGCGCAGCGCGCTCGTATCGAGCGTGTTCTTGTTGAGGTCGCGCAGGATGCCGCCGACGAAGGGATGCTGCTGGCTCGCGAGCGAGGCCGTGGCCTCGGTGACCTGCGAGGACAGCCGCGCGATCTCGCGCTGCATCGACTGCTCCACGTTACGCCGGGTGTCGTGGTAGTCCGAGCGGTAGCTCTCGGCGATCACCTCGCGAGTCACCACCGCAGCGACCGAGATCGGGACGAGCGCGGCGAGTGCGAGCGTCAGCGTGAACCGGCCCCGCAGCTTCACGGCTTGCCTCGCGACCTCGTGGGCTCGCCGAACAGGTGGACCTCGGCGAAGCACGGGCGACCGCTCGCGTCGAACGTCAGGCCGCGGACGTCGGTGCGGTGCCACAGCTTCACGGCCCGGAACATCAGCGGCACGATCGGCAACACCTGCGCGAACTGCTTCTGGGCGGCGGCAGGCTCGATCGTGCCGGTCGCGAGCTGGCGCGCAGCCCAGTCGTCGCCGCCGATCGCGAAGGCGGCGCTCCACCACATCGCGGCGCTCGTCACCGGCACCGCGACCTGGCCGATCCACAGATCCGCAGCACCCTTGGCGATCCGCTCGCGGAACGCGTGGGCCGGGGCCGCGACGATCGTCGACGCGATGCCGAGCTTGTCGAGCGCACGCACCACGCGCTCGGCGATCTCGCGGTCGTCGGGACGGGTCTCCTCGACCACGATCTCGAGCTTGAGCTTCGCGAGCTGATCGGGCGCGAGCGCCTTGACCCGCTTGCCTGCTCCGGCGAGCGCGGCATGCGCCGCCGGCATGTCCCCTGCCCGCGCGGCCGCAGACAGCGCCCGGCCGCCCGCTTCGACCGGCACCGGCTCGCGCGAAGGCACCACACGCTCGCCCGAGGTCACCGTCTTCAGCGCATCGCGCGCGACCGCGAGATCGAGCGCCCGGCGGAACCCAGCGTCGGCCGTGACGTCGGCGTGCGCGCGCCCGAAGCCGACGAACACGAGGAGCGCGGCGGGGCCCTCGACGTCGTCCGCGCGAAACTTCGGCTGCGAACCGGCAAACGCGCCGACCCCGCGCGCCGAGAGTTGCGAGCCGCCGGTCTCGAAGCGCCGAGCCTCGCCGTCGGGTGAGTCGTACCAGCCGAGGACGAGCTGATCGAGGTACGGCCGCCCCGCGAAATGATCGTCGAACGCCTTCAGCCGGAGCAGCCGGCGCACGCGGTCGAGGCCTTCGATCGCGAACGGTCCCGAGCCGATCGCGCGCTCGAGGCCTGGTGGCTTGCCACCCTTCGTCACGGCCGTGTGCGACAGGGCGAGCAGCATCGCGAGATCGGCGATCGGCGCGCGAAGCGTGAGCTCGAGGGTCTCCGCGGTCGCCGCGATCGAGGCGATCGGCGCGACCGTCCACCTGGCAGGCGTGGCGCGCACGCGCTCGAGCGAGGCGGCAACGTCGGCCGGCGTCAGTGGCGTTCCGTCGTGAAATCGCACGCCCTTGCGGAGCGCGATCGTGACCTTCGTCCGCGACGCGTCGAGCTCGGGCAGCGTCGCCGCGAGGTGTGGCTGGACGACCCCCGCCGGGCCCACGCGGTAGAGCGTGTCGAACACGAGGCCGACGATGGTGAGCTCGGCATGCGTCTGCGCCGCGCTCGGGTCGAGCGAGACCGGCGCGCCGAGCAGCGAGGCCTCGACGGTGCCCCCGTAATGCGGTCGCGTCTCGGCCTGCGCGGTGGCCGCGGCGACGCAGAGCGCGAGCGGCGCGAGCGCTGGCCGCACGAGCCGTGATCGGATCAATTCAGCCTCCACAGATCGATGCGGGTCGCACCGGCGAGGCGTACCGCGGCGATCACGAGTGGCGCGTCGCGTGACGTCTCGACCACCACGATCCCGACGACGCCGCCGTTGAAGCTCTTCTTGAAGACCGGCTTGCGATCGTCCCCGCCGAGCGAGACGACCTTGACGACATCGGGATCGCCAGGCGCGACGAAGCTCGAGCTGATCAGCTCTGCGGTGCCATCGCGATCGATGTCGGCGAGCTCGAACGCCACGCCGACGTTCGCGTACTCGAACGCGCCTGCCGCCTGGCACGCGGCACCGGGCGCGCAGCGCAAGACGGCGACCGCGAGCCGGCCGGTGATCGCGAGTTGCGCACGCACGCGCAGCGCAGTACCGGCGCGATCGACATGGTCGCGGCAGCGCGCGGCGTAGAGCTCGCCGCCGGTGCTGGCCGGTGACGCACCTGGCGCGCCGGCTGTACCGGATGCCCCCGTCGCGACTCCAAACCCCGACGGGAAGTAATTTCGGCCCGGCGAAAGTTGCCACCGCTCGCCGGGACACACCAGGAAGCCGGTGCCGCCGGCCTGCCCTGCAAGCTTGCCGGCGAGCGTGACGCGGAGCTCGCGGGCCCACAGCGATGCGGAGGCAACGAGCTCGCGGCCTTCGATGACCGCGGTCGCGACGACGTCGCGCGGAGCCGGAACCGCGCGCTCACCGGCGAATGCGACCCGCCCGAGCTCGACCGGCTTGTTCGCTCGCAGCGTGACCGCGACGACCTCGCGCGAGGTCACCGCGTAGAGCTCTCCGGCGCCGTCACCGTCGAGATCGCCGGACGTCATCGCCACGAGTGGCGCGCCGAGATCGATCGAGCCGAGCCGCACCGCCTTCCACTTCACGGCGACCGGCTTCGGCGGCACGAGCTTGGGGGCACGGGCGGCGAGCTCGTCGAGCCGGCGCTGGACGATCGCCGCGAGGTGCGCCAGGTAATCGTCGGGGGCAGCCTGCGCAGCGGGGATCGCGGCGCACAGCA
The DNA here is from genome assembly GCA_013812655.1 of Deltaproteobacteria bacterium. GTDB lineage: Bacteria > Myxococcota_A > Polyangia > Haliangiales > Haliangiaceae > JABFXX01. The sequence continues at coordinate 36,580 of JACCTC010000288.1, read as the reverse complement.
CGGCGCCGAGTGCCGCCACGACCCGGAGCATCAGTCCTCGTACTCGCTCTGCACGACATTCGCGTCGGTGACGTCACCTGCCTTGGTCGCGACCTCGGTCGGCGCAGTGCCCTTGAGGTAGACCTCGGTCATCATCGTGTTCTTCGGTGCGTCCTCGGGCGCGAGCAATCCACTAGCGCGATCGATTCTCGCCTCGACGACGCCGCCCGGGCGTGGGAACGGCTTCGCCGGCTGGTTCATCGACTTCATCAGCTCCACGAACACGGGCACCGCCGTCGTGCCGCCGGTCTCCTTGCCCATCGGCTTGGGGTCGTCGTAGCCGATCCAGATCCCGATCGCGTAGTCCGGTGTCATGCCGACAAACCACACGTCCTTCGACTCGTTCGACGTACCGGTCTTGCCGGCGACCGGGATCTTCAGCGCGTTCGCGAGGTGCCCGGTCCCCGAGGTGACGACCGAGCGCATCATGTCGACGACGACGTACGCGACCGACTCGTCGATCACGCGCTCGCCGGCGACCGGCGTCGTGGCCTTGCCGTCGAATGCCTCGACGAAGCGCGGCGGCGCATAGACACCACCAGCCGCGAACGTCGCGAGCGCGTTCGTCATCTCGAGCGGCGTGACCTCGCCGGAGCCGAGCGCGATCGAGTTCTCCGCCGGCAGCTTGCTGTGGATGCCGAGCTTGTGCGCGAGATCGACGATCACGCCGGCGCCGACGTCGACCGTGACCTTGATCGACACCGTGTTGATCGAGCGGGCGAGCGCGTGCCGCAACAGCACGTAGCCCTCGTTCTTGCCGTCGTAGTTCTTCGGGCGCCATGCCGGGCCGACGCTCTCGAAGAACTGCGGAGCATCGGGCACCCGCGAGCCGGCCGTGAACTGCTTGGACTCGATGCCAGCCGCGAACACGAACGGCTTGAACGAGCTGCCCGGCTGGCGGGCGGCGTCGGTCGCGCGGTTGATGCCGTACCGCTTCGCGGCGTAGCCACCGACGAGCGCCCGCACCTTGCGCGACTTGACCTCGATCACCACGACCGCACCCTGCGGGCCCGGCGCGAAGCCGACCCGGTGCTTCGCGTGCTTCGTCGCGGGCGCGTCGGACGGCACGTTCGCGACCTCGACGACATCGCCGATCTTGAAGCGCTCGCTCGGCTTCAGCGACTTGCCACTAGCATCCGGCGGGTTGAACCGCGCGTCGTGATCGTCACCGAGCACGATCGCCGCCGGCCACTTACCGAGGTCGACGACGACCTCGTGATCGTCGTCGTGCACCGCCGTGACGACCGCGTCGTACGTCTCTTTCGCCTTGAGCTTGCCGGGAAACCCCTTCGCGAGCTTCGCGATCTCGGCCTCGACCGCCTCGGGCTTCACCGACCGCTTCGCGCGGCCGATCTTGTGCCGCTTGTCGACGGCGCGCAGGCCTTGCTGGAGCGCGCGCTGGGCATTGGCCTGGAGCCCCGGATCGAGCGTCGTGCGAACCGTGCCGCCGATCGTGTCGAGATCGCGTTCGGTCTTGCCGGTGCGCTTCAGCTCCTCGACGAGCTCCTTCTTGATCTGTGCGACCCACTCGGGTGCGCTGTCCATGTACGGAAACGGATCCTTGACGACCTGGATCGGCGCGTCCATCCACTTCTGCGCGTCCGCTGTCGTCAACTTCTTCATGTGGACGAGCTGGTTCAACACGTAGATCTGGCGCGCCTTCGCGTCCTTCTGGTTCTTGGCGCGGTTCGGCGCGAGGTCCTCGGGGCGCTGCGGCAGTGCCGCGAGCAGCGCGGCTTCACCGACGGTGAGCTGGCCGACCTCCTTGCCGAAGTAGAACCGTCCGGCTTCCTGGATCCCGTAGCGCTTGTTCCCGAAGTAGATCTGGTTCAGGTACAGCGTCATGATCTCTTGCTTGTTCAGCGACTTCTCGAGACGACGCGCGATGATGATCTCCTGGATCTTGCGCTTGAACGTCTTCTCGGGCGTCAGCAGGAAGGTCTTCACCACCTGCTGGGTGATCGTCGACGCGCCGTGCTTCTTGCCTGACTTGAGGTTCGTGATGAGCGCGCGAAACATGCCCCAGTAGTCGACGCCGGTATGCGTCCAGAACCGGTTGTCCTCGGCGGCGACGAACGCATCGACCACGTGGGTTGGAACCTTGTCGTAGGCGATAAAGGTGCGGCGCTCGATGTTCTTGTCGGGACCATAGATCTCGCCGATCCGGCGGTCATTGGCGTCGAGGATGGTGATGACCTGCTTCGGCCGGTAGTCGCTGAGCTTCTTGTAGTCGGGGAGGCTCGGATCGCGGCCGTACATCCAGAACACGAACGCGACCGTCGCGACCGTCAGCAGCGCGCCGCCGAACCCGACGATCACGGCCCACTTCAGGATGGTCTTCCATAAGGCCCGCGGCCGCTTCGGCGCCTTCGCGCTGCGGCTCGCCTGCGAGGGCTTCCGGACCGTGGTTGATCCGGTGTTCGCGGCCTGATGTCCCCGGGTCCACATGTTCATCGTCGATCCCGGGCCCCGAGGCATACCGCGTGTGTCGTGCAAGGGAGGGACCGCATGGTGTGCTAGGCGCAGCTGGATTCTCCCTCGACTGCGTCCGCATTGCCACATCGTGGCGTGTCCCGAAAGCCACGTCGCTACGCCAGGTTATCGAACGAGGCACGCGCTCACAGCGTGCGCTCGAGGATCCCGATCGCGCCGCGGATCTTGAGCGCGAACCAGCGCGCGCGCAGCTTGCGGCGCAGCTCGTCGTCGAGGTCGCCGGTGGTGCCGATCGCGGCGCGCCGGCGCGCAGCGATCCGGCTCATCGCGAGCGCGACGGTGACCGACAGGTTGAAGCTCTCGGTGAAGCCGTACATCGGCACGCCGACGGCACCATCGCACGCCGCGATCGCGCTCTCGGTGAGCCCGTCGCGCTCGTTGCCGAACGCGACCGCGACCGGCGTCGTGACATCGACGTCGTCGATCGTGTGAGCCGCTCCGGGCAGCGTGGCGAACACCCGGAAGCCCCGCGCGCGCAGCGCGAAAACCGACTCCTCGGCGCGGGGCCAGCGCGCCATCGTGATCCACTTGTGGGCACCGAGCGTCACTCCGCCCGACGCGCTGAACCGCTGGTGGGGCTCGATGACGTGCAGCTCGTGGAGGCCGATCGCCTCGGTCGTCCGGATCGTCGCGGCGGCGTTGCGCGGATCGTAGGTGTCCTCGACGATCGTGATCACCGACTGCAGCCGCGCGGCGAGCACGGTGTCGATCCGCGCGATCCGCGCCGGCGTCAACATCGGCTCGAGGACACGACAGATCGTGTCCGCACCGTGGCGCTCGATCATCTGCTGGATTGCGTCGGCCAAGCGCCACACGATACCGTGCGCCACGTGTTCGAGGGTGTGCCCGGGCGTTTCGTGGGGGATCGATATCACCTCGTCCGCGAGCTCGGACGCGGCGGGATGGGCGTGGTCTACCTCTGCCGCGATCTGCGGCTCGACATGGACGTCGCGATCAAGTTCCGGGGCGTGGCGGACCAGCACGCGACGCTGTGGCTCAAGCGCGAGTTCCGCACCGTCGCGTCGCTGCACCACCCGAACCTCGTCGAGCTCTACGAGCTGGTCGTGCACGAGCGCTCCTGTTACTTCACGATGGAGTACCTGTCAGGCCTCGATCCGCGACGCTGGGTCGCCGCCACTCCGCACGACGCAGCCGCCGCGATCCGCGCGACCGGTCCGGCCCCCGCGACACCCACGATGCGATCGCTGCACGAGGCCCACACCGAGGCGTCGATGGCGCCGCACGTCGAGGTGCCATCGCCATTCGCGCGGGCCGCACCGCTCGTGGACCATGGCCGGATTGGCACCCTGCTGGCGCAGCTCGCGGAGGGGCTCGCATTCCTTCACGCAGCCGGTGTGATCCACCGCGACGTCAAGCCGTCGAATGCGATCGTCGTCGACGGCGTGGTCAAGTTGCTCGACTTCGGGCTCGCGCTCGAGCAGCGCCGGATCGAGGACCACATCGCCCGTGAACATCGCGCGGTCGGCACCACGGCTTACCTAGCCCCGGAGTACCTCGAGAAGCTCCAGGTCAGCCCGGCGATGGATGTCTACGCGCTTGGCGTCCTCGCCTTCGAGCTCGTCACCGGCGCGCCGCCGTTCAACGGGACGCTTCACCTGCTGTCGCGGATGCGCCCGCAGATCGTCGTTCCGCGGGCGTCGACCTTGAACCCGACGGTCTCCCCCGATCTCGACGCTTTGATCGCGCGCATGCTCGCGAGCGATCCCGAGCTGCGGCCGAGCGCGACCGAGGTCGCGGCCGAGCTGACCGGCACGCTCTCGCAGCCACGCCGCGTGCGGCGTACGCCGCGCTTCTTCGGCCGCACGCACGAGCTTGCCCGGATCGCCACGGAGATCGCCGAGCCGGCCGCCCGCGCGCGGTTCGTCCTCGTGACGGGGCCGTCGGGCGCTGGCAAGACCGCGTTGATCGACGAAGCGCTCGGTCGCGCGCGCGATCGCGATACCCTGATCTGGCGTGGCCGCTGTCACGAGCGCGAGCGGGTGCCGTACCGCGCCCTCGACAGCATCATCGACGACATCGCGACCGCGCTCGCGGAGGATCCGCGGCACGCGGGCGAGATCGAGCATGCCGAGGCTCTCGCCCGAGTGTTTCCGGTGATCGCGCCGCTGATCGATCCGATCCACGTCGGCGAGCCAGCCGCGATCGATCTGCGCGTCGCGCACGAGCGCGCGCTGCTCGCGATGACGCAGCTGTTCCGCCGGTTTCTGCGCACGCCGCGCGGCGTGATCGTCATCGACGATCTGCAGTGGGCCGACGACGACAGCCTCGAGCTCCTCGCGTTGCTGGTCGAGCGCGTCGATCGCCCGCTGACGATCATCGCGTCGTACACGACCGAGGCCGAGCTGCCTGCTGGCCCGCTCGCGCTGCTCGAGCGGATCGGCAAGCCCGCGTGCACGATCGCGCTGCCCGCACTGGCGCTCGACGACGTCGCGCAGCTGATCGCGGTGATCGCCCCCGCCGCCCCATCGACGCACATCGCGACCGCGGCGCGGCTCGCGGCCGGCAATCCGTATCTCGCCGAGCTCCTCGGTTGCGAGCTTGCCGAGACCACGGTCACGAACCTCGAGGACGCCGAGGCCCGCCGGCTCGACCGACTGCAACCGTTCGAGCGGGCGGTCGCCGAGCTCGCGGCGGTCGCGGGTGGCACCGCGACGTTCGAGCAGCTGCGCGCCCTCGCCGAGCTCCCGTCGGGACGTCTGCGATCGGTGCTGCGCGGCCTCGAGGACGCTCGGATCGTCCGCGCGACACCGTCGGCGACCGGTGAGCCGGTCTACGTGTTCTATCACCGGCGCCTGCGCGAGGCCGCGCACGCCGCCATGGCACCGGCGGTCTGGCGAGGTCACCACGAGCGCTTTGCCAGCTGGTACGAGCGCGCGAACGGCGATCCCGGGCAACTCGCGTATCACTGGCAGCAGGCCGGACTCCCCGCCCGCGCGGCGCCGTGGGCGATCGCCGCGGCCGACGCCGCACGCGCTCAGCTCGCGTGGGGCATCGCGGCGGACTGGTACGACCGGGCGCTCGAGCTCGGCGACGCGGACTCGATCTCCGCACGTGCCGGGCGTGCCGAGATGCGGTTTCTCGGCGGCAGGCTTGCCGCGGCGGCCGAGGACTTCCTCGTGCTCGCGAGCGCCGATCGCGACGGCGATCGCTGGCGGGTGCGCGCTGGCGAGGCGTACCTCAAGCTCGGCGAGATCGAGCGCGGGCTCGAGGTCCTCGATGGCGTGCTCGAGCGGCGCGGGCAGCGGCGGGCCCGCGGTCGCGCCGGCTCGGTGATCCGCGCCGCGGTGGTCGCCGCACGCTGGCTTGCGCCGGTTCGCGTCCGCACGAAGCCCGTCGATGAGGTGCTCGCCGCGGCGTATCGCGTGATCGGGAGCTTCCTGTCGACGCCGTATCCGATCGAGGCACTCGAGTACGTCCTGCGCGGCGTCGCGCTTGCCGAGCGCACCGGTGATCGCGCGGTGCACAGTCAGGGTCTCGCGATGCTCGGCGTCTATCTCGCCACCGGATCGATGGGGCGGTTCGGTGACCGCGCGCTCGCCCATGCTCGCCGGCTCGCGATCCACGGCGACGCGCCCTACCCGTTGATGGTCATGGCCGGCGCCGAAGGGATCATCGCGACCGTGCGCGGCGACTGGACCGGGATGCGATCGGCGCACGCCGAGGCGCACCGCGTGTGCACGCGGCTCGGCCTCGAGCGCACGTGGGAGGCGTCGTTCCTCAGGAGCTTCCAGGCGCTCGGCGAGAACTACGCAGGTGATCCGATCCGCGCGCTCGCGATCCTGCACGAGCGCGCGGCGGACGACCTGTTCAGCCGCGTGATCTTCGACTCGGTACGCGGCCGCGCACTTGTCCTCGCCGGCGAGCTCGACGAGGCCCACAGGCTCGCCCGCGAGCTGACGCGCACGCGCGCAGCCCACCGCGGCATCGCGTCGGTCTATCGCCAGGTCTTCGAGGGCGAGCTTGCCCTCGCCGAGCATGCGTGGGATCGCGCTCGTGCGATCGGGATCGCGCTCGGGGCCGAGGTGCGTCGCGAGTGGCTCGGCACGCTGCCCGCGGTGTCGGCGATGGTCGACGTCGTCGTCGCGACCGCCGAGCTCGGGCGGCCCGGCCGCACCGCCGCCGGCGAGGCACGCGCGACGGCGCGACGGCTGTTTCGCAAGAGCGGCGCCTCGTTCTATGCGGCTACTGCGCTGCGGCTGTGGGCCCAGGCAGAAGGCCGGCTCGGTCACCACGGCACGAGCCGCAGCCTGCTGCGGCGCGCCGCCGAGGTCGCCGGCGTGCGCGGCGGGCTTCTCGATCGCCTCGCGATCGCGGCCATGTCGGCCGATCGATCTCCCGCTCTCGATCCCGGCGTGCTGGTCGCGGCGGTCACGTGGTGCACGGGTGGCGCGGTGACCGACCGTGCATGGCGTCAGTGATCGGTCAGCGCACGGCCGTCCGCAGCGGGCGCAAGTTGACGCGCGCATCGGTGCGGTGAAACAGCACGACGCGTGCACCGACCCGCGCGATCGCCTCCTCGGTCGCGGTCTCGTACTTGAGCCCGAGGACGAGCGCGATCGGCCGGTCGTTGACCGCGAGCACGATGCGCTCGACGCTCGCCTCGGCAACCGCCTCGGGCACCCAGCCGGTATCGCTGTGCCACACCGTGCCCGCCTCGATGCGGACGTTCGCCGAGAGCACGCCGGTCTTCGACGCGAGGTGAAGATCGGCCATCACCGTCGAGAACAGCGACACCGCGTGCTCGTCGACCGCACCGAGCGAGCCGGTGCCGCGATCGACATCGACATCCCAGCGCGCGACCGGGCCGATCGCGAACCGCCGCTGGAAGCTGCGCGTGCGCGCGAAGTCGAACAGCGCGGCTGTCTTGACGACGCCGATCCGCAACGTCTGCGCGGCGTCACCATTGCCCGCCCAGCGCACGGTACCGGCCTCGACGAGCCCGCCGATGTCGAACGGCAAGAACACCTTCCTCGGCGTCCCCAGCGGCAGCACGATGTGACCGTGGCGGGTGTGGCGAAGGAAGCGGCCGCGATAGAGCGCGCCGGAGAATCGCTCCTGCCAGCTGCCATGGGTCGCGTCGGCGACCACGTGCTCGAGCTTCCACACCAGATCGGGCTCGTCGTCGAAGCCGATCACGTGGCGCAGCGCGATCGCACCGCCGACACCGTCGGAGCCCGCCGTCACGCTGAGCCGGTTTCCGAGATCGAAGCAGGTCGCGAACCGGCCGCCGCCGCCGGTGCTGCCCGTGCACGGCTCTGCTCGCGCGGGCGTGATCATCGCGAGCGTCGCCACGAGCGACGAGACCAGCGCGGGGATCAGGAGCGCGGGCGTGGCGGTGCCCACAGGCTGAAGCGCAATCCGGCGTCCATCACGAACGCCCATTGATGGGGTACGCCGGGGATGTCATCGCGCTTCTCGCCGCCGGCGGCGAGCTTCAGCGTGAGCGGTTGATCGTTGATCGCGAGCACGATCGCCTCGTACTGCACCTTGGCGCGCAGCCGCTGCGAGTAGTTGCTCGTGCTGTTCACCGGCACGAAGTAGCGCGGGACCTCGTGCGCGAGCTCGAGCCGGAAGTTGTGGAAGCCGTTCGGATCGAGGACGAAGTCCATCTCGAGCGCCGACGAGGCGGTGAGCCCCGAGCGGTAGCCGTTGACCTCGTCGCGCTGGCCCTCGAGCCCGATGCCGGTGCGCAGCCGGATGAACGAGTCGAGGATCGGTGACTGCCAGAGATCGAGCGTGACCTGCGCGGTCGCGTGCTTCCAGAGCTGCGAGTAGCCCGCGCTCGTGCGGTGGATCTCGAGCCCGCCGGCCTCGGTCCACAGGCCGAGGTTCAGCTTGAGATCGTGGCGCTGCGGCTGGCCGACGAATGTCGTGATCCGTAGCAACGGATCGAGAAACCGTCGCGACACGTCGTAGTGCGCGATCACGAGCTCCGCCGAAAACGGCTCGAGGTGGACCTGGCCCTCGACGAACCGGAACCGATGGACCGTCGGCGTCTCGCCGTCACTCTTGAGGTGGAAGATCAGGAGGCCGAAGTCGATCGACGTACGCGAGCTCTCGAGCGGGTTCTCGAGGATCTTCTTCGGGGTGTAGGCGGCGCCGAAGTACATGCGGCGCTTCAGATCGAAGTTGACCTGGAACACACGCCCACGTTCGTCGCGCGTCCAGCCGAACGGCACGTCGGGCCGGCCGCTCACCATCTTGAAGCCCGCAGCCTCGAGCTTCTCGCGATCGACCGCCATGTCCATCGCGCACTCGCGCGCGCGCTCGAGTGACTTGACGCGGTTGCCACTCTCGTCGAGCTCGTTGTTGGCCGCATACAGACAGATCTTCGTCGCGGGGTTGCACTGGATCCGCCAGAGCTGACCTTCCTTGTCGCGCGCGCACAGCACGGGACTGTCGTGATCCATCAGCGGTGGCAGATCGTCGGCGACCGCGAACGCAGGTAGACCGATACCGAGTGCCGCGATCGCGACAGAGATCGCGCCAGACTTCGAACGCCTCATTCTGAAGCCACTCATCGCATCGCCGCGGTGCAATCGTCGAACCACGCGATCGCCGTCGAGGCATCACTCGGTTGAGAACGTCCGACCGTGCCGCCACCGACCACGTGTCGTGCGCCGGCAACACCATCGTGACGAGCTGCCGGCAGACTCTGGCAGCCCTGGTCGAGCATCACCTGGTCGAGCACCGCCTCGTCGAGCATCACTCGTCGAGCTTGTCGGCGGCGAGTCGCATCGCGTCCTGTGCGAGCTCGATCCGCAGCGGGACACGCGCGTCGTCGAGCGACAGCCACATCGCGACGGCGATCGGGGCTGATCCATCGCCGAGCATGCGGACCCGGGCATCGAAGCGCAGCGTGCGTGTCCCGCGAAGGTCCTCGAACCGGGGCGGTTCGGCGTCGAGCCGGTAGAGCTCGCCGGCGACGACGACGAACAGGTAGCCCGCAGCGCCGCCGGGCGTCGCCCACGCGCGCAGCGCACCGAGGGCCGTGTGCACGTTATGGGCGCGGCCCCCCGGGATCGATCGGGCCTTGCCGGCGATCGCGTAGCGCGCACCATCGAACGCGGTCTCGACGAGCTCGCGCTTGCCATCGATTGCCAGCGTCTCGGTCGCTGCGAGGGGTCGCGTCCGCTCGCGATCGAGCGTCGTCGTCAGCTCGTGCTCGACGGTGGCAAACATCTGCGCGAGCTGGGTCGTGCGCAGCCGGCTGTGGACGCGCCACTCGTCGACCACGAGCTCGGCGCGCGCGATCGTGAAGCCCTTGTGATGGACCGCGAACACGAACCGCTCGCCGGGTATCAGCGCCAGCTGCGGCGTCGTGATCGGCTTCGCAATCTCGGGAACGACCAGCTCGGGCAGCGGCCGCGCGACGTAGCGGGACTCGCAGCCGGCGAGCGTGGTCACGAGCAGCAGAAGCCAGCGCATCGCCGCGCGAGCTGCAAGCCACAGGCCGCGGCCAGGCAGCGCGACTCAGTCGCTCGCGATACCGAACCACACGCTCGCGCTCCATGCCACGACCGGCTCCATCTCGTCGGTCACCGTGATCATCCGCGCGAGCTCGAGCGCGCTCGACATCCGACGCGCCCAGGCGACACGTAACTCCGCTGCACCTGCAGTCGCATCGCGACTGGTCGCGAGCCAACCGCCGGCCTGAAGCCAGCGGCCCATCGGTGCACCGGCCGATGCGGTCGCGAGCATGCCGAGGTCTGGCCGCGCGCGGACGCCGAGCTCGAGCCAGCCAGGTGTACCGGCAACGCCGAGCGCGAGCGCGCCGCCGAACCCACCATCGCCGGTGTGCCGCGTGCGCTCGTAGCGATGGAGTGGACCGAATGCCGCGCCAACGGTACCGGTGCCGCCGCGGAGCTCGCCGCGCGCGCTCCACCTGGCACCCGCTCGCTCGAGCGTCGTCGCCGCGAACGCGACCGCGGAGGTGCCAAGCGCTGGTTCGCCGACGAGGCCGACGCCGACATCCGTCCGCGCGCGCGTATGCTCCCAGCGCCGCGCGACCGCGATCTCGATCGCTGCCAGGGTGGTCGCGGCTCCGGGCCGGGGCCGGGATTCACTCGCGGCCCCGGGATCGATCGCCGCCGCGGCTACCACACCCCACGGCGGAGCGAGCTGCCACGCCAGTGCGCCACCGACCAGGGACGGCTCGAGCACGTCATCGATCTCGAGCCCGGCAGCGAAGCTTCGCGATGCGAGCGCTGCCCGCGCGCCGGTCCGCGGTCGATCGTCGATGACGGCGCGGTGGCCATCCGCGACGTGCGCGAGCTGCGCGGGGGCGAGCCTGCCACCGGCGAGCGCGAGCTGGACGCCACCCGGGGTGGCCGCGACCTCGAGCAGCCGGAGCACGCGCACCGCGTCGGTGGCAGACTGCCAGTCTCGCGTGCGCCAGGCGCCGTCGAGCCAGACGCCGCGGCCGCCGAGCCCGAGCCGGGAACCGCGCCACGCGACATTGAGCCCGAGGTCGATCGCGCTGTACGTCGCGCTCCCCTGCCCGCCCGCGCCGATCGCCGCACCGACCCCGAGGACGTCGCCCCCCGCAGCTCCCCCGCGCGCGGCATCATCCGCGCTGGCAGTGCTCGCGCCCCCACCGATCAGGCCCGTGATCAGGCCAGGGAGCAGGGCGAGCGCGGCACGCATGCGTCGAGCGTCGCGCCGCCGGGCCGACGGGACAACTTACTGACCCGCGGGTGGTCGGGCGCGCCGCGCGGCGCTTGCCTTGCGGACCATGCGCCACATCACGAGGCCCGTGATCCCGGCCAGCACGACCCCGATTCCGAGGAGGCGCCAGCGGTAGGCGCCGTGCTCGGCGGGCCGGTTCGAGGTCCAGAACCCCGACGGGCGGTGCTGGAGGATCTCGTGCTGGCGCACCGTCCGTGCCGGCTCGTCCGCCATGGCCGTACCGCCGAACCACAACATCATGACCAGCACGAGCGCGCGCATCGCAAAAGCCATAGCACCGGTACGTCTGCGGCGCGACGCGGCGAGTTGTCTCAGAACGACGACGGCGTCTCGCACAGCCCGACGACGACCGCTGGCACGGTCGCGATGCGGGTCAGCGCTGCGTTCGCGCCCTGCGCGATCGAGTAGATCGCCGCCGGGCTCTGGCGCTCGGAGAGGTAGAGCGTCCCGCCGACGTTGACGAGGCCCTTCACCGGTTGGCCCGTGCCGCCGACCATCGCGAGACCCGTGGTCAGCACCGAGTTCGTGGTGTTCGCGCTGTCGAGCGACTCGTTGGTGCGGTCGGCGACAAACACGTTCGTGGCGTCGCGCGTCGCGATCGCCGAGATCTGCTGCACGTTCATCGCGGCGGCGCCGATCACGCCGACCGTGCCGGTCGCCGGATCGATCGAGACGAGGCGGCGGTTCGCACCGGTCGGCTGCTCGGTATCGATCCCGAACAGGTTGTTGCCGACGAACGTCATCGTGCTGACGCCGTGGTTCAAGGGGACGGCGGCGGTATCGTTGAGCGGTCCGATCACGCTGACGACACCGGTCAGCGGATCGACCCGGACGAGGCGATGGATCTGCGGCGCCTGCCTCCTGCCGGTGGTCGCAAACACCTGTCCGTTCGGGCTCGTCGCGCAGCCGTGAATCTTGAGCTCGGATGACACGATCGACTTGACCACGCCGCTGGCGATGTCGATGTGAAAGATCCGCTGGCTGCCGTTGCTCGAACCCTCGAGCGCGAGCAGGCCGGGCTTCGTCACCGCGAACGCGTTCTGTAGCGTGGTATCGCCGTCGCCGTTCTGGAACGAGACGTCGAGTGGCTCGAAGGCAGGGGTGCCCATCATGACGGGCGCCGTGGTCGCCGTGATCGTCGTGTCGTCGACCACGGTGACGTTGGCCGCCATGCCACCCGCGATCGTGATCGTGGTGGTCCCGGCATCCTGGAAGCCACGGCCACGGATCGTGATCGGCGTGCCACCAACGCCACGGCCGATGCGAGGCTCGATCGAGATCACCGAGGGACGCACGTTGTACGTGAACGCTCCGGGCTTGGTCGCGAAGCCGTCCGTCGTCGAGATCGTGACGTCGACGACCGCGCCTTCGCGATCGTTCTCGGGCAGCGTGAACGTGAGCTGGGTGTCGCTCGTCACCATGACGTCGGAGGCGAGCACGCCACCGACGACGACGAGCGGCGTGCCGTCGCTCTGGAAGTTGGTCCCGGTGACGGTGATCGTGACGCCGCCGACAATGCCGCCGGTCGCCGGGTCGATCGCCGTGATCGTCGGGTCATCGCCCTTGCCGACGTTGTCGGTGACCTCGCCGCAGCCGATCGCCGCGACGAGCGCGAGAATGTAGATGTGGTTGCGCATGGTCAGTTCCTACGGCTGAAAGACTTCGACGCCCGACAGGGTGAGCCCGCTGAGCGTGGCCAGCGTGGTAGCGACGCCGGTCGTCGGGTTGATTGAGACGATCTGGTTGACTGCGCCCTGCGGCCCGGCCGCCGCGTACAGCGTGTCGCCGATGAAGCGGGCTTCGCTGACTTCGAGGTTGGCAGGTGACAGCGCCACCGGCGTGCCGCGCGCGCCGGTCGTCGTGTTGATCGTCGAGATCTGCTTGTTCAGGAACGCGAACATCGTCGTGCCATCATGTGCGAGCCCTGGATTCTGGCCCGCAAACGGCGCGATCGAGGTGAACACCCGCGTCGCCGGGTTGAACGTGCCGAACTCGGCCGGGCTGCGGCTCACGGCGAACACCGTTGCGCCGACTCGCGAGAGCCCCGAGATACGGGGGGTGTTCAAGGTCTCGGGGTTGATCAGTAGCTGGGTGGCCATGTCGAGCTTGCCGACGCGGTTATCACGGCCGATCACGGTGAAGTCGCCCGCGGCGTCCGCGACGATCGCGCGGAACCCGAACTGCAGCGTGTTCGTGTCCTTCTTGGGAACCGTCACCGTCTGCATCGTCGTCGGGTTGAAGAACACCGCGAAGACCTGGGTCGTGTTCTTCGGGAACACGAACAGGCCCGGCGTCAGGCTCGGGACGTAGCGGAAGGCGCTGAGCTTCTCCGCACTACCGCGCGCGTTGTCGATCTCGATCACCGGCTTCGCGAGGATCTCGCCCGGCTTCGCCGTGAACGTGATCTGGGTATCGCTGATCACCTGGACGTCGATCGGCGCCTCGCCATTGACGAGCACGGTCGGACGCCCGGCATTCTCGTCCAGGAAGCCCGTGCCGTTGACCGTGACAGTCGTGTCCTCGGACGAGAACAAGACGTTCGCGGGCGTGACCGTCGTGATCGTCGGCTCGGAGCTGTACTTGAACTTGCCCATCGCGACGATGTTGCCGTTGCGGTTGAACACCGTGATCGGTACGTCACCGGCAGCTTCGCCAGCCGGCACCACGACCTCGAGGGTCGCGTCGTCGACGGCGCCAGCCTGGGGCGACTCCTGCACGCCGAACAGCACGCGATTCGGGCTCGCGCCACCATTGAGGAAGCCGGCGCCGGTGATCACGACACGCGTACCACCCGACAGCGGTCCAAACCCGGGACTGACAGAGTCCACGAGCAGTTCATTGTTTCCGGCAGTGCCGCTGCACGCGGCCGCCACGACCAGTAAAGCTAGTGTCCGCACGAGACTCCTCCCGACGCTGCACCCGACAGCGATCGTGCCGGCCATATTACACGGCCTCGGCAGCACCAACACATCAGCGCGCCTCGATTTGCGCCCTCCCGGCAATTGACCGTAGGGAGAGAGGCCATCCGGCCGAGCGACCGCGAAGGTCACAATTACACGGCAGATCACGCTCGGCGTGTTCCCTACCTGTGACTACCGCTTCGGTGGGCTCGTCGGCCGCGCGTTCTTGATCGCCTTCTTCACGCGCTTCATGCACTCCTCTTCGGTCTCGCTCCCGTCCTTCACGAACAGAAGCGGCGTGGCGAGCGCCTGATCGTATTCGCTCTGAGTCAGCCGCTGGCGCTTCAGCATGATGGCGAGGATCCGGTTGATCTTGCTGCTCGTCCACTTCGTCAGCGTGCCAGCGCAGTACTGCTTGTAGCGTTCCTTCGGCGCCGGCAGGATCGACGAGAAGAACGCCGCCTCGACCGCGTTGAGATCCTTCGGAGCCTTGCCGAAGAAGTGCCGCGACGCCGGACCGATGCCGTAGAGCGCGGGTCCGTACTCGATCACGTTGAAGTAGATCTCGAGGATCCGATCCTTGGTCAGCGTGTTCTCGACGTGCCAGGTCAGGTAGAGCTCCTGCAGCTTCCGGGCGAGCGTCTTCTCGCGATAGAGCAGGACGTTCTTGACCATCTGCATCGTGATCGACGACGCGCCGTACTTGAACTTGCCGGCCTTGAAATCCTTGATGAGCGCGGTCCGGAACTCGCTCGTGATGAACCCGCGGTGCGAATAGAACGCCGAGTCCTCGGTGCTCATGATCGACTTGATGAGGTACGGCGAGATGTCCTGGAGCGGGACGAAGTCCTCGTTCGTCGGGCCGACCACGAACGACATCCACTGCCCCTTCTCGACCTCGACGTAGTGCTCGAACTCCTCCTTGAGGCGCTTCGGCGAGTCCGCGGGCTGATCGACGACCTTGCAGTGCTTGATGCCGACGTGGCCGCCGAGCTTGGTCGCATCGAGATCGGCCCAGTCGACGTCGAGGCGGACGTCGGTGTCGAACACGCCGCGTAGCTTGTAGCCCATCATGTAGGGCGCCATATCGGCCGGGATCGCCGCGAGCACGCGCTGGCAGTCGATCGGTGGGATGACGAGCCGCAGCTTGAGCGACTGGATGCCGCCGGGCCCGAGCCGCGCGATCGGATCACCGGTGTCGGTCTCGGTGCGCTGGACGGTCGCGGGCGTTGCGGGCGTCGCCGGCACCGCGGGTACAACCGGCACGGTCTCGACGATCTTGCGCGGCCGCGCGACCGCGCCGGTGATCGAGAACGGCATGTTGCGAGCGACGAAGTCTCCGCGCGTGAGCTCGAGGCGGCGTTCGCTACGGCTGAAGCTGCCGTCGATCTTGCCGGACAGATCGAGATCGTGGACCTCCTTGTCCGCGATCATCGGGTGGCCGACGTTGAGGCCGTAGAGGTGGAACTCGCCGCCGAACGTGCCGCCATCGCGATCGAGCTCGAGGTGGACCTTGGTATCGACGGAGGTCGCGGCATAGTCGACGACCGGCGTGCGCTCGAGGATCGGCGCGAGTCGATCGAGCTGGAACTTCGCGGCCTCGAGATCGATCGAGGCGGTAAGCGCACGGGTATCGAGCGCCCCCTTCGCGGTCCATAGATTTCCCGGCACGCCGCCATAGCCGCCGGCGAGATCGAGCGCGTACTCGCCAGGCTGGTCGGGGTTCGCGAGCACCTGGCCGCTGATCCCCGACAGCGCGAGCTTGGGCCACAACGCGACCTCGCCGCCCTCGATCGCCACGCTCGGCGGCTCGCCGGTGCGCTTGCGGATCTCGATCTTCGCGGCCGCCGCCTTCGGTGCGCCGATCGTGGTCGCCGTGACGTTGCGGGCCTGGGCGACGAGCTCGCCGGGCTTCCACCGCGCCTCGCCATCACCGACCAGGCCGGTCGCGCCGGTGATCGCGTCGTCCGCGAGGAGCTTGCCGCGCGTGACCGCGATCGATGTCGGCATCAGCGAACCGCCGGCTTTGCCACGGCCGCCGCCGCCCTTGTCGCGATCGGCGCGCAGCCGCTCGATCACGTCGCTGACGTTATCGCGCCCGTCGACGCCACGCCGTAGCGTGACCAGCACGCCCTCGACCCGCGCCTCGCCGAGCTCGATCGAGCCGACGAGCGAGCGCAGGGCGTCGAAGTCGACCTCGATGCGATCGATGTGGACGAGCGGCGTGTCACCGTCATTGGGCCCGCGGATCACGACGTCGCGCAGCACCGCGCGCCCGAGCGAGACATCGATCGCGCCAACCCTGACCTCGCGGCCGAGCTTGCTGGTGACTTTCGCACCGAGCTTCTCGCGGATCATCGACGCGCCGACCCGCGGGTAGATCACGAGCAAGCCGAGCGCGAGCAGCAGCGAGATCCCGACGGCCACGGAGCTGGCGATCCACCAGCGACGCGACATCCGCGGGAGCCTCATGAGCCTCGTATACCAACAGCGGGCACCAACGAGGAATTGGAACGTTGCCTACTTGCAGGACATCGCGAGCAAGTGGCCGTCTTTGTTGGGCGGCACCGGATGCCCGACGATGAGCCAGTCGCCGGCCGCGATCGTCGACGTGCTGTTGATGACGCGCTTGCCGTCGTGGTCCTCGCTCACGTTGAGCCGGACCTTGGACTTGTCGACGGTCTCGACGAGCATCGCCGTCCCCGAGCCCGACTTGAGCTTCAAGGACTCGACCTTGCCCTTCTCCAGAACCTTCTGATCCTGCGAGAGCAGCCGGTACTGGTTGAACGACCACGGCTGCTTGGCGAGCTTCTTCTCCATCGCCTTCAGCTTGGGATCGGTCGACGGGTTCGGGCCCGTGGTCGCGCTGATCTCGATGACCTCGCACGTGACCTTCACGGTCGGCGCCTGCGCGATCTTCTTACCGTCGAGCGGGATCCGATGCGGCTGCACGCGGTCGGCGACGGTGCCGGCGGTCGTGCGAGGCCGAGCCTGCTGCGGCGACGGTGTGTCGGCCGCTGCAGTGCCCGCGAACGCGAGCACGATCATCGAGGTCCACGCCGACGACGCCAGACGATTACGGACGCTCATATGCCCTCCACGGTATCTTCAGGCGTCACCCAGATCACGGTGGTGTGGCCGTCTTCGTCTTCGAAGTTCATGACGGTGCCGCTGCCATCTGGCGTGTCGAGTGACTCGACGACCGGCGCGGTTCGCATCGACGCTGGCAGGACCTCGAGCGGCCCCGAGCTGTATGGCTGCGCGTCGGGCTGAGCACTCGGGCGCACGACCAGCGCGATCGCCGCGACGACGCCCGCGCTGACCGCACCCGTGAGGACGTGACCGCGGTGGCGATCGAGCCACGCGACGATGCGTGCCCACACGCCGCGCGGCGCCGCTTCGGTGATTCCCTGATCGATCTCGCGCCACATCCGCGCGAATCGCGCATCGTGGACGGTATCGGCCGCGAGCTCGAGGTGACCGCGCACCAGCTCGCGGATCTCGCGAATGCTCTCGACCTTGGTCCGCGCCTCGGCATCGCTCTCGAGGTGCGTGATGACGGAAGCGTCCGCACGTGCGTCAAGCTCGCCATCGGCGTGCAGCATGAGATCGCTGTCTGCCATGTGATCAGGCCGGGCCATCATCGACTCCGCGCGGCCGGAGCGCGCTCCGCGGGTTCAGCAGCTTCGGCCTCGTCGCCGCCAGGCTCCCCGTCGCCCTGGCCGGGCTTCATGCCGAGCTCCTCGAGGAGCTCGGGCGACGGATGATCGACCAGATCGAGGAGGCGCTTCTGCATGTTCTTTCGTGCGTGAAACAGCCGGGACATGATCGTCCCCTTCGAGCACCCCATCGTCTGCGCCATCTCCTCGTAGGAGAGCCCTTCGAGCTCCCGCATCACGAGGACCGCGCGGTGGTTCTCCGAGAGCTCCGCGAGGGCGGCGTCGATCCGCGCACGGATCTCCTTGTCCATCAGGGCACGCCCCGGGTTCGCGCCGAGGATCCGCGGGAGCAGTGCGTGGTCAGCACTGTCTTCCAGCTTGGACTCGTCGAGCTCGACGGGCTTTACCCGTCGATGCTTGCGGAGGTGGTCGATGGCCAGGTTCATCACGATTCGATACAGCCAGGTGTAGAAGCTGGAGTTGCCTTCGAACTTGTCTAAATATTTGTGAGCCTTGATGAATGCGTCCTGGACGACGTCGAGGGCGTCGTCGGGGTGGCGCAGAACACCAAAGGCGAGTGCATAGGCACGGCGGTGATAGCGTTCAAACAGCGTCCTGAACGCATCGCGATCACCCTTGCGGGCCGCAATGACCAGGTCGTGGTCATCGGAAGCCGAAGAGGTGCTCGATCGTCCATGTGCCTGGATGGACGCCCGCTGTCCCGCCTTATTCACGCCCGGGCGGTTATAGCTCATGTGCCGCGCGGGGTGTCGGAGGACCTCCATAGCGCTATGCTCTCGGGGCTGCGCGGCAAGGCGAGATTGTGGCCGTCACCCGTCATTCGAGTCAGGGGATCCCGGGGTTGATACCGGGTTTCTTGGGGCGCGTGCGCGCGCTCCTGTATCGCCACGAGGCACGACGCGCCGCGCTGTACGCGGTCGCCGCAACCTGTGGCCTCGCGCTGATCCTGCCCCTCCTGGGCTACCTGCTCGGCGACAGCCGCGCGACGACGATCGCGGTGCTCGGTACGGCCGGGCTTGCCGCCGCGATCCTCGTGCTCGGTGCCGTCGTCGTCGGTTTCCTCGTGCCGCGCCGCCGCTACACCGACGATGCCGCGGTCGCGCGGTGGGTCGGTATGCGCGAGCAGGCCGTGGCATCCGATCTGCTGTCTGCGGTCGAGCTCGCGCGAGCGCCGGCGCGCGTCGGTGCACCATCACGCGAGCTCGTCGACGCGCTGATCACCGCGACCCAGGTCCGGATCGCTGCGGTCGAGCCCGCGAAGCTGTTCGATCCCGAGGAGCTGCGGCGGGCGTGGCGGTGGGCGATCGGCGCCGCCGCTGCGAACGCGCTGCTCTTGCTCGTCGCCCCCGGGATCGTTCGCGCGGGCTGGCGTGCGCTCGTGCAGTCGCCAAGCTCGCCCTACGACGGCGCGCAGCTCTCCGACGTGCCGCTCGTCGGCGATCTCGAGGCCACGCTGGAGGCACCTGCCTACACCAAGCGTCCACCGTTGACGTTGCCATCGTCGTCCGGCGATCTGCGCGGGCTGCCCGGTACCGCGGTCACGCTGCGCGCACGCGTCCTCGTGCCGTCGCGTACCGCGGAGCTCGTGATCGAGGGCGAAGGCACCGAGCCAGCCCGCGTGTTGCCGGCGACGCTCGTCGACGACCAGCTGACCGTGCGGATGACGATCACGAGCTCTGCGCGCTATCGCTTCGCGCTGGTGTCGCCGTCGGGCGCGCGCTCGATCGAGACCACGCCGCGGGTGATCGAGGCCGAGCCCGATCAAGCGCCGGTCGTCCAGCTGATGGCGCCGGCCGATCCGCTCGACGTCACGAACCTGCGTCGTGTCGAGCTCGCGTACGTCATCGAGGATGATTTCGGGATCACGTCCGCCGATCTCGTGTGGGAGTCCGGCAAGGACCGCGGCAAGAAGGCCCTCGCGCTCGACTTCGCGTCGGCCCGCGCGCAGGGCAAGGTGCTGTGGGACATCGCGGAGGTCCAGGTACCGAGCGGCGGCGAGGTTCGTTACTGGATCGAGTCGAAGGACAACAACAACGTCGGCGGCGCGAACATCGGCAGGTCGCGCGAGCTGCGGCTCAAGGTCGTGAGCCCGCGCGAGCGCCACGAGGAGACGCTCAACCGCCACCAGGAAGTCGCCGAGAAGATCCTCAAGAACCTCGGTGGCCGCTTGACGATGCCGGTCGACGAGCCGGGTCCGCGCGAGGAGCTCTCGCGCCAGCTCCGCGAGACCGTGATCGAGCTCGGCTCGGTCACCGCCGCGTTCGAGAAAGACCCGCACGCCTCGGACGCGATGCGCAAGGCGCTGTCGCAGATGCGCGAGCGCCTCGACAAGCTCGCGACGAGCGAGGCGCGATGGATCCCGAAGGGCAAGGGCGCCGTGCGCGGTGCGTACGCGAGCCTCGACACCCGGATGATCGGCGAGCTCGAGGACGACACGCTCGTGCTCGCGGACTGGCTCGATCGCGAGCGGCTCGAGGGCGTCCTCGATCTATCCGACGAGATCGCCGCGCACCAGAAGCGGCTCGCCGATCTGCTCGCGCAGTACCAGCGCACGAAGGACCCGCGGCTGCTCGACGAGATCGAGCGCGAGATGAAGGCGCTCGACCGATCCTACGCCGAGATCGAGAAGCACCGCCGCGGCATGCCCGAGGACGTGCTCGATCAGTACGTCCATCGCGACGCGATGCAGGCCACACAGGGCGCGAGCTGCCTCGACGAGGTCCGCAAGCTCGTCCGCGCCGGAGATCCCGCGGCGGCGCAGGCCAAGCTCGAGACCTGTCGCTCGCAGCACGATCGCTCGGCCTCGGCGCTCGAGGGATCGCTCGCCGGGTTGCGTGGCGACCGGTTCAGCGACGAGCAGAAGAAGCTCGACGAGGTGATGAACGAGCTCGCAGATGTCGCGAAGGATCAGGACGACATCGCTGCCGAGGCGAACCGGATCTTCGAGGCCTACGCCGAGAAGGCCGCCGAGGTCTCGAAGGATAAGCGGCGCGAGGCGAGCAAGAAGGTCGGTGCGCTCGTCGACAAGCTGCGCCGGCGGCTCAAGGATATCGACGAGGCCGGGCTGACGCCGTTCGCGAAGGAGGAGCTCGATATCGTCGAGCGCCGGCTCAAGGACGTCGAGACGATGGTCGCCGATGGCGATCTCGCCGAGGCCAGCGGCATGGCACACCAGGCGAAGCAGAGCCTCGACACGATCGGCGGCGAGCTCGAGGCGGCGATGGAAGACGATCCGAAATCGAAGTGGGCCGACGCGACGCAGGACGCGCTCGACGACGTCGGACGCGCGCGCCCGATCGCAAAGGAGCTGATCGACGAGCTGCAGGCGCTGTCGCCGCGACCCGATCAGATCATGTCGCCCGATGACCTGCGCGCGCTCGACCGGCTGCGCCGCCGCGAGGCGATGAACAAGGAGCGCGCGAAGAAGCTGGGCGACAAGACGAAGCAGCTCGCCGGCGATCTACCGGGTGACACCGGCGCGGAGCTCGGCAAGAAGCTCGGCGGCGCGATCCAGCAGATGGGCACCGCCGACGAGCGAATGAAGGCGAAGGACCCGTCGGGCACTCGCGAGGCCACCCGCGCCGCCGCCGAGGCCCTCGCGAAGGCGCGCGATCGCGCACGCAGCGCCGCCCGCCAGGCTCAGGAAGGCAACACCATCAGCGACGAGCCGATCCGCATCCCTGGTGCCGACGAGTACAAGGCGCCCGCGCGCTACCGCGAGGAGATCCTCGAGGCGAAGAAGAAGAAGGATCCGAACGCGCTCGAGGGCTACGACGAGCAGTTGCGCCGCTACTACGACGAGCTGACCAAATGAGCGGCATCCAGGCTCACTCGCTGGTTCGTTCGCTCGGCGTGGTCGCGCTCGTCCTCGTGTCGTCGACGGCCACTGCACGCCGCGATCGCACGGTCACCGGCGATGTCATCAAGGCGGCACGGTTTCTCCAGACGTCACGCCTCGACGACGCGCGGACGCTGCTCGCCGACCTCGAGAAGCGCGCGCCCGACGCTGCCGAGGTCAAGTGGCTCAAGGCCGAGCTCGCGTTCCAGACCGGTGACTACGCGCTCGCGATCAAGCTGCTCGACAAGGTACCTGACAGCGCGGTCGACGGCCTCGTCGGCCAGACCCGCAAGCTCGCGGCGTCGACACTGTCGGTCACCGAGACGTTCGTCGACATCAAGTCGCCCAAGGGTCACTTCATCATCAGCCACGCACCGGGGCCGGACGCGACGATCGCCGGGCTCGCCGGCGAGGTCCTCGACGCGGCGTGGGAGACGATCGGCACCGACCTCGGGCTCAAGCCGAGCGATGCGATCCGCGTCGAGCTGCTCGGCAGCCCGAGCGATCTCGCGAAGCTCTCGCCGCTGACCGAGAGCGATATCGAGACGACCGGGACGATCGCGCTGTCGAAGTACAACAAGCTGATGGTCGTGTCGCCGCGGGCGACGATCTTCGGCTACCCGTGGATGGACACGCTGGCGCACGAGTACACGCATCTATTGATCTCGCGGTTGTCGAACGACACCGTGCCGGTCTGGCTGCAGGAAGGGCTCGCCCGGTTCGAGCAGACGCGCTGGCGTACGGCTCCCGAGGTCAAGCTGTCGGCGACCGAGCAGGCGCTGCTGGCCGCGGCGCTCAAGAAGGGCCGGATGATCTCGTTCGACGAGATGCACCCGTCGATGGCGAAGCTGCCGAGCCAGGAGGCCGCGGCCCTCGCCTACGCCGAGGTCTACACGCTCGTCGGCTGGCTGCATGGCAAGGTCGGTTACCAGGGCATCCGCGACAGCATCGTTGCCCAGCGCGATGGCAAGAGTGCGCGGCGCGCAGTCGCCGAGACGCTCGGGCTGTCGTGGTCGGCGGTCGAGAAGGCCTGGCACGGCCACCTCAAGACTTTGGACCGCCAGGCCACGGTGCGTGCCGGCAAGCCGATCAAGTTCGGCAAGGGTGGCCAGAGCTCGGAGAATGTCGGCCTCGAGCAGGTCGGCGTCCGCGCGCGGAAGCACGCCCGGCTCGGTGGCATGCTGCGCGCGCGCGGGATGCTCGAGGCAGCGGCGGTCGAGTACGAGAAGGCCCTCGCCGTCGGTGGTGGCGAGCGCGCGGCGGCGGACCAGCCGTTCGTGGCGGGCAAGCTCGCACGCACGCTCGTCGAGCTCGGCAAGCACGACCGGGCGATCGAGCTGGCCGGACCGCTCGCGACCGCCGACAGCGGTGACGCAGTTGCGGCGGTGACGCTTGGCATGGCGCGTGCCGCGAGGCATGAATGGGCCCAGGCGATCGTCGCCTACGAGCAAGCCCTTCGCGTGAGTCCGTTCGATCCAACTACCCGCTGCGGGCTCGCGGAAGCGTACTCTCGAACCTCCGATGCCCGCGCGGCCCGCGAGCGCAGCGCCTGCGACCAGCTGAAGTAGTGAAGACCTAGCTCTGAAGACCTAGCTCTGAAGACCTGAATGAAGCAATCCCGCACACTCACGCCGAACCACGGCGAGCCCAAGCTCGTCGCGCTGCACAAGGACGGCGGCTCCGACACCGACGTCTCCACGATCGTGACGGCGGCACCCGAATCCGATGGGTTCCCGCTCGTCGACGAGGCCGCGGCCCCGACGGTCAAGAGCGATCTCGACGCGGTCGCCGAGCTCGCCGACGCCCACCAGCAGATCCTCGCGCAGATCGAGAAGCGGATCATCGGTCAGCGTCGCGTCATCGATCAGCTGCTGGTCGCGCTGTTCGCGCGCGGTCACACGCTGTTCGTCGGGGTGCCCGGCCTCGCGAAGACACTCCTGATCTCGACGCTCGCCGAGACGCTGAACCTGTCGTTCCAGCGCATCCAGTTCACGCCCGACCTCATGCCCGCCGACATCACCGGCACCGAGATCCTCGAGGAGGATCACGCGACCGGCAAGCGGGTGTTCAAGTTCATCAAGGGCCCGGTGTTCGCGAACCTCGTGCTCGCCGACGAGATCAACCGGACGCCGCCGAAGACCCAGGCCGCGCTCCTCCAGTCGATGCAGGAGTACCGGGTCACCGCCGGTGGCACGACGCACGAGCTGCCGCTGCCGTTCCTCGTGTTCGCCACCCAGAACCCGGTCGAGCAGGAGGGCACCTATCCGCTGCCCGAGGCCCAGCTCGATCGCTTCATGTTCCAGGTCGACGTCGACTATCCGAGCGAGTCCGAGGAGGAGGAGATCGTCCGCCAGCAGACGAGCGATCACCGCCCCGAGCTGACGCGCGTGCTGTCGCCGCAGCGGATCACCCAGCTCCAGGATCTCGTGCGTCGCGTGCCGGTCGCCGATCACGTCGTCAAGTACGCGGTGGCGCTCGCGCGCGCGACCCGGCCAACGTCGCCGACCGCGCCCGCGTTCATGCGCGACGCGGTGTCGTGGGGCGCCGGTCCGCGCGCATCGCAGTTCCTGATCCTCGCCGCGAAGGCGCGCGCGATCCTCGACGGCCGGTTCGCGGTGGCGATCGATGACGTCTCCGCCCTCGCGCGGCCGACGCTGCAGCACCGGCTGATCCTCAACTACCGCGCGGAAGCCGAGGGATTGCGGGCCGGCGAGCTCGTCGATCGGCTGCTGTCGACGATCACGCCGTAGGCCGACGTGAACCTTCCGTCGATCTCGGCGACGTCAGGAATCGATCCCGCGCAGCTCGCGCGGCTCGGCAGCCTGGCGATCAAGGCGCGGGTGATCGTCGAGGGCGCGCTGTCAGGGCTGCACCGCGCGAGTGTTCACGGCTCGTCCGTCGAGTTCGCCGAGCACAAGGAGTACTCGCCCGGTGACGAGCTCCGTCACGTCGACTGGAAGGCGTACGGCAAGCTCGATCGCTACTACGTGAAGCAGTACGAGCAGGAGTCGCAGCTGACCGTGTACCTCGTGCTCGACGCGTCGGCGTCGATGGCGTTCACCGGCGGTGCCACGATGGCGAAGCTCGACTACGCCGGGCTCTGCCTCGCCGCGCTGGCGTACCTCGTGATCCAGCAAGGTGATCGTGCCGGGCTGCTCGCGTCGGGCGAACAGAGTCGTGATCATGCACCGGGCCCCGGTCCGTATCGCGAGTCCGCACGCACGATGGTGCCGCCGCGTGCGCGGTCGACGCATCTCCACGATCTGCTCGGCGTGCTCGACGGCGTGATCAAGCAAGGCGGCGCCGGCGATGCTTCCCCGGCGGCCGCGCTCGCGCGGATCAGCGAGCTGTCGCGCCGACGCCGCGCGCTGATCGTGCTCGCGTCCGACCTGTTCGATCAGGATGACGAGACCTTGCGCGTGCTGGCCCAGCTACGGGCCCAGCGGCACGACGTCTCGGTGCTGCACGTCCTCGACCCGCACGAGCTCGCGTTTCCGTACGACGGCCTGACGCAGTTCGAGGCCCTCGAGTCGTCGCAGAAGCTGCTGGTCAACCCGGCGGCGATCAAGCGCGACTACCTCGAGCGGATGGGCGCGTTCCTCACGAAGTGCCGCGGGACGCTCGCCGCCGCCGGCGTCGACTACCACCTGGTGTCGACCGATCGCCCGCTCGATCGCACGCTGCTCGATCTCGTGGTTGCACGCTCGCGGCTCGGGCCGGGCCGGAGAGCCGGCTGATGGGCTTTCTCGCCCCGCTGATGCTGATCGGGGTCGCCGCGCTCGCGGTGCCGATCGCGATCCACCTGATCGGCCGGCGGCGCGCCCGGATCGTCAAGTTCGCGGCGCTCGACTTCTTGCTCGCAACCAAGCGGCGCACCGCGCGTCGGTTCCGGTTGCGCGAGCGCCTGCTGCTGCTCGTCCGCGCGATCGCCTGCGCGGCCGTCGCGATCGCGCTCGCGAAGCCCTACACGTCGTGCTCGCGCAAGGGTCCGCAGGTCCAGCGCGGGCCGCAGGCCGCGGTGCTCGTGATCGATGACTCGTTCGCGTCCGGATACGTCGTCGACGGTCAACCGTGGCTGCGGCGCGCGACCGACGAGGCACGTCGCATCCTGACCCAGCTCGGCCCGGAGGCCGAGGTCGCGATCGTACGCGCGTCGGAGGCCGCCGATCATCCGACCGAGCTGACTCGCGATCACCTCCGGCTCCGCGATCAGCTGCTCGCGCTCGAGCCGAGCGCGCGCCCCGCCGATACCACACGGGCACTCGCTCGCGCTTCGCAGCTCCTCGCGGCGTCGAGTCACAGCCGGCGCACCGTGTACCTCGCGTCACTGCTCACCAAGTCCGGCCTGCGCCCCGACGATGCGCCATGGGGCAAGGACGGCCCGGCCCTCGTCGAGCTCGAGCTCCGACCGTCGACGATGCCGAACCTCGCGGTGACGAGCCTGCGCGTCGATGCCGAACCCGGCGCCGGCTTGCGCGGCGTCGCGTTCGATGCCGAGGTCGCCAACTTCGGCGATGTCCCCGCGAAGGTAGAGCTGTCGCTGTCGATCGGCGATCGCGTCGTCGCTCGCGGCGCGATCGATCTCGCCGCGCGAGACCGCCGCACCAAGCGCTTTCTCGCCGCGCTACCGCCGGGCACCCGCGCGACCGACGCCTCGATCGCGATCACGAACACCCCGGGCGATGCGCTCGCAGTCGACGACCGTCGGTGGGTGCGCGCCTCGTTGCGCGATCGCGTACGCGTGCTGCTCGTCGACGGTGATCCGCGCACCGTGCGGCACGACGACGAGGTGTTCTATATCGAGGCCGCGCTTCGCCCCGGCGATCGCGAGGACAGCGGCACCCAGGTCCGGACGATCACCGCGGAGGAACTCGCGGGTATCGAACCCCGCACCCGCGGCAAGGCGGGCGCCATCGACCTCGGCGAGTTCGACGTCGTCGTGCTCGCGAACGTGGCGGCGCTGCCGGGCGAGCGTGCCAGCGTCCTCGCCGACTGGGTCCGCGCCGGCGGCGGCATCATGATCGCGCCGGGCGATCGCTTCGACGCGGCCGCGTACGACCGCACGATGCTGCCGCTCCTCCCGCAGAGCCTGCGCGACCCGATCGACACCACGTGGGGCGCCACCGCCCAGGA
Organism: Deltaproteobacteria bacterium; assembly: GCA_013812655.1. GTDB lineage: Bacteria > Myxococcota_A > Polyangia > Haliangiales > Haliangiaceae > JABFXX01. Next base: position 9,788 of record JACCTC010000288.1, on the reverse strand, counting down.
TCGCGACAGCCGCGCGCTCCGCCTCGTGAAGTGGGAGGCCGACCACCCGATCTTCGCGCCGTTCTCGAAGACCGCGCCGGAGCTCGCCAACGCGAAGTTCTACAAGATTGCCCTGCTCGGCCCGACGACCGACACCTCGGACCGCAACGTGCTCGCGCGGTTCAACAACGGCGCGGCGGCGCTCGTCGAGGCCTCGATCGGCGCGGGGCGCACGCTGCTATTCACGTCGACGCTCGACCGCGACTGGAACGATCTGCCGATCCATCCCGGTTTCCTGCCGCTCGCGCAGCAGGCGATCCGCCACCTCGCGCGCAAGCACGTCGGTTCGTCGACCGCCGATCACATGGTCGGCAGCTCGGTCGTGCTCGCGACGCCGGATCTCAAGAAGCTCGAGGTCCGCGGCCCCGGTGGTCAGGGTGCGATCTTCGAGGGTGATCGCATCCAGGGCCGCACCAGCGTCCGGTTCGGACGCACCGAGAGACCCGGTGTGTATCGCGTGCTCGGTACCGACGCGACGGGCACGACCGGTGTCCGCGACGAGCTCGCGTTTGTCGTCAACGTCGATCCGCGTGGCTCGGACCTCGCGCCCGCGCCGGCGACCGCGCTGCCCGCGTCGGGGACCGGCGGTGGCGGCGCGCCGAGTGACGAATCACGACGCATCGAGCTGTGGCATGCCCTCGCCGCGGCGCTGCTCCTGCTACTGCTCCTCGAGGGCGTGCTGATCCAGCGCTGACGATCCGTCAGCGCCGCGAGCGTCCCGGAGGCGGCGTGGCACTCGCCTTCGCCTTGGCCTTGGCCGCCTCGGCGACGGGCTTGCCGGGCCCCGGCTTGCCGGGCTTCGGCTTGTCCGATCCGCTCGCGGGGCTGCGCTTGTCGCCGCCACCCTGCTTGTCGGGACCCATCACGTTGGGCTCGCGCGCCCAGATCCGCCCGCGCTTCGCGGTCTCGATGAATGTCGCGATGCCCTTGCCAGCGAGATCGATCACGCCGTCGTCGGGCTTGACCCGGCACGCGTCGAGCAGCGGCTTCGCGCTGGCGACCGTGCCGATCACCTTGCAGTGGACGAACGCGTTGCTCACCCAGTCGATTGCCGCGGCATCGGTGAGCAGCAGCGGCACGGCGTCGGCACCGGGCACCACGATGACGACGTCGAAGATCACGGACGGTCCGCCAGCGATCATGTGATCGGCAGCGACCTTCGAACCATCGCTGGCGACCGTCATCCCGACCTTGGGGGCCACGAGCTCGAACATCGCGCCCTCCTTGACGACGGCCGCGCGCACCTTGGCGACGAGCCCCGCGTCGAAGCCATCGGCGATCAACGCGCCGACCTTGCGACCCTGGAGGAGCGGTGGCGCCTTCGCGAGGAGGCTGAGCGCCGGGGATGGCGGCAGCTCGATCGGCGCGCGCGCGGGCGTGATCGCATCGGCCTGGCCGGCCATGCCGAGCGCGTCGGCAACCCGCGCACCGAGCTCGCGGTCGATGACGTCGAGGTGACCGAGCATCCGGGTCCGGATCGCGACGGTCTCGACCTTCGCGAGCTCGAACGTGAACGCGTTGACGATGTGCCGCTGTTCGACCGCAGTCATCGAGCGGAAGAACATGCGCGCCTGGCTGTAGTGATCGGCAAAGGTCTCCGAGCGCTCGCGGACCTTCGGCCCGCTGACCATCGCGGGGTGGGTCACGAACCCTGCCGGCGTCTCGCGCGGGCCCTGCGGCGCGAGCGAATTCGGCTCGTAGCTCACCCGACCCTTGTCGATCTCCATGCGGTGGTGGCCGTCACGCTGGAAGTTGCGCAGCGGACACTTGGGGCTGTTGATCGGGATCTCGTGGAAGTTCGGCCCGCCGAGCCGCTTCAGCTGGGTATCGGTGTAGGAGAAGATCCGGCCCTGGAGCAGCGGATCGTCGGAGAACTCGATGCCGGGCACGAGATGGCCCGGGTGAAAAGCGGACTGCTCGGTCTCGGCGAAGAAGTTATCCGGCCAGCGGTCGAGCACCATCTTGCCGATCGGCTCGAGCGGGAACAGCTCCTCGGGGACCAGCTTCGTGGGATCGAGGATGTCGAAGTCGAGCTCGGCCGCCTGGTCCTCGGAGATGACCTGGATCGACAGCTCGTACTCGGGGAACGCACCGGCCTCGATCGCGGTGAACAGATCGCGGCGGTGAAAGTCCTGATCCGCGCCGTTGATCTTGACGGCCTCGTCCCACATCACCGACTGCGAGCCGAGCGCGGGGCGCCAGTGCCACTTGACGAAGGTCGCGCGCCCCTTGTCGTCGACGAGCCGGAACGCGTGGACGCCGAAACCCTCCATCATCCGGTACGACCGCGGGAGCGTCCGGTCGGACATCGCCCACATCAGCATGTGCATGCTCTCGGGCGTCAACGAGACGAAGTCCCAGAACGTGTCGTGCGCCGACGCGTTCTGCGGGAAGCCACGGTCGGGCTCCATCTTCACCGAGTGCACGAGGTCCGGGAACTTCAGCGCGTCCTGGATGAAGAACACCGGGATGTTGTTACCGACGAGATCGAACACGCCCTCGGACGTGTAGAACTTCGTCGCGAAGCCGCGGACATCGCGCGGTAGATCGACTGACCCCGCGCCACCCGCGACGGTCGAGAACCGCACGAAGACGGGCGTCTCGACGGACGGATCCGCGAGAAACGCCGCGCGCGAGTACTTCGCCGCGTTCTTGTAGGGCACGAAGCGGCCGTGCGCCGCCGAGCCGCGTGCGTGAACGATCCGCTCGGGGATCCGCTCGTGATCGAAGTGGGTGATCTTCTCGAGGAAGTGGAAGTCCTCGAGGAGCGTCGGCCCGCGTGTGCCGATCCGCAGCGAGTTCTGATCGTCGCTGACCGGCGTGCCCTGATTCGTCGTCAGTGCGCCGTCACCGGTCGCCTGCTGGTGGAGCTCGCCCCCGCTGCCGACCCGCTCGTCCGTGGAAGCGCGACCGTCGCCGCGCCGAGACCCTTGCTTGGATGCCATCGGCCGCGTGCGCGAGCAAGCGACGTACCATCGGCATGCCTCGTTTGTTGCCTCCTGGCTCGCAGGCATTGCATCGATCCTCGAGATCGCAGAGCTGCCGCGCCCACTGCGCGAAGCCGCTCGGCAACATCTAGAATCTTGATGACGAAGGCCTGCGCGGCGGCACGTCACCGACCGGCGAGACGATCCGCGAGCTGGCGGTGCGTGTAGCTACCGATCACGTCCCGCGATGGCGCGGGCCGATCGCGCTGGTTCTCGGCGTGCGCCCGCTTCATCGCGCGGACCCGCGCCGCCGACTCGCCGATCCGGCGGCGTAGCTCGGTATCGGTCTCGGCGGCGCGCAGCAGCGCGGCCTGCGCCTCGTCCTGGTGCGCGGGATCGCGGCACAGGAGCAGCACGTCGCAGCCAGCACGGATCGCGGCGACCGCGGCCTCGCCGGCGCCGGTGCGATCCGCGATCGCGCGCATGTCGAGATCGTCGCTGACGATCACGCCGCGGTAGCCGAGCTTGCCACGCAAGAGATCGCGGACGACGAGCTCGGAGAGCGTCGCCGGTCGCGTCGCGTCGAGCGCCGCGAACACGACGTGGGCGGTCATGATCATCGGTAGGTTCGCAGCGGCCGCGCGCACGAACGGCACGAGCTCCACGCGCTCGAGGCGATCCATCAGGTGATCGATCCGCGGCAGCTCGAGGTGGCTGTCGGTCGCGGTGTCGCCATGCCCCGGGAAGTGCTTGCCGCACGCCAGCACGCCAGCCGCATCGAGGCCGCGCGCGAACGCGAGGGCGCGACGAGCGACGGTCTCGGGCTCGGTACCGAACGCGCGGTCGCCGATGATCGGGTTTGCCGGGTTCGTGTGGATGTCGAGCACCGGCGCGAAGTCGATGTCGAAGCCGAGCGCGCGCAGCTCGTGGCCGAGCGCGAGGCCCACCTGCTCGGCGAGCGCGGTGTCGTCGGGCGCGGCGAAGCCGTCGTGCGTCCGCATCGGCGGCCAGTGCGTGGCCGGCGCGCGCACGCGCTGCACGAGGCCGCCCTCCTGATCGACCGCGACCAACGCGGGCGTGCCGTCGGGCGCGCTGCGATGGAGATCCGCGTTGAGCGCGAGGAGCGCGTCGACGTCACAGACTTCCTGAGCGAGCGCGGCCTCGCCGCCGTGCACGACGCTGAACGCGAGGTTTCGCTTGAACAGGATCGTCGCGCCGTACTCGCCGGCAGCGAGCGCCTTGCCCAGCGCCGGCGGGACGGTGGTCCCTTCGAATCCGATCCACAGGAGCTGACCGACATCGTCGCGCACGCCGCGACAGTAGCAGGCCGGCCGGCGACACGCGCGCTCTCGTCAGCGCGTGAACGACTGGCCTTCGCCTGCGAGCTCGAGCCGCTGGGCGGACCCCGTCGTCGTGTAGACCACGATCGTACGAACCGTCGGGAACTCGAGCGCGATCACGAGCTCCATCCGGCCATTGCCGTCGAGGTCGGCGACCCCGAGGAGATCGAAGCCGATGATGTGCTTCTCGGCGCCGCCCTTGCCGGGCTCGAGGTGCGGCGCGATCTTGACGTCGTAGATCTGGAACTTCGGCGTGCACGCCGCCCCGATCACCGGCGCGGCACCCCACTCGGCCGCCGGGCTGCGGACGCCGTCGAGCACGCCCACGAGCGGGAACTGCTCCATCACCTTGTCACCGTCGATGTCGACCGCGAGCGCGTCGCCCTGGAGGCACGCCCCACCGGTGATCACGCCGACGGTCTCCGGCGGATCGTCGGGGCGCGTGAGCTCGCCGACCGCGAGACCACAGCCGCCGGTCGCCGGTCCGCACTTCGGATCCTCGACGCGCTGACCGCCGCCGGCGTCCGAGGTACACGGTGATGCTCCGACGTACGTGCCGGTCGCGACCGCCTGCTGCGAGCCGATCTCGGCGAGGCCGAGCGTGTCGAAGCGCCCGGCGATCTTGCCGTCGACGCCGAACACGACAAACCGCGGGACGCTGCCGCGCTCGACCGCATTGGTGACCTCGGCGACATCGTCGCTCCAGCCCATCGTCCGCATCACGAGCGGCGCCACCGCGGGCCGCCCGCCGGCCCCTTGCGGACACATCTCGCCGACGACGATCTGACGCCCGGACACCTTCGTCGTGTGGAGCGGCTGGATCTTTGCGACCGGGCCGGGCTCGGGCGGCGGGCGGTCGGGCCGGATCGTCGGGCCACATCCGATCCCAAGGGCGATCCCAAGGGCGCTCCCAAGGGCGATCCCGTGGGCGACGATCACGAGCCAGGCAACGCCGGCGAGCCGCCGAGGGTCATTAGCCATCGCATGCACCATAACCTGCCGGATCTCGACCCGGCGAATTGGTGATTCGTTGCCCGGTGCGTTTGACCGACTTCTGAGCCGCCACTATAGTCCGCCGCACTTGACGCCGTTGCCTAAATCCCCCGTGCTTTCTATGCCTTATATCCACACGGCCACGTTCCGCACCGGCGTCGTCGTCGGCCTCCTCCTCGTGACGGCCTCCGCCGAGGCCCAGATCGCACCCGGCGGCGGTATGCCCGGCGGTGGCATGGGGCAACAGCCCGACGAAGCCAAGAAGGAGGGCGTGGCCGAGGCTGCGCCGAAGGCACCTGGCCTGCTTCCGACGAACCCCGTGCTCCCCGCACCGAAGGGTCGTCGCAAGCGCTGGAAGCTGCTCGAGCTCGACGGCTACTTCCGGATGCGTACCGACTGGTTCAAGAACTTTCATCTCGGGTTCGTCGACGATCCCGCCGCCGGCGGCGCGCCGTTTCCGCGCGCGCTCGGGTGCGGATCGAGTCGGCTCGGACGCAAGTGCGACGAGTCGCTGTCGAGCACGAACATGCGGCTCCGGCTCGAGCCCACGATCAACCTCGACGAGGGCACGTCGATCCACGTCCAGGCGGACGTGCTCGATAACCTCGTGCTCGGCTCGACGCCGGTCAACCAGGGCTGGGCGGGCGGCTTCGATGCCTCGGACACCACCGACTTCGGCAACCGGCCCCCACTCGGTGCCTTCGGCAAGAGCCAGGCGCCGCCGATTGCCGGCCTCAACAGTGATCGCGACTCGATCGCGGTGAAGCGCGCGTGGGCCGAGGTCGCGGTGCCGCTCGGCATCCTCAAGTTCGGCCGGATGCCGAACCACTGGGGCATGGGCATGGTCGCGAACAGCGGCGGCCACGATCCGATCGACGGCTCGTACGATCTCGACGGCGACTACGGCGACACCGTCGATCGCGTCAGCTTCTCGGCGGTGATTCCGGGTACCCAGATCCGCGGCATGATCGCCTCGGACTGGGACTCGACCCGCCTCGTCTCGAACCAGGCATCGCAGGGCAAGGGCCGCGAGGGTCACCCGTTCGACCTCGACGACGAGGATGACGGCAACTCGTGGATCATCGTGCTGTCGCGCATGGACGCGCCGCAGGAGTTCCGCGACAAGGTCGAGCGCGGCGAGCTCGCGCTCAACTACGGCGTCTACTTCGAGTACCGCACCCAGCGCTGGGACAACGACGTCTCGGGCTTCACGGTCGGCGGCGACTTCGACGAGGCGAACGGGTACGTCCCGCGCGACCTCAAGACCTACTCGCCGAACCCGTGGGTCAAGCTCGCGTACAAGCGCATCCAGCTCGAGGCCGAGGCGATCGGCCAGTTCGGCAAGATCGGCCGGCTCGACGAGTTCGGCTTCGACTCGCAGGCGAACATCCGCAAGTACGGCGGCACCGCGCGGTTCACTTGGAAGGGCCTCGAGGGCAAGCTGCGGCTCGGTCTCGAGAGCGGCGCAGCCTCCGGCGATCAGTGGGACAACACGCCGCAAGGCAACACGCACATCGCGTTCGCGAACCTGCTCGGCGACCCGTCGTCGAGCGATCGCAAGCTGTCGCAGTTCATGTTCAACCGCGAATACAAGGTCGACATGATCCTGTTCCGCCACCTGATCGGGGCGGTCTCGAACGCGGGCTACGTCAAGCCGTTCCTGTCGTACGACTTCACGAAGTCGATCCAGTTCAAGATCTCGAACATCACGTCGTTCGCCATGAAGCCGGTCGCGACCCCGGGCAACTCGCGGATGTATGGCACCGAGTTCAACACCGACCTCGGCTACTCCGGCGGCGGGCTGTTCGCAGGCGTCTCGTACGGCGTGCTGTTCCCGTTCGCCGCGATGAACCACCCCGACGACGACCCGCTCGATCCCGATGGCGACTTCGGCTACAGCGCCATCGATCCGGACAACACCGGCGACGCCGGCACGGCGCACACGCTCCAGCTGCGTCTGATGCTGCAGTTCTGATCGCGGCCTGATCCGGCCACGAACGAGGGCTCAGAGCTCGGCGATCGCGGCGACCAGGCGATCGACGGCGACCAGCTCCATGCCGGTCGCGGCGCGGCTCGCAGGATCGAGGCGCGCGAGGTTCTGCGCCGGGATCAGCGCACGCGTGAAGCCGAGCCGTGCGGCCTCGCCGAGGCGCTGCTCGCAGAGCGGGACGGCGCGGATCTCGCCGGCGAGCCCGACCTCGCCGAACATCACCGTCCGCGCATCGATCGCACGACCGCGCGCCGACGACGCGATCGCGCACGCCACGCCGAGATCGATCGCGGGCTCACCGAGCCGGATCCCGCCGGCGACGTTGACGAACACGTCGCGATCGAGGACATCGCAGCTCGCCCGCTGCGCCAGCACCGCGAGCAGCAGCGAGACCCGGTTGCCATCGACGCCGGCCGCGGTACGCCGGCCGACCCCCGCGCTCGCGGGCGCGACCAGCGCCTGGATCTCGACGAGCAGCGGGCGTGCGCCATCCGCCGATGCGACGACCACCGAGCCCGGCGCGCCGAGTGGTCGCTCCGCCAGCAGGTGGGCGGACGGGTTCGTGACCTCGGCTATCCCGGCGCCCCGCATCTCGAAGACCCCGATCTCCTGGGTCGAGCCGAAGCGATTCTTGTGCGCACGCAGGATCCGGTATGGCCCACCGTCGCCCTCGAGCTGCAGCACGACATCGACGAGGTGCTCGAGGGTCTTGGGCCCCGCAAGCGCGCCGTCCTTGGTGACGTGACCGACGAGGATCGTCGGCACGCCCGTCGTCTTCGCGAACTGCATGAGCCGGCTCGCGCACTCGCGAACCTGCGCGAGCGATCCGGGGATCGAGTCGAGCAGCGGCGTGTACATCGTCTGGATCGAGTCGACCGCGAGGATCGCGGGCAGCTCGGCGCGTGCGTGCGCGAGGATCTTCTCGACGTCGGTCTCGGCGACCACCGCGAGCCGCGCATCGGCCGCACCGACGCGACGTGCCCGCATCGCGGTCTGCGCGACCGATTCCTCGCCCGTCGCGTACAGCACGCGGCCGCTGCGCGCCAGCCCCGCGAGGGCCTGCACGAGCAGCGTCGACTTGCCAACGCCCGGATCGCCCCCGAGTAGCACGAGGCAGCCGGCGACCAGCCCGCCGCCAAGCACCCGGTCGAGCTCGCCGATCCCGCAGCTCCGGCGATCCTTCGCGCTGATCTCGACGACCTCGACGATCGAGATCGGCGAGGCACCATCGGCGACACCCGCAGCGCTCGGCCGGGGCGGTGCGGCCGCCTCGATCTCCTCGACGAGCGAGCTCCATTCCTGACAGGCCGGGCAGCGTCCGAGCCAGCGCGACTCGACATGAGCACAGGCCTGGCACCGGTACGCGGTGCGCACCTTGAGCGCCTTGATCTTGGCCATGCCTCCACGTACCAGAGCGGTCTGACTGAACCGGTGATCAGCTCCACCGCGCGCCAAGACCGCTCCGCGATCGCAGTACACTGGCCGTGATGGGGGAGCCGAGCGATCGCACAGGGTTCACGTTCGGCCTGCCGCCGTCGCTCGGGACCGCACCGGTCTGGGCGCTCGCGCGCGAGTTCGCAGACCTCCTCTACACGGCCGGCTTCCAGATGGTCGTGCCGTTCAAGACGTACAAGGCGCTGCAGACCGCGATACTCGGCGGCGAGGTCGACGCGGCGTGGGGACCGCCGCTCACCTGCGCGCGCATCGAGTCGGTCGGCGGCCGGATGGCGCTGCGGGCGATCCGCGGTGGCGCGACTACCTATCGCTCCGCGCTCGTGAGCCGCGCGCAGGACACCTTCGACATCAGCTCGCTCGGTACCGGTGTGTTCCGCCCGCGCGTCGCGTGGGTCGACGAATCTTCGGTCGGCGGCTACCTGATGCCGCGTGCGTACCTGCGCAGCGTCGGCGTCGATGTCGAGACCGCATTTCTCAACCAGCGCATGTTCGGATCGTATGCGGCGTGCATCGACGCGATCCTCGACTTCGATGCGGATCTCACGGCGCTGTTCGTCGGGCCCGGTGGCCTCAAGGAGACGTGGCGCGTGCGCGCACCGCGTCTCAAGCTGCTCGCCTACACCGAGGAGTCGCCAAACGATGGCGTCGTGCTGAGCCCGAAGCTCGCGCCGGACCGCGCGGACTCGCTGGTCGCCGGCTTGCAGAAGCTGATCGCCGATCCACGCTCGAACGCGACCTTCACGTCGATGTTCAACGTCGAAGGGTTCGACGTCCCGCCGCCCGGCACGTACATCCCGCTGCTGTCCGCGATCTAGCGGACTCCAGGCGGCCGCGCCTCAGCTCAGGCGCTCGCGCACGCGTTCCTGCTTCAGCCGCAGCCGTTGCGCCAGCTCCTCGCGGCCCAGCGCCGCCGCGCGTGCAGCGCCAACGCCGAGCCAGCGCACCGCGTGGCTGACCGAGCCGGCGGCGAGGAATGCCCGGCTCGCCGATAGCGCGACGGCGACGTCACCGCGATCCTCGTCGTGGCGGCGCTCGAAGAGCGCC